>CAMDNO010000001.1 GCA_945902955.1 Porphyromonas cangingivalis
TACTCCGTAGTTTATCCAAAAGTAATTTATTGGTTGCCATTTTGCATCTTGCCAGCATAAGTCGGATGAATCGGCATCGATGACCGGAACAGTGTTAGTGTGAAAAGCTTGTATGCTATCGCCGACATGATCTTCCGACTTTACAACTGTATTGATTGCAAAAAGCAGAATAATAAAAAGCCCCCTAACCCCCAAAGGGGGAATAAAACAATTTATGGTTAATTTGTGTATCATTTTTTTTGTTTGTGGTTTTAAATAATCAGTAGCTAAATAAGTCACTTTATAAGTCTTAAAGCCCCTTTAGTGGTTTGGGGCAGAATATTATTTCTTTGTATAGTTTTTCCAGTTTCCGTTTTTGAAATGCGAAAGACCGTTATTTGTACCAAACCACACTGACCCATCGGTATCAACTGCTAAAGTATTAATTTTATTGTCAATTAAACCATCTTTTGTTGTAAAATTAGTTATCACATTATTTTCCAACTTACTTACACCTCTATATGTACCAAACCAAACAATATTATTTTTGGTATCTTTTGCAATTGAATACACCGAATCAGACGCCAATCCACCACGTTCCACCGAATAATGCAAGTCCCAATTTGCTTTGGTTTGGTTGCTGGTGTGATATGAAGCTCCGGCATCAGTACCATACCACTGACAGCTATCGTCCACTATCACAACGGTGTAAACCACATCCGAATTTAAACCATCAGCCCACGGTAAAAAATATTTAGTAGCACCTGTAACAGCATCAACAAAATTAAAACACGACACACCTTGCCCTTCGGTAGAGATATAATTCCAACCGTTTTTCGCTGTAGCTATTCCGGTAATTTTGGCGGTTGTTAGAAAATTATCTTTTTTACGACCCCATTGACCATCGTAAAAAGTCCATGTTGTATCTTTAAGAATCGATAAACCTTTGGGAGTTCCAAAGAAGAGGATGTTTGAAGTGTTTACAGCAATTTTAGTTACAGTGTCGCTCACCAAACCATTTGTGTTTTTATTGTAAAGTTTTGATTCGTTCAGGGTTTGATTGATAAAACCAGATTTGAATGCTCCTTTGTAAGTTGATGCTAACAAGATATTTTCATTTATAGCAATATCCAAAACAGGCTCATTTATTAATACAACTGAATTTGGATAAACCACCCACTTTTCGCCATTGAAACTTACCATGCCTTTATCAGTGGCAATCCATTTTGTTCCGTTCTTATCAATCGTGATTTTTGTAATTATATTCGAAGGTAAACCAATTTCAGTTGTCGATTCTTCGGGTTTACAAGCTGTGAAAAAAAGTAGAAACGAAAGGGCATTAAGAAATAAAAATGTTCTCATGTATTTTTGTTTTTAAATTTTTACGACTTTGCAGGTTGTAATTGTTCTATGGCTGTTTGCATCTTTAAGATGCACTATATAAAAGCCTTTTTTTAGCATTTCACCAGCATCTGTCATGCCATTCCAGCTAAACCGACCATTGAAAGTTTGTTGGAATAGCTGTTTACCATTTAAAGTATATAAAGTCATATTAATACGTTCGTTATTCGCAATTTCAATATGTAGATTGGAGTTAAATGCGGTAGGGTAAATCCGAAAATTAATACCCGCAATATTTTCAATCGCAGTAAATTCGTTTTGGTAATTATCACTTTCGAGAGTTTTGTAGTACACAAGTTCGATACCACTACCTGTTTTCAAATTCCGGCTGTATTGGCGGTCTGTCAGATTATTCCAATGTTCGTACACGCCCAAGCTTCCAATGGGTGTTCCGTCGCCTTCAGGGTCGTAAACTATGCCAGTTGGCCATTTTGTGGGGTCGGCAGCTTGTTTCAGATAGTCGTCGGCACCTTGCATAAAAGGATATTGAATTGAGGCATCTTTGTTACGGTACTCGGCCAGCAGCAAATCGAAGCCCACCGATTCGATAGCCACAGGGTCGAGCGAAACGAAAAATGACGAAGGGAAATCGTTGTTGAATGGAGCTATCTGCCATTTTTCGATAATACCATCCCAGCTACGGCCTGCCCATGTAGCATCCACGATGTACAACAGTGTTTTACCGCCCAGTTCTTTATGTCCCATATAATCCACCATGTGGCGATAGCTGTTTTCGGTAGGATTGTTAGCGGGAAGCGAATAGTGCATAAACTGAGCCGATTGCGAAGCGGCTGTATTGGCTGTAATTGTTTGCAGCACGTTGTTATCATCTCTGTAGGTTTGCGTTATCGTGTTACAAATAGATCCCTGATGCATTTTGGCACACATGGTTATTCCACCTTCGTTGTGCGATTTCAGGCAGGCAGAATTAATAAAGTATGTAGCATCGAGTAGTGGTTGTGGCAAGGTGGATGTGAATTTTTTGTCGCTGAATTTCATTAATTGTTCAGCCGAAGTAGCAGTAGCCTCTCGCTTGTTTGTGGTAAGAGCTACTTTACCGCCATCCATATAATGTACATTTGGATAAATGGCTTTGAATTTGAGATAATACTCATCGCGCAGATTGCGATAAAAATCGCCAATCCAAATATCTTGCTGGTCAACTCCAACCACATTTATCAATTGATTCAAAATAGCCAATCCCAACTGAGGCGAAGAGTCCATTCTGTCTAATTTATTGTTCGGAATTTGCCACTTCTGCCTTAAACTATAAAATTCAGCCGTGGAATTTCCGGCATTGGTGGTATTTAGTTTAACAACAATTTTTTCGCCTTTGGTATAGCCCACCATGCCTCGTCCCTGCGAATTGTTAAAATATTTAAATAGCTCATCCCATGCTTCTTTAATATTGTATTTTCCGCTGATACGCCGAATAGCCGAAACGAGCATCGAATCCGATATTGCCTGATTACAATTTTTATCCATGTACCAAACATCCGAGTTGTTCAGATTGGTGGTATTATAAGCGTGTGTAATATTTTCGTTTGTTAGAGCGGGATTGTGCACCCAAACTACCCTGCCAGGAAAAATTCCTTTGGCCACACCAACAGGTTGATTGGCCTGGTCGGTATAATAACTATAGGATTTTAAAACAAGTGGAGCCGTTGCATTTGAATCGTCAGTGCCACTTTTGAAGGCGAAAAATACGGATACCAGCAGTGCAATCACCATAGCATATTTTGCCAGATTTTTCCGGAATAAAAAAACAGACGATACCATGCCGATAATGTACACCACAAAAGCTGACATGACCGGATAAGATGCCCGCATGCAAGGATAAGTGGCTCGGCTTGGCTTGGGAATAACGCGAATTAAAAACCAGATGATAGATCCTGTCCCGAACAGGATGAAAAGTATTTTAGCTCCTTTTTTTGTGCTGAAAAATTCGTTTAGCTTCATACAGTGGATATATTGTATTAGATTTTAATAGAAGTAGTTATACGGTTGCAAATGTATCGGTTTCGACACAAAATAA
The DNA here is from genome assembly GCA_945902955.1 of Porphyromonas cangingivalis. Lineage (GTDB taxonomy): Bacteria > Bacteroidota > Bacteroidia > Bacteroidales > Paludibacteraceae > Paludibacter. The sequence continues at coordinate 3,416 of CAMDNO010000001.1, forward strand.
ATGATACTTTTATATCTAATTACAGTACTTTTCTTACAACTATTTATGTGTTAATATTCTGGAATACTGTTGGAATTGTTGAATTAGTATCAGTATATGATTATATTGCACAAGTTTTTATCCCATATAATTTGCTATTTTTGCAGGTCTATATTCACTGAAATCAAAGTTTAATAAATTTAATATTTTTTGAAATGAAAAGAATTGCTTTATTCGTTGTATTATTCTTAATTGCAGCCGTATTTTCGGTAGGCAATGCACAGGTTAGCCCTCAGATTATTAATGTACAAGGGCGACAGACTATTTCGCTTAATGGACTGTGGCGAACTATTGTCGACCCCTACGAAAGTGGTTATTGGGGCTATCACGGCACACCACATACGGAAGTTGTAAATCTTTTTGGATCTGACAACACAAATTTGGATAAGTCGGTTTTGCAGGAATATGATTTTGCAACCGATAAATCGCTATTTGTTCCCGGCGATTGGAATACCCAACGCTCCGAACTTTATTACTACGAAGGAACGGCTTGGTACCGCAATCGCTTTCAATATCAGTTAAAAGCAGATAAACGTGTGTTTTTGCATTTTGGAGCTGTGAATTATGAGGCAATTGTGTTTGTAAATGGAAAGGAAGTGGGCAAACACGTGGGTGGATTTACATCATTTAATTTTGAGGTTACAGGAATACTGAAGTCCGGCGAAAATTCTGTTGTAGTTAAGGTTGATAACAAGCGCTATGCTGAAGCTGTACCTACCAAAAATACAGACTGGTGGAATTATGGTGGCATTACACGCAGTGTGCAATTAGTTGAAACACCTGCTACTTTTATACGCGATTATTATATTCAACTAAAGAAAGGAGATAAAAATACACTTACAGGATGGGTGCAACTGGATGGTAAGCAGCTCAATAAAACAATAAATGTAGAAATTCCTGAATTGAAAATTACCCAACAACTTACACCCGATGCCAACGGATTTGCTTCATTCGAATGCAAAATCAAACCTATATATTGGTCGCCCGAAAATCCGAAACTTTATACTGTAAGTATTAAGACCGAGATTGAGAAAATTAGCGACGAAATTGGTTTCCGCACCATCGAGACGCAGGGAACAAAAATTTTGTTGAATGGCAACGAAGTTTTCTTACGTGGTATATGTATCCACGAAGAAGCCGCTTACCGTAATGGTCGAGTATATTCGAAAGAGGAGTCAATTACCTTGCTTCAATGGGCTAAAGAATTGAATTGTAATTTTGTACGTTTGGCACATTACCCACAAAATGAAGCTATGGTGCGCGAAGCGGAGCGTTTGGGATTAATGGTGTGGTCGGAAATTCCCGTTTACTGGACTATACAGTGGAAAAATGCCGAAACGTATAAAAATGCCGAAAATCAGTTGGTGGAAAATATTACCCGCGATAAAAACCGAACCAATATTATTATATGGTCCATTGCCAACGAAACACCACAAAGTCCCGACCGATTGAGTTTTTTAACCCGATTGACTGAAAAAGTACGCTCGCTCGACCCTGTGCGCCTTGTGGGTGCAGCCATGGAAAAACACGAAGTTAAGCCGGGCGTAATGACAGTGGAAGATCCGCTTACAAAAATAATGGATGTGCTAAGTTTCAACCAATATGTAGGTTGGTACGATGGACTTCCCGAAAAATGCGACCGTGTAAACTGGACCTTCGATGTTCAGAAACCAGTTATTATCTCCGAGTTTGGTGGCGGTGCACTTTATGGTAAACATGGCGAAAAAACGGAACGTTTCACCGAAGAATTCCAAGAAGATTTGTATGTAAAAAGTGTCGATATGCTGAAACGTATACCCGGGTTAGCAGGCACAACGCCCTGGATTTTAAAAGATTTCCGCTCACCACGTCGCTTGTTGCCGGGAGTTCAGGACGATTTCAATCGCAAAGGGTTGGTGTCGGACAAAGGCGAAAAGAAACTTGCGTTTTTTGTAATGCAAAAATGGTATGAGGAAATTAAAAAGAATGCCAAAAGCGCTGAAAACAAGAATGCTAAAAAGTGGAAATAAACATTGAATTCTATTTTTATTCCTGAATAATCACCATTAAATCTTGTATAATGTCACGAATTAATATTTTTGTAATTTTTATTTTTTGCAGTTTTATCTTCGCCAAAACTGCCAATGCACAAGCAAGTCAAAAGCCCGATATTTTACTTTTAATGCATAATCCTTCGGGAATTAGGGTAGAATTTAATATTTCGAAACAGCAACTTGAACTCTGGATTTCGCCACAAGCAGGGAAAGAGGATGGTTATTGGATGCGCAATTTTTCGAATCGCGATGACCATACACGATTGTTTGACGCAATAAGTTTTCCGGAACTTAAACCTTCGGAATATGTCAATACAGAATATAATCCGTGGCACAGCGTAGTAAATTACAAAACATGTAAACTACACATAGCCACTGTTTTCGATCAGCCTTACCTTATGCTTTGGTTCGAAGGTGAAGGAATGGTCGATTTCAAATCGGATAAGCAGGATAGTATTGTAAAGCGTACGAAAAATACATTTCATATACATCATCCCGATAGAGGCCTGGATTTCAGCTTTGTGGCGTTGCTTAGCGAAGGAAACTTCAGACACCAACTTCAAACCGACCGGGGCAGAAGTACTTACGCACGCGCCTACCTGAAGTCGAACAGTCCGCTTTACATTGGAGGTGAACTCAGCCACGAACCTGTAGAGCAAATGCTTATTTCTGCTTCAAAAATCACGGTAAAAAATCAGATGGCTGCAACAAAAGCTACAGTGGACAAAATTCTGGAAAACGGACAAGTTGTTTTCCGTGATAATGACAAAATGCAAGAGCTTATCGATTTCAATAAACGAATCTGGGTGAGTTCGCAGGACCATTCAGGTGCTTTGCATGCTTCCATTCAGGCCATTTACTATCTTATTTGGGTGCGCGAAGGTGGCCTAGCCTGCCCATGGATGAGCTATTCCGGTTGGCTTTATCCAATGGAGAAATGGTTGGATTATCAGATGAAAAACCCGACTGAAATACATGACGAAGGCCCCCGTGGCAGGTTTTTTGGTCAGTTGGCAAATGGCAAAATAACCAAGTGGCAAGAGGATGGCGCATTCTATGTTATTTGGAATGCATTTACGCACTGGACACAAACCGGCAGTAAAAAGTATGTGAGCAACGAAAACCTTGACTTGTTGAAGGAATCGGTACAATGGTTGGAAAAATACTGTTTCGACGACCAAAGGGGTTTATTTTACAGGTATTATTATTGCGAAACACCGCTTTACAATAGTCGCGATTATGGCTGGGACAATGCTGTGGGCAAACCCGTATTAGGTTGGGATCCGGATTTATTTCAGGGTCAGAAGCTCGAAAAATCTTATGATATTTATATCAATATGCTGAATTTCAGTGTTTACAAAATGCTCGAAGCTATGTGTAATGCGCAAGGGCTACCAAACAATTATGGTACAAAAGCAGCAGGACTTGCCGAAAAAATGAAATTTATGTTCGTGGGAAATGATTTACCTCTTTATGGTGAAGTGATTACCACAGAAGGCAAAACGCTAACTGCTAAAAAATACGAGATTGACCGCACCGATTATATCTGGGCGTTAACCTGTCCACCCTTTTATCCACAATACCTTGATATGGATAAGTATAGGAAAATGCTGTTTGATAATTTGGTGAAAGACCCCGACCACAATTTTCTGGCTGGATATTTTTCCATACTTGGTTCATTAAATTTAGCAGGCACCGACCAGCAGGAAGTTCGTAAAGCGATTGACTATGCAGCAAAAGAATGTTATATCCCTTGGGAAAACCTGCCTATGGCGGGTTCGATGGTTGAAATGAGCGGATATTACCCTCCGGGGTCGGCACATCAAATCAGACCACAAATGTTTACTATGGGAGCATGGTTTGGTGCCATGGGAAACCTGGGTGTAAAACGTTTGCCTTATGGGTTAGCTGTACAGCCAGCTCAACTTATCAACTGCATTAAAAGTTATGCTTACAACGATAAAGTGCTGAATTTCAGATTCTCTGGCAATGGAAATGTTGTTTCGTATTCGTTAAATGGTAAAGTAATAAAAGGAAGTTTGCAGATTCCGGAACAAAAACTCGTAAACGGCAACAATACAATTGAGGTAAAAGTATCAAATGTAGTAAATGAATTACCATTGCTTTTGAATTCGACTATGAAGCTTAATTCTATCGACAATTCGAATGAAAAGATAAGTTATCATTTCGAAAGTTTGAATGCAGAAAACTCATTGACTTTATCACTGACCGGTAATCCTTCGAAAATACAACTTAAAAACACGAAAGGTAAAAGTATTAAATTCAATACTAAACCGTTGAATAAAAGCACCTATCAGGTCAATTTTAGCTACAAAGGCAGTCTTGTTTTAGAAGTGAAAAAATAAATTCCCTAAATTTTACGTATGAAAAGAATTTGTGCTTTTATGGTATTCGTATTTGCGATAGTTGTTCTATTTGCTCAAACTAACAAATTCGTGAAGAACAGGTGGGAATCTAATGGCGTGGGATCCATCATTTGGCAGAATGATGGAAATCTGCCCCATGATGACAATATTGAGATGAGTGGACTCAAAATTTCTGCAATTTTGAAATATGGTATCAAAAGTGACAATAGTTTTTTTCTGAACCGGAGGTTGGTTTGGCCTTTGTTGAGGACTATTCCCAATAATACGCATGCAAGCTTGATCCGTAATTTTGACCTGGATTATATTAGTATGATCAATGTGGACGGTTGGAAAATCAACCCGGAAAAGGTGCTGTCAATAGAATTGAATGGTACACTGAAAGTAAAGTCCCAAGTGGAAAAAGTGATTGAAATTACCCGTGTGATTTCTCCCTCTACAAGGCAAGCCCTGTATTTTGAACTTTACACCTTGAAAAACAAGGGAGACAAATTGATAAGCATTGAAATTCCGGACTGTAAATTGAACTATACAACCGATACGGAAAAGGGTGTTTATGGTGCATACAATATAGAACTGAAAACGACAAAAACAGGTATTTTTAATGTTGCAGTAGGGGATAGTCTCCAATTTGTTCTGGTAATTAGTGGAAGCAAGGGTGGTGAATTGAAGCCTGCAATAGATCTGGAGGCTGAACTCAAGGCAAGAAAAATATTGGTGACAGAATGGCAGCAGAGTCTTGTATTGGAAACACCCAATGCTACGCTTAACAACGCTTTTGCCTTTGCCAAGTTAAGGGCTTCAGAGAGTATTTTTGATACCAAAGGTGGTTTGATGCACAGTCCTGGTGGTGAGGCCTATTATGCAGCCATTTGGGCCAATGACCAGGCCGAATATGTTAGTCCTTTTGCACCTTTCCTTGGCTATGAAACAGGCAATCAGGCTGCTATAAATGCCTACAAGCATTTTGCCCGTTACATGAACAACGATTACAATCCCATACCGAGTTCCATCATAGCAGAGGGTACGGATATTTGGAATGGCGCCAAGGACAGGGGCGACCAAGCCATGATTGCTTATGGTGCCGCTCGATTTGCATTAGCACTGGGTGATAAAGCCAAAGCCGAACATCTTTGGCCTTTGATTGAATGGTGTCTCGAATTCTTGAAACGAAAAGTGAATGCCAATGGGGTGGTAAAGTCAGATGCCGACGAGCTGGAACATCGTTTTCCATCAGGGGATGCCAACCTTTGCACCTCTTCACTTTATTACGATGCGCTCATTTCAGCTGGCTATCTTGGGAAGGAATTGAATAAACCTGTTGCACTTTTAACTGATTATTCAAGTCGGGCAAAAAGTATTAGAAAAGCCATTGAAAGCCATTTTGGTTCTTATGTTCAGGGCTATGATACCTATAGGTATTACGAAGGAAATGATGTGTTGAGGTCATGGATTTGTATGCCTTTGAATGTGGGGATATTTGAAAGGAAAGTCGGAACGATTGCAGCATTGTTTTCACCCACTTTATGGACGGAGGACGGGCTAGCGACTCAGGCAGGCAACAACGTTTTCTGGGACAGGTCGACGCTGTATGCCTTGAGAGGTGTTTTTGCCGCCGGTGAAAAAGATAAGGCCTTGGATTTTTTGGAGTATTACTCCAACCGCAGGCTCTTGGGCGAACATGTACCTTATGCAGTAGAGGCCTATCCGGAGGGGAATCAACGTCATTTATCTGCCGAAAGTGCCCTGTACTGTCGTATTTACACCGAAGGACTTTTTGGAATACGTCCTACGGGTTTCAACTCCTTTGATTTATGTCCACAATTACCTCACAAATGGAACCAGATGTCTTTAAGGAATATCAAGCTATTTGAATCAAATTTTGATATTTTGGTGAAAAGAATTAAAGGGAAATTGGAGGTGGATATTGTAAAGGGTAACAAAACCGTTTTTCATAAGTCCTTTAGGGATGGTGAAACAGTGAAAGTGAAATTGTAGATTTATGGTATTTTCTATAGATGATGCTGGAACGCTCCACAGCTCGGCGTAGGTAAATAAGATGCCAATTGCTGGGCGAATCGTCTTTAACTTCGTAGATTTTAGCTACGCTGATTTTCAATTCAATTCGCTTCGTTGGACTAAAAACAAAGCTTCTGCTTTGCATATTAAAATAGAATATTAAAAGCAGGATTATCAATAAAAATCTGTAAACAAAATTTAGGACGATACAATGAAAACAACTCAATTGGCTCTGGTTATTTTGCTCACTTTTAATATATTTGGTCAGCAAAAGTATTTTACTAACCCTGTAATTGGCGGCTTCAATCCCGACCCATCCATTTGCCGAAATGGCCATGATTATTACCTTGTAACCAGTTCTTTCGAATTTTTTCCGGGTGTTCCGGTATATCATAGCAAAGATTTGGTGAACTGGAAAATGATAAGCTATGCACTGACAAGAAACTCACAGTTAAACCTTACCAACTATATGGCTTCAGATGGCATTTGGGCGCCGACCATTCGCTATTGTAATGGGAAATATTATATGATTACGACACTGGTAAGCCGCAGACCCTGGAAACCTAAGAATTTCTATGTAACTGCTACTGACCCTGCCGGTCCATGGAGCGAGCCCATAATGGTGGATGAAGGAGGTATTGATCCTGATTTGTTTTTCGATGACAATGGAAAAACCTATTATTTGCGAAACGGAGGGAATGGAATTGACATTGCTGAAATTGATCTGACAACAGGAAAGTTATTGCATGCGCCTGTGAATATCTGGGCAGGAACTGGAGCACCTTATCCCGAAGCACCACACATGTACAAAATCAATGGCATGTATTATCTTATTATTGCGGAAGGAGGTACCGGCATGTATCATCAAACCAGTGTGGCCAGAGCAAGTTCTCCGCTCCATGTTTTCAAACCTTATCCACACAACCCCATACTGTGTCATACAAAAAGGCACATGCACACCATTCAGGCAACTGGGCATGCCGATATCATACAGGCACACGACCAATCGTGGTGGGCTGTTTTTTTAGGGAAAAGAAGTGCCGGATTTGAAATTAACAACAGTTTAATGGGACGGGAGACATTTTTAGCGCCGGTAAACTGGACGGATGATGGCTGGCCAATTGTAGGAAGTGGAGGCTTTGTAGAATTAAAAATGCAGGCACCAGCCTTTTTCAGCCAACAGCAAAAGTCTGAAAAAATTCGTTACGATTTTTCCGAAAGCAATTTTCCCTTAGCTTTTAACCATATCAGAAACCCTGTTGAAAAACAATATACCCTCACTGAAAAGCCAGGATGGGCAGGTTTATCGGGTTGCAGTACAAGCTTATCGGATGCAGCTTCGCCTACTTTTGCAGGAGTACGATTACAACATATTGAAGCAACCGTAACTACTAAAATGGACTTTAGCCCCACCAAAGAAGGCGAGGAAGCCGGAATAACTATTTACCTCGACAATAAGCACTATTATTCATTATCGGTAACAAAATCGGGTAAAAAGTCTGTTTTTCAAGTGCATAAAAAAGCAAGCAGCATCGAAACGAAAACACCTTACAGTACTCATTCGAAGCAGATATCCTTTTTGAGATTACAAATAAGCAAAACTGAAATTCACTTTTCAGTATCGACTGACGGTAAGGTATTTAACGAGCTGGAAACAGCAGAGGCGAAGATGCTATATTCGCCTCAATACACCGGAGCATATGTAGGTATATATGCTACCGGCAATGGGAACGTGTCGAAAACAAAAGCTTGGTTCGACTACTTTGAATATACTCCGGAAAAATAAGGTTTTCTTTTCGGTAGATTTATTGACGAATCAATTTTAAAATATACCAATAATGCTGGCACCCGGTCAAGTCCGTTTGCCAGCATTTTCAGAGCAACAGAAATGGCCTGCGCTGGCGATACGGTTACCATTAATGGTGGTGTTTCAACTTAACAAACAATTTTAACCGAGCGTAGTCAAGAGCCATACGCTCAGCGTGCAGTGCGAAGTGATACAATGCGTTAAGCGGGAAATTACTTTTTTCAAAACAAGAGAATTTTAATATTACTATAGTCTATTCTTAATAATATGTCAAACATTACTCAAAATCAAGAAATACAATTTATTTCGCCTTTTATATGGACCATTGGGTACGCTGCGAATATAAATGAAAGTCCAATTAATTGGTATTCGGCTACAGTACCTGGTGCAGTACAGCTTGATTTGGCAAAGGCGCTCCAATACGGTGATTACTTTTATGCCGAAAATTGGAAAGATTATGGTTGGATGGAAGATCATTTTTTTACCTACCGAACAATATTTTCAAAACCAATATTGACTGAAAATCAAAAATGCTTTTTCATTTCGAAAGGTATCGATTATGAATTTGAGATTACGTTGAACGGTGAAAAACTATTGTATCAGGAAGGTATGTTTACACCAGTAAAATTGGATTTAACCTCCAAACTCAAAACTCAAAATGAATTATTTGTCAAAATATTTCCTATTCCTAAACTCCACAAACAGCCAGCTGACAGAACACAAGCTGCTCAATCGGTAAAACCCGCCCTAAGTTATGGTTGGGATTGGCATCCACGCTTAGTTCCGGTTGGAATATGGGACGAAACAGGTTTATTAGTTCAAAATCAGTCAGAAATTACGGATATTGATTTAAGCTATACGCTTGATAAAGAATTGAAAACGGCGACAATTATGACTCGGATTGAAGGTGCAAAACTTCAGGATTGCAGGTATAAAGTTGCCATTTGGGACGCAAATGCAAAGTTAGTTTTTGAGAAAAATGAGCAATTTTCGTCCGATAAACAAACGTTCACAAACATCATTGGAAACATTCAACTTTGGTGGCCTCACGATCACGGAACTCCCTATTTATATACTTTAGATGTTCAACTTTTCGATACAAATGAAAAGTTGATTCAACATCAAACGCGTAAATTTGGTTTCCGTAAAGTGCAACTAATAATGAACGATGGAGCATGGAATGAACCGACTTCATTTCCAAAAAGTCAGAGTGTAGCTCCTATTCAACTCGAAATTAATGGTAGGAATTTTTTTTGCAAAGGATCAAATTGGGTAAATCCCGAAATTTTTCCAGGAACAATTACTACAAAACGTTACGATGAATTATTGGCCAATGTAATGGATGCCAATTTCAATATTCTACGGGTTTGGGGCGGTGGCATAGTTAACAAAGATGACTTTTACGATTTATGCGACGAAAAGGGAATTTTGGTTTGGCAGGAATTTCCGCTGGCATGCAATAACTATGAAGGAAATCCACACTATTTAAAAATATTGGAACAAGAATCAACCTCTATTATCAAGCGGTTGAAAGGGCATCCTTCGTTGGCAATTTGGTGTGGCGGCAATGAGTTATTTAACAACTGGAGCAAAATGACTGACCAATCGCCCGCTTTACGGTTGCTCAACAGTCAATGTTATCAGCTCGACCCAACAACCCCTTTCATAGCTACCTCGCCTTTGATGGGCATGGGACACGGACATTATCTTTTCCGCGACTGGCAAACAAAAGAGGAAGTTTATAAATGGATGTCAAAAGCTAAATGTACAGCCTACACGGAATTTGGAGTGCCATCGCCTTCGTCGGTTGAAGTGCTGAAAACCATTATTCCCGAAAATGAACTTTGGCCACCAAAACGTGGAACTTCGTGGCAAAGCCATCATGCATTCAACGCATGGGTGAACAATACCTGGTTGATGCCCGAAATGCTGACCGATTATTTTGGCGAAGCTCAAAACTTAGAAGAATTGGTTGCCAACGGACAATTAGTTCAAGCTGAGGGCTATAAATGCATTTACGAAGAAGCACGCCGACAAAAACCTTATTGCTCCATGGCATTAAATTGGTGCTTGAATGAGCCGTGGCCTACTGCAGCCAACAACAGTTTGATAAGTTGGCCCAACAAACCCAAACCAGCATTCTATGCAGTGAAAAATGCTTGCCGTCCATTTTTGGCTTCGGCACGTTTGCGAAAATTCAAATATTGCGAAAGAGAGGAGTTTAGTGCTGATATTTGGATATTAAACGATGTCGCAAAACATTCTGATAAGGGAAAAATAAATATTAAATTGCTAACAGATAACTCAGAACTGAAACTACTAACTTGGGAATTCGATGCTTTAAACGAAAATACGAACCTCGCAGGTCCCACCGTTCGTTGCGTATTGCCAAGTTGGGAAACCGACCGTTTTAAATTGATACTCGAAGTGGAAGGACATCCAGAGTTTAGCTCCGAATATACCTTGCTTTACGAAAACCTGAAGTTGAAGCGAAAAAAACAGAATATATTGAATTTTTAAAAGAAAATTGTTTTATGAAAAAACCCAAAGGTATGCAACGGAAATTTCTACTACTTTTTGTAATATTTCACGGATATAATTTGTGTGCTCAAAACGTTGTATTACCATTGTACAAAGGAGAAATACCTAATTCCAATTCCATTATATTGGAAGAAACAACCAAGAAAAAAGACATTACTCTTATCAGCAATGTTCAAAAGCCTGATATTGCCGTATTTTTACCATCCAAGCGTTTCGCTACTGGTCAGGCGGTAATTATTTGTCCGGGAGGTGGCTATTGCGTGCTTGCTTACGACCTCGAAGGCACTGATATTGCTAAATATTTTAATTCAATTGGCGTGGCTGCTGTTGTTTTAAAATACAGGCTACCAACATCGGGTAATTCTATCATACCACACAAAACACCACTTATGGATGCACAACGAGCTATGCGTTTGGTACGATTCAATGCTGAAAAATGGAATATTCATCCTTCAAAAATTGGAATAATGGGTTTCTCGGCTGGTGGTCATTTGGCTTCGACACTCGGAACGCATTTCGATTACGGTAACAAAACAGCTGCCGATTCGGTAGAGCAACAAAGTTGCCGACCCGATTTTATGATTCTCTGCTATCCTGTTATTTCCTTTGTTGATTCAGCTTCCCATAGGGGTTCTCCTGAAAATCTTTTGGGCAAAAATCCTGAAAAATTGCTGAAAGAATACTACTCCAACGAATTGCAAGTGAAAGAGGATACGCCTCCTGCATTTATTGTTCACGCTGATAATGATGAAGGAGTATCTTCCGAGAATTCAATATTAATGTACAAGGCACTGCGTAAAAAACATATTTCGGCTGAACTACATGTTCTTTCCGAGGGTAAACATGGTTTCGGTTTAGGTATTGGCAACGAACACATTGCTTCGTGGACAAATTCGTTGAAATTGTGGCTAAACTGGCTGAATGCTAAGGAATAGCCTTTTCACTTCACCATAAAACTCCCTTTAAGCCCTTTAATACTGCTTTCGCCTATCCAGATATTAAAATCTCCGGTTTCGGTTTTCCTTTTCAAATCGAGGCCGTAAAAGGCAAGGTCGGACGCTTGTAGGGTGAACATAAGGGTTTTACTTTCTCCTGCTTTCAAATATACCTTTTGGAAAGCCTTCAGTTCTTTAACCGGACGGGCAATGGAGCCAACAATGTCCTGTACGTAAAGCTGTGCTACTTCTTGTCCATCGGTATTGCTAGTATTTTTGATGGTTACACGAGCTGTAAGCGTTCCGTTTATCGGAATTTCAGTTGCCGACAATTGTAAGTTTGAATACTCGAATGTACTGTACGACAAGCCAAACCCAAACGGAAACAAAGGTTCCTTTCCTGAGTCCATATAATAGCTTGTATTGCCAAGTGAAGTTTGAGATACTTCTAGCGGTAAGCTATTTAAATCGGGGATGGGTTTAATCGTTGGTCGCCCTGTATTGTTATGATTATAATACATGGGAATTTGTCCTACCTCACGAACAAAAGTTGCTGGCAATTTTCCACTTGGGTTTTCTTTTCCGAACAACAAATCCAGAATGGCTAAACCGCCCATAGTGCCTGGATGGAAATTGTATAGTACGGCATCTGCATTTGGCAAATCACGTTCGATAGTGAGTGGACGACCAGCCATGACAACCATAATTACAGGTTTACCAGTACTTTTTATGGCTTTTAATAAATTGGATTGTTGTCCTATCAGATTTATGTTCGACAAGGAATGAGCCTCACCAGAAAGTATAGCCTCTTCGCCCACAAAAACAACAGCTATATCGGCAGAATTGGCTGCTGCTATAGCTTTTTCAAAATTTGTATTTCTATCGCGAGAATAGGTCAGACCGGCTTCGTACACATAGTTTATGTTTGAATATTCAGTTTGAAGTGCTTTGAGAGGTGTTATTGTTTTGCTTTTTTCACCGTCGAAAACCCACGTACCTATTTGGTCGTGTGGCGCATCGGCCATAGGTCCGATGACAGCAATTTTAGTTGTATATTTCAACGGTAAAATATTGTTGGTGTTTTTCAATAAAACAGCAGATTCAACAGCCGCCTGACGGGCTTTTTGTAAATGCGCAACAGAATATATTGTAGATATTTGATTTTCATCAATATATGGATTTTCAAAAAGACCTAATCTATATTTGATTCTCAAAATATTTCGAACAGCGTTGTCAACATCTTTAACCGATACTTTTTTCTCTCTAATTAATTCTTTAAGGTTCTCTATGAAGGTTGTACTCTGCATTTCCATATCCATTCCAGCCCTTAGCGAGATACGTGCCACTTCTTTTCTATCATTTGCAACCCCATGTGGCATCATTTCCAGCATCGATTCCCAGTCGGAAACAACAAATCCATCAAATTTCCATTCTTTACGCAGCACTGTGCGGAGCAAAAATTCATTCCCCGACGAAGGAATACCATCATTATCGTTAAACGAAGTCATCACGGTGGCAGCACCGGCTTCAATTGCTTTCCGAAAGGGAGGTAAATACACATTACGCATCAGTCGCTCGGGTATATTTGACGAATTATAATCGCGACCACCTTCGGCAGCTCCATATCCCGCAAAATGCTTCACACAAGCAGCTACGGAACTTTTTTCACGCAAGTCTTTTCCCTGAAAACCACGAACCATTGCAGCACCCATCGCACCTGCCAAATAAGGGTCTTCACCCAAACTTTCGGCTATTCTACCCCAGCGTGCATCGCGCGAGATGTCAAGCATAGGTGCAAATGTCCAGGTTATTCCTTGTTCACGAGCTTCGGTAGCCGCCACACGTGCCCCATCTTCAGGTATTTGAGGGTTGAATGAAGCAGCTTGACCTAATGGGATGGGAAAAATTGTTTTGTAACCATGAATCACATCACGACCAATAATAAGTGGAATTCCGAGTCGAGATTCTTTAAGTGCCGTGCGCTGAATCTGATTGATGTATTGAGCATCCACATTGAGCAATGAGCCTAATTCTCCTTTGCGTACTTTCTCAAGTTTGCGTACTTTATTAAGCGAATTGTCCACAGGCGCATTGAAATTAAGTTGACTCATTTGGCCTACCTTTTCTTCCAAAGTCATCTTGCGAAGCAGGTTGTTGATAAACTTATCTTCGGCTTTGGTCGATTTAGTTTGAGCGAAACCTGATAATGATATGCATACTGTCAATGCAATAGTTTGAATGAATTTCATACGTATAGTAGCTATTTTATTTCTAATTGATTAGTTAGAGTGAATTTTTGGTTTGTCGGAATAAACAATATAACTTTCAGCTCTTATGTGAAAACCCGGGAACATTTTGGTAGCAACCATCCTAACTTTATATTTACCTTTTGGCATATCGTATTTCCAAAAAAGTTCATGTTTCCTGATTATTGAGTTTGAAGGCAAAATTAATGTTTCAATAAAATCCCCGTTGATATATAAAGCAGCCTCCAGGACTGTATCTTTAGAACTCCAATTTATATTAACAGCCGAACCTGTGAGCACAAATCCCGTACCTTCAAATTCAAACTCGAGTTCAGTTGTAACATTTTTCTTGATTTCTATCAATTCAACCGGATATATGTTTTCAAAGCTTTTTTCATATCTTACTGAAACCGGTTTCTGATGTTGAATAACTGCTTTATCCTTTTTTATCTCTCCACCATTTTTACGAATCATTTCAAGTGCATGTTTATAGCTTATATCATATACTTTATTAAGTGACATGTTGGTGTACTTGAAGTTTATGTCTTCAGCTTCTTTTAATCCCATTTTCCAATTTTCAGGTATCTTGCTGTATCCTAGCATAGTGCCGAGTATTCCGGCAGCTGTGGCTGGATTACAGTCGGAGTCCTGACCAGCTCTGGTCGAAATATCGAGCGTCTCACCATAATTACCATTGCCATAAAGCAAACCCAATAATACATACGCAGAGTTAATTTTTGAGTTTATATTGAATGATGCAAAAACACCGTCGGGGCAACCAATTTCCGATGTCCATTTTTTCTCAAGTTCGAACCATGTATTTTTCCAATCGTTTGGATATTTTTTGTGCCAGCGTATTACATCGCTCATACACTTATAGAAGTCGCTTTGTTGAGGTATGGTTTTCAAAGCTTCATTAACAATATAATTTATATCATTAGAAGCAAAAGCAAGCGAATACATTGCTCCCAAGTAGACACCACCATACCATCCATCTCCATAATTCATGATGTGACCAATTTTATCGCTTATTTCAGATGCAGCATTAGGCATGCCAGGACTCATCAAACCTGCAAAGTCGGCTTCTATTTGATAATCAATATCATCGGCATGAGGATTATTTAACCAATGTCCACTTTGAGGAGCTTTAAGTCCATTCAATATATTATAGCGTGCAGCCTGATTTGCATGCCATAGTTTATATTTAGCATAAGCAAAAGCATTTGCAAATGAATCAACCGGTGCATCAAGTCCGAACCTTTCAAACACATCGACGAAAGTCAAATCCATATATACATCATCGTAAAGACCCGGTATTTTGGTCATTGTTTCTTTTATATAGCCATCATACCAAGGAATTGGAATATAATCCCTGACCATAGTTCCGTTGAATTTGAATTCTGTTGGACCTCCGTATGTAACTCCAATGACTTGACCTGCCCAGCCTCCCTTGATTTTGTCCATTAATACTTCGAGTGGAATCTCCGCTTTTTGTATTTTCTTTTTTGAATTTGAACCCGCTGACACATCTAATGTAATTGCGCTGACTGCTAGTAGGATTATGATTAATTGTTTCATTTTCTTTGTTTTATAAAATAATTTTTCTGATTTTTTTAATTCATTTCGTGAAAATTCTAATTCGTATAGAGCAACTTTCCCTATTCACAAAATCAATTTATTAATAATTTAATTAGTAACAAATTACTCTCTAAACAAATGTTTTTCCATGGGACGGACCTCACCTTGGGCAGGAATACAACGGAAGTTCTCAATTACTAAATCCTGCGTATAATAAGTAAATAAACCATACGCAGGTAAGTTCGTAGAGTACATACCTCTGCCCGGGTAGCCATTGGCTTTTAAGTTTGGTGCTGTATTTAAGTCCTTTTCGGTTCCTGCTATACCACAGACCACAGTTATGTCGCGTAAAGTAATCCGCTTAACAGGATGTCCCTCAAAACCTGCAACAATCACAGGATAAGGTCCTACATTGTGGCACATAATATTGGATAAACTAACATCTTCCAAAACAAATTGCTTAGTAATTGCAGTGCTATTATCAGAATTGGTCACTCCTTGCTCCTTATCGCCATCGCCACCATACCCCTGTCGAGCCACATTCCCAGATAGGCGATTTCCTAAACGAATGTGAATGGGATTTTCAACATCTTCCATGGTAACATTGCTTACCATTAACTGACGCAAAGCACCTCCATCTGTTGTTAAAATATCAATACCAGTTAAACCTTGCCAAACTCCCAGAGGATGCATCATTATCTTTGATTTCGAACGGCGAATTAAAACATTGGATATACTAATGTTTTTGTATCCGCCCACTGAACCAGTACCCAATTTAATGGCTGAAGCGTGCGATCCTACAATGCAATTGGCAACCACAATATTTTTTGCCACTCCTTCTCCCTCAGATTTAATGCAAATACCATCATCGCTGCAATCAATGTTGCAATCGCTAATTATTACATCTTCCGATGAGTCAATATCAATGCCATCATTATTTTTATTAGCATGGTTATAAATATCAAGTCCGTTTAAACGAACCTTGCGGCAGTTCAGGTATCGTTGCATCCAAAAAGCTGAAGAACGCAACCTGACGTTTTGCAAACTCACATTTTCGCAATTAATCAAAAACAATCCATAAGGGCGTTCAGGGCTATTATCTTTACCCTCCTGAAAGCAAATGGCTTCGCCAGAACCATCGATAGTACCTCCGCCAGAAATGCGAATGTTCTTTTGCGAGTCGGCATGAATAAACGCTTTCCAAGGCACAACATCCATTCGGCTAATAATGCTTGATTGTACTTTAGTAAAAGCAGTGCTGTCTTCCACTGCCTTTAATACAGAATTTGGACTTATATTTATACTAACATTACTTTTTAGGTGTAGTGTTCCAGTCAAATAAATACCACAGCTTAGTTCGAGGGTTCCTCCACCTTTTTGCGAACATTTATCGATGGCTCTTTGTAAAGCTGTTGTATTAATATTAGAATGACCTGCCCTTGCTCCAAATTCCTCAACTTTATAGCTTTTTGCCATAAGAAACAAGGGAAATACAAATAATAAACTTATTAAAGTTTTTGATTTCATGATTTTTTTAAAGTATTATTTTTTTTATGTATTATAAAACTATCTTCGAATTTCAACTTAATGATTAATTTACTCGGTTGCGGAATAAGTATTTTCTATCCGTTGGTCCTAACCGTTTTCCACCAATGCCAATTTGCCACATATCTGTAGAATAAGGCATTCCATAATATTCGTCAAAACTTTAGTTAATCTGACTTTACGATCTCAACACATTTAACTTTCAATAACTTCTAATTTTTATCTTAACCAGTTAAAAATACAATAATATAAGTTTGCTGAAACTTCACATTTAGTTATTGGCAACTAAAAAAACTTCATTAAAAAAATTTATTTTAAATAACTAATAATTCCAATTGCATAATAAAAGGGGACATCCCAAATCTCCTGCGTACTCCACTCTACAAGATTTTGAGTCTCTAAATAGGGTAAATCATTAGGAGTTCCCAAAAAACCAACTACGGGAGAATAGGGAATATAATAATTTACAAAATTGCCTGGAACCGGATGTTTGAATCCAACACCGGTAAACAAACAAAGTCCAAAAGGATTATGCCCCATTGTCCAGTTAAGAATCTTTTCAGCAGAATTTTGCCACTCTCTTTTTCCGAACAACTTCCCAGCGCGTGCCATTAAATATCCATGTTCTAAAAAAACTTGATTGCAACCATGTGGCATAGGATTTTCACTAAAAACATGTATAAATGTACGCACAAAGCGTTCATTGTTTACTTTGCGGAATTTTTGGTCGTTTGCAAATGGTGGATTTACATAAATTCCGTAAGGAGGTAAATCAAATGGGTTTGATGATTTGGCATCTTTTAAAAGAAAGTTTTCTACATATTCGGTAATTGAATTTTTTGCTTTTTCTACAACTATTTCTGTACCATGAATATTAGCTTCAACAAGCAACAGGAGAGCCAAAGCAGGTTCTGAATTAAATGCTATACTTCTGAATCCATCTTTTTTATTGGCCTCCATAAAATATCCACTTAGTCCTGAAGTATTCATTTCTTGTCGGCTTAAAAGCAATTCTCCAATTTCTGAAATTCTGCTGAGCTTAATATTCGGACTACCAGCTTTATACAATTCAACTGCTGCTGCTAATTCCTGAGCAATAAAAAGCGTACGATTATCGTGACCAGTTTTTTCGCCGTACTTCCAGGCTCGATCTGCTAACACCAAGCAATTATTCTTGTAAGGTGCTTCAAGAATTGTTGATGCTTTTGCCAAATGTCTCACAAATTGAAACTGAACCAAAGGATTATACTCCGGACGTATATGTCTTCCTATTCCGTTTAATGGAATGTTGTCAGAGTTTAAGTCGCCAGCAGCAGTAACACCTGGATGATTCTCATTCCACCACTGCTCATCCATATTCTCCAACCGATTTTTGCCACCCCCAACATCGCTGTACACTCTACCATCGTCTCTAATCATTTGCATAAAGTAGTTGTTTCCCCAAAGCATTTCTTCGATGGCTTTGTTTTTGAATTCATGATGGCCAAATTCAACAATTTGCCCAAGTGCATCTAAATTTGGAAGAGTAAGAAATAGCCATTTGCGAAAATCGCCAGCATCGTTCCAGCCTCCGGCAACAGGCATAAAATAGTTGCTGTCATTAAACAAACTACCATCATCGGCATTTTCTACCGGTCGTATTCCTGGTATTTCGACACCGGAGCGTTGGCAATTCAAAAACTCCAGATAGCCTCGCTCGAGCCTTTCATACACTGCATCGTTTACCTGAAACGGAACCGTAAAACCATATTCGTTTTCTATTTGAAAAGTACCAGACAGTTTAAAATCAGAAAAATCTGCTCGCCAAATAGTACCCCAATTAGTAGTTGTTTTTTTCAAGACTCCTTTGTATAAATAATCACCATATTTAGAATCTCTCACTACTTCAGAATAAAGTCCTAAGTTTTCGTTAAATGGCCAACGAAATACATTATTCGCAATTTTCCAAAGTTTTGGCACTTCTGTATTACGAGGTAAACGATAGCCCACTTTTGTTATGTAAAATGGAATTTCTTTAGGCAATTTTTTAAAATTTATACCGCCATAAAAAGTGACTTCTTTGGGTGATTCAACTCGAAATCCCAATTGCGATGTTGCAATAAATGGTTTAGAATAATCGTAAAGAGGTTGTGATTTCAGTTCTACGTTAAAGACAAAATTCACTATCACAAAAAATAAAATAAATTTCGTTGATTTACACATTTGATGAGTTGTTGCAGAGCGAACAAGTGCCAATGTAAAAGGAATTAAATTTTGAGCTTTCATTGTTTATTTAATAAAAATAGTGTTGTGATTGTACTGAAGATAATGATTTTTCTAATCATAAATTTTATATTTTTACTATTGACAAAACTTCAACCAATCCACATTAAACGATTCATTTTCAATGGCTGAAAAATTTAGATACAGTGAATGGATACCTTTAGTCATTTTGATATTTGTTGTTAGCGAAGTAAAAGTTTTTCCATCGCCTCCTCCGGGAATTTCGAGCGTGCCAATGGGTTCACCCCAAACATTATCCAATTTAAACTGAATTTTCCCAGGCTTTGCACCCATCGCCACACTTACAGTTACTGTTTTAACTCCGGTTCCAAAATCAATGTATTTGTAAGCCGCCCAATCCTTGTTCTTGATTTTTCCCAATTGGTCGTTATTCGATGGATTAAAAAGATTCGTTTCGTCAAAACTTAAATACTCAATACGCACACTCCCGAATAGGAGACAAGTAAGCTCAGCTTCAATTTTCGAAAAAGCATCAAGTGGTTTTCCAGCACCCTGCGAAGTCATTTCCACTTCGTTAATGCTTCCATCTTTGTTGAAAAAGATAGGTTCGATGCAGGTTTTTCGAGAATTTATCACCCCATTGGTAGTGCGATGATAAAAAACATACCACTGACCTTTGAACTCAACAATGGAGCCGTGATTATTCCAATTCGCCGGGTCGCAACCATCATTATCTATAATTACGCCACCGTATTTAAACGGGCCAAGCGGCGATTTTGCCGTTGCGTAACCAATACAAGTAGGCATTCCTTTACGTCCCATGTGAGCATAAACAAAATAGTAAATTCCTTTGCGTTTAACCATGTAACCTCCCTCGTGAAAAAAATGCTCCTTTTCGGTAACTAAATTTTCCACAACGGTTGTTGTGTCAATCTCCACCATGTTTGGTTTAAGCTTTGCAATTTTTGCCTGAAATTGTCCCCAAATATAATAAGCCTGACCATTATCATCGACAAAAACTGCCGGATCAATCTGATTTAGATTTTTTAAATAAATTTCCTTCGCGTTAGTAAAAGGGCCTGTAGGTGAAGTACTTGTAGCCACTCCTGAATTTCTTCCCGGCTGACAATAATACATGAAATACGTCCCATTTTTGTACATCACATCCGGCGCGTACAAGGGTGAATCGTTCCAATGAATTTGGTCATTTTCACCTCTCGAGGCAAACACATTTGGTGTATATTCCCAATTCACTAAATCCGATGTTGAAAGTACCCAATGGTCGTAGGAACAATAATATTTCAGACTTTCGTCGCGCGAGCCATACACATACAGCCGCCCATCTTTCCAAACACGGGTAGATGGGTCGGCGATGTTAAGCGCCGGAGGACAAATTGGATTTTGCGAAAATACAAATGCACATACGAAAATCAGTAACAGAATGATTTTAAGTTGTTTCATGATTGTTTTGAAAAATTTAAAATTTAATTCACACTAAGAATGCTATCGCCTGAAAAACTTTATTCTTTTTTTTGATAACTTACTTGGTTTGGTAAACTTCCAACTCACTTAAAGCAACTTTTCCCTCACCGCGAACGAATGTGATTTTTATATAACGAGCTGTTACTGTTTTCTGCAAAATGGGTGTCCAAGCTTTTTGAGCCTGTTGGCTTTGGTCGTGGTAAGTTTGCCAGTTTACATTATCGGTAGAATAGTCAATTTTGTAGAGCAAAAAACTATCGTAATTCATAAAACGTGGCAAAATTTTATCAATTTTATACTCCTGTCCTAAGTCTACCGAAAAGAAACTCGAATTGTTGCCTTTCCAATAGGTCGCATAGTTCTCATCAACAGCAAATTCGGAATTGAATTTTTCAATAATGCTATTCGTTGTTGTTCGTTTACCAAATGCTATGTTTTTAGGTTTGGGTGATGTTGATTTTAAAATTTCCGTAAAATCAATTCCTTTATTAGTTGGTATTATTGTTTTAATCCAACCTGCATTGTCAAATTCCAGTTTGTCGATACACACTTGTCGCTCGCCACAGGTAGGATAAAAATAATAATCCTGACGGTGATAGACTATAAAATGCTGATTATTAACTACAAAAACTGAATTATGTCCCGGTCCGAATATTTTGCTTTCCGTTTTTTTCTCCATAACCGGATTGTTGGGTGCATCTTCGTAGGATCCCCACACATTTTTGCTGCGGGCGCAGTTTATGTTGTAATTTTCATTCTCGCATCGTCCGCCGGAATACATTAAGTAGTACCAACCATTGTTGTACATCAAAAATGACCCTTCGGAATAATCGAAGAAACTGCCTTCGAGAGCCTGCTCACGTACCACCTTTGTCATATATCCTTTGTTTTTGGGATTGCTCTCAAATTCTACTAAGCGCGGACGCGATTTGGGGTCGGATGAAGTCCCATATACTTTTCCGGTTGTGGGGTCGCGAAAAATTTGCAAATCGAAACCTTGTTCCACTAGCCCGGAATACGACCAGGGTCCTGTTGCACTTTGTCCGATATACAAATGACATTTAAAGTCGTAACCGTTGGAATAATACAAATAAAACTTGTTGTCGTCTCCTTTTATAACCGATGGTGCCCAAAACAAATGTTCGCCGGTAATGCCAAGCGACTTTACCTCCCAGCTGGTCAAATCGTCGGAAATCCAGACAACGGGCTCCATGTATTTCGAAACATTGGTAGCATAGAGATAATACTTTCCTGCATCGGCAATTAAACTTGGGTCGGCAAAATGTCCGGGAATAACCGGATTGCGGTTTTTTGAGTCGAAATAAGAGCTTTCCTGACTAAAGCTAAAACTATATATTAGTAGAAAAAGCAGGCTGAAATTGTAATTTTTCATTGTAGATATTTCATTTAAGATAATTCATTTCCCTTTTAAAAAGTATTAGTTTACAAAAATAGAGTTTTAAATGAAGTTATAGTGATACTTTTACAACTAATTGCAGTACTTTTTTTGCAACTATTTATCTCTGAAAATTGATAGATTAGTATTATAAAATGATTGTAAATCACTGTTAGATTTGTTTTAAAATCAATACTTTTGTGTTTGTTTAAATTTTAAATCTATTAGACATGATGCAACAAGCAAAAAGAAATGCTTTCGTAGTATTTATAATTCTATTTTTGGTCCCCTTTTGTGTTTTTGCCAAAAATATTCAACTGAAATCGCCCGATGGTAAAATTACTATCGAAATATCCGAAGTTGGCAAACAGCTATTCTATGCAGTAAAAAAGGGAAATACCCACCATCTCAACGAATCAAAATTAGGAATCATATTTCAAACCCAAGATTTCAGCAAAGAACTGAGCATAAAAAACACCTGTTATAAAGAGATTAACGAGAAGTATGAAATGCTTACCGGCAAAAGAAAAACAAATACTAATTTTTGTAATGAACTAACACTCGAAGTTGAAAATCCAACAGGCGCAAAAATAGATATTATTTTTAGGGCATATAATGATGGTATTGCTTTTCGATATGGTATTAAAAATCAGAGTACAAATTTGATTGCAAAGGAAGAAGTATCGGAATTCAATTTACCTTCACAAACCCTTGCATGGATTCAGCGTTACGCATGGTGGGCTCCTGCCTATGAACAGGAATTTGAAAATAAAATTAGGGTTGGTTCACTTTCCCCACAGCACAGAGAAGATGGTTGGTCATTTCCTGCTCTTTTTAACCATAATAATTCTTGGACATTGATAACCGAATCGAATCTGGATAGAAATTACTGTGCATCACATATCAGAAACAAGGAAGATAGTCCGATCTATAAAATTCAGTATGTAATTAAAGAACGAGATTATGAAGGAGGTATCATGAATCCTGTAATTTCAAAAACTTGGAATTCCCCTTGGAGAATAGCTATAATAGGAGAACTACACGATATTGTGGAATCCAATCTTGTTTTTCATGTTGCAGATAATTCGAAAGTTAAAAACATATCGTGGATTAACCCCGGAAAGTCATCATGGAGTTGGCTATATGAGCCATCGAGTCCCAAAGATTATAATCTGCTGAAAAAATCGGTGGATAATGCAGCTGATTTTGGTTGGGAGTATTGTTTGGTAGATGCCAATTGGAATCAAATGGAAAACGGGAATATTCAACAATTGATAGAATATGCAAACAGTAAAAATGTTGGACTTACACTTTGGTATAATTCAGGTGGAAAGCATAATCGTTCTTACAGTGAGCAACCAAGAGATATTATGTGTAATTCTGAAAAACGTAAAGCAGAATTTGCTAAGTTACAAAAATGGGGAGTGAAAGGCGTAAAAATTGATTTTTTTGAAAGTGACAAGCAAAATATTATTCAACTCTACATTGATATTTTGGAAGATGCAGCCCAATACGAAATAATGGTAAACTTTCATGGTTGTACTTTGCCCAGAGGTTGGCAAAAAACATATCCGCATCTTATGACTATGGAGGCTGTGAAAGGAGCCGAGTTCTTTTTATTCGATAAAGATTTTCCATATTCTGTAGGCAGACACAATGCTACTCTTCCTTTTACCCGAAATGTAGTAGGCTCCATGGATTACACTCCCGTCAATTTTAGCCCCAATATTATTCCCCATGTTAATACCTATTCGCATGAATTAGCTTTATCGGTTGTTTTTGAGTCAGGAATCTTGCATTTTGGGGATAAAGCTGAATCGTATCAACAACTTCCTCAACCTGTGAAAGATTTTATGATTCACCTGCCAACAACCTGGGACGATACAAAATTTCTATCCGGTTACCCAGGAAAGTCATTTGTAGTAGCACGGAATAAGGGCGCTAAGTGGTATGTAGGTGGAATAAACGGTAACTTTGATGAAACAGAAATTAATCTTGATTTTTCATTTTTGGGAGATGATAATTACACAGGTAAAATCATAAAACGTGGCGATTCTGCATCTGGTTTTTCCTATGAACAAATTCGTTATCCAGAAACTAAAACGCTAAAATTTAATTTAATTGCTGAAGATGGCTTTGTAATTGAATTTAACAAAATGCAATAAAAGAAAATAATAATCTTAAATTAAAGAATATGATATCAACAACAAACAAATTTTTCCTTTTCGGAGCTTTACTGCTTTTATCCTTTTCGTGCAACAATCACAAGGAACAATCGAAGGCTAATCCCGATGTTAAATCAGAAGTAGAAAACAATGACTCAATTCGCAATTTAGACATTGAAGTAACGGAAAATACTGTACGAATTGGAAAGCAAACTTGGATGTTGCGCAATCTGGAAGTTACATCTTTTAGAAATGGTGACCCAATATACCAAGTGAAACAAAACCCCGAATGGCAAAAACAATCGGAATTAAAGCAAGCTGTATTTGGTTACTTTGGAAATGACATTGAACGGGCTAAAAAACTGGGAAATACTTACAACTGGTATGCAGTAAACGACAAGCGGGGTTTAGCTCCCGAAGGTTGGAGAATTCCATCGAAAGAAGATTGGCAACAACTGATAGATTATTTGGGTGGAAATGCAGTTGCCGGACATAAGTTGAAAAACATCGAAGGTTGGGGAGGTGATGGTAATGGAGATAACAAAAGCGGATTTGCTGGATTACCCGGCGGTTTTAGAGGATATGATGGTATCTCATACTCGGTTGGTTATATGGCGCGCTGGTGGACTTCGACCGAAAGTGGTGAATATTTTGCCCATGGGTTTGATATAAACTACGATGCAAAAAGTATAAATCCTTCAACAGGATATAAACAAGATGGGTTCTCAGTTCGCTGTATCAAAGAATAATTTAGTACTAAAATAAAACACATAAAGAGTAAAATTCGTATGGAAGAGAAAAATATTAATCGCAGAAAGTTTCTAAAAGGTGCAGGAGCTGTAGCTGTATTAGGATCATTCGGGATAGGTTCATTTTTGGAATCTTGCAAAAATATAGGCTCAGGCGATGTAAAATCACTGACGTTTTTGGATAAAGCACCCGAAGGACAACTGATAAAAGTTGGAATTGTAGGTTGTGGCTCGCGCGGAACCGGCGCTTTAACAAACCTCATGAATTCTTGTCCCGGAATTCAAATTACAGCACTTGCCGATGTTTTCGAAGATAAGTTGGTGCGTTGTAGGCGTGAATTGGAAGGACGTATGAATACTAAAATCCTTGATGGAAACTGTTTTGTTGGATTTGATGCTTATCAAAAACTATTAAAAACAGATGTAGATTTGGTGGTATTAGCTACTCCTCCTTATTTTCGTCCTACACATTTCGATGCTGCCGTAGAAGCTAAAAAGCACGTTTTTATGGAAAAACCAGTGGCCGTAGACCCTATTGGAGCTCGGGCAATAATGGCTTCGGCACAAAAAGCGGATAGCATGGGTTTGAAGGTTGGTGTAGGAACGCAACGTCGTCACCGACGCGATTATTTAACAACTCTCGAACACATAAAAGCCGGTGCAATAGGCGAAATAGTTTCGGCAAATTGCTATTGGAATCAAGGTGCATTGTGGTATACCGACCCTCAGCAGGGTTGGAACGAAATGGAATCTATGTTGCGCAATTGGACCAACTGGGGCTGGCTTTCGGGAGATCATATTGTAGAACAACATTTACATAATCTGGATGTAATTAATTGGTTTGTTGGAAAATTACCTGTAAAAGCAAACGGAGTTGGTAGTCGTCAGCGTCGTATATCTGGCGATCAGTTTGATAATTTCAGTATTGATTTTGTGTATGACAATGGCATGCACACCCACAGTATGTGTAGGCAAATAAACGGTTGTTCGAATAATGTATCTGAATATATTGTTGGAACAAAAGGGAGTACAAACTGTAAAAATACTATTTACGACTCGAAAGGAAATATTGTTTGGAAATACGATTATTCAAAAGAAGGAACAGGCTTGCCCGATAGTGCCGAAGAATTAAAAGTTGACCCATACAATCAGGAAGTTATTGATTTAGTGGCAGCTATCCGAAACAATACGCCTTATAATGAGGCTGAGGAATCTGCCAAATCTACCTTGGTTGCCATTATGGGTCGTACATCAGCTTACACGGGTAAGGAAGTTACTTTTGATGAAATGATGAGTTCTGATTTGACTTTAGGACCTGATAAAATTGCGATTGGAACTGTAAATTATAAAACTGAAGTTCCTGTTTCGGGAACCTTATAAGAAATATAGCGATTAAACATAGGTTTAAATTCTTATCAGGTAGAAAATAAAAAAAGCACCACGTATTTATTGATGACTCGAAAATTTATTATTATAATCGTAGTTTTAATAACAATAGTAATTTGCGCAGCAATTTCATTTATTGGAACAAGAGTTTACAAATACACATCAAGCAATGCCTATTGTATATCTTGCCATGTACATACGCATGCCGATGCCATGTGGAAACAATCCTCGCACTTTTACACAAAATCAGGTGTACATGTTGCCTGCGTCGATTGTCATTTGCCGCCTAAGGACTCGGCAGGTCATTATAGTGCAAAAATTAAACATGGCCTACGCGATTTGTGGGCTTATTACACAAAAGATTCGTCGGAATTTGATTGGCAGTCGAAAAGAAATGTTGAGACGGCAAGTAAGTTTACGTACAGCGAATCCTGCATTCACTGTCATAAAGCACTTTTTACTAAAAACTTAAGTACGCAAGGAATTAAAGCTCATTTTTATTACAAAGCTCATTCGACGGATTTAAATTGTATTAACTGTCACCTTTCAGTTGGTCATTACAATCCAAGTTATATTTCGGGTAAAAATGATATTTTAGTAAGTAATTCTAATATAATTAAGTTCACTGAATCTGCAAAAATTTCAAATTTTCAAGAATTTACCGAGAAAGTGCCTGGAACAACGCTGAGTTTTAACATGAAAGCCATTCCGGGTGGCACTTTTACAATGGGCAGCACACAAGATGAAGCATTTCATTTAACAGACGAATCGCCTCTACGCAAAGTGACAGTAAGTCCGTTTTATATGGCCGAATTTGAGGTCAGTTGGGATGAGTATTTGGCTTTTTATGCAGAGACAAAAACAAATGAGAAAACACCTGATATTAACTCAGATGTAAATACAGAAATAGATGCCATTTCAGGTCCAACTGCACCTTACGGCAATCCTGACCAAGGTTGGGGCAAAGGTAGGCAGCCGGCAATAACAATGACTTGGCATGCTGCAAACATTTATTGCAAATGGCTCTCTAAAAAAACCGGAAAAAAATACCGGCTACCAACCGAAGCGGAGTGGGAATATGCTTGTAGAGCAGGAACTCAGACACCCTATTTTTTCGAAGGTGAGCCAACTAAGTTTTCTGAAAAGGGATTTTGGAGAAAATTTTTCGACCCTGACACAGAACCTATTAGTGAATATGTAATTTATAAACTAAATTCGAAAGGAAGTCCAAAAATCGACAATGTAAAACCAAATCCGTTTGGTCTTAAGAATATGGCAGGCAATGTTGCTGAGTTTTGTTCAGACTGGTATAGTCAGAGCGCATACTCGACCACAGCAACTGAAGTAGCGAATCCAAAAGGACCAGACAACGGCAGTGAACATGTAATTCGCGGCGGTTCGTTTATGGATGATGCTTCTGTGTTACGTTCAGCAGCTCGAAATTTTTCGTATACAGATAATTGGTTGAGAACTGACCCTCAAATTCCAAAAAGTAAATGGTGGTATTCCGATTGTAAATTTGTTGGATTCAGAGTTGTATGCGAAACAGAGTAACAGTGCTATAAATAATTAAATAAATTGATAAATAAAACAAATGAAGAAACTAATCTTATTATCTTTAATTCTCAACAGCTGTTTATTGTACAGCGAAGTGATAACTTGGCAAGGACCTCAAGGTTTTATGTCGGATAAATACTACAAAGTGAAAGTAAACGGCGTGGATGTGCCTGTGTACGATACGCCGATTGCGTCGTATGCCGTTTTCGATTTTACTGGGAATGTAACTGTTGAAGTAAATACGATGTACGACGTGCGTTGGGTAGATGTTCGTCCGCTGCGCACTGCTATAAAGCCTGAATATACCGGTGATTATTCCTTCCGCTTCAACATGTCGAAGCCGGAGAATTTGAGTGTCGAGTTGAACGGTCGAATTCGTCAGCAACCGCTTTTTATTTTTTCGGGAAGTCCGGAAAAGGAAAAACCTTCGAAAACCGACCCGAATGTAATTTGGTTTGAAGGTGGAAAATTGTACAAAGATGTAAAATTAGAATTACAGGATAACCAAACTGTTTATATCGAAGGTGGTGCAGTAGTACAAGGTTACATATTTTCGGAGGGAAAAAAGAATATCAAAGTTTGCGGACGAGGCATTATGGATGGAACGTACAACGAACAAACCCCCGGAAATAAAAATCGATTTATAAGTTTTACGGATGGAGAGAATATTTCCATAAACAACATTATACTGCATAACGGAACCACCTGGCAAACCAAAATAATACATTGCAATAAGGTAGAAATCAATGGTATCCGTATTGTGAGCGAAGATGGTGGCGATGATGGAATGGACATTGTGCGTTCGAAAAATGTGGTGATTGATGGTGTGTTTGCACATACTAAGGACGATTGCATTGCCATAAAATCTCACTTAGATTATCCTCTCGACGACAATACGGACAATATTTTAGTAAAAAATTGCACGTTCTGGAATTCAATTTGGGGAAATGCTATTGAAATTGGTTTCGAACTGTATTCGAACGAAGTGAAAAATATTCGTTTTGAAAATATCGACATTATTCATGTAGAAGATGGTGCTGCTATAAGTATCCACAATGCAGGAAACGCATTGGTTCACACTGTCTCATTCGAGAATATCCGAATCGAAGATTGTCGCCAAAAGCTGTTTGACATTGCCATTTTCTTCTCGCAATACTCGCCTGATTACCCTTATTTTTTACCTGATGGAACGCGCGATCAGAAACTTTATAACAAGTACTATTTACACGGAGCATGGGATGGCGTAGTGAAAATACCTGAGGGAAAGGAGAAGTATCACAGTCAGTACCGTGGACCTATCCGTAATATCAGTTTTAAAAACATACATGTGGTAGGCGGGTTAATGCCATTTTCGGTATTTCATGGATACGATGAAGTGAAAAACGTATCGGATATTACTGTTAAAAATCTGACATACAAAGGCAAAAAAATCAGAAATCTGAATGATGCCAAATTCAGACTTCAAAATACAGTAAATCTAAATATTAAATAGATTTTGGTAGAAATAATTAATGTTAAAACTAAAAGGAGGAACTTCTGAATGAAGTTCCTCCTTTTTAAATGAAAGCGAGATGACTTATTTGTTCGAATTTTGACTTTTATAATAATCAAAACACCACAAAAACGTACCAGCACTCCAACCAATAAATACCTTAGCCGGATATTCACTATCGTTAATTCCTCCAGTTACTACATTGTATTTTTCGTAAATAAATCCGGGAGAGCGAGCAATAATGCGTCCATTTTTGTTCTGGAAATTTGATGGAGATGGTTCTATGAAATTTTTTGTTACCAAGTCCATGTATTTTTGACATACTCTTATAGCATCACTTTTAAATCCATAATTATCTAATGCACTGGCTGTAAGTTGAAAAACAGGAGGCCAGCCGGCAGGATAATCCCATTGATAGTGGTGGCCTGATTCATTTTGTTCACACACAGTCATTCCGTACTCATATTCAAAAAGTGGAAGATTTTTGAGTGTTCTTACAGCTTGCTTTTTGGTGGCAATGCCCATATCCAATGGAGACAGACATGTGATAGCAGCAACTTTTGAAAAACGCTTGTTCACAAAATCATAATCCATAAACATGCCACGCACCTCATTCCAACAGTATGTATTGATTAATTTCTTGCGCTCTTTTGCCATTTTGCACCAATTAGGTTCATTTTTCAAGCCAAGCTCTTTTACAAAAAAAGCAAATAATTTTTCATATTTATAAAGGTTGGCATTCAAGTCTACAGCAATAAATTCTGGACATCTGTTTTCGAAACGTGGTGTGAAATCCATTGTTTCGGCTTCGGCTGCAAAATTACCCGCTATACGCAATTTTTCATTTTTGCTAATTGAATCCGGGTGCAATGGCACTAAATTTCTTTGGTAGCAAGTTGCATACAAAGTTTCCAATTCCGCCTCAGTGCAATGATGATAAAATCGCTGAAGACCCGGAATACTTGTTGTGTGATTTTCAATAGCATTAACCGAAGTGTCAGTCCAAAAGTGATATTCTTTTTTGAGTGATTCATAAGATTTCGCTAACCAAACTTTATCATTGAATTTCTTATAAACATCGGCAACCATCATTGCTAAATAAGGAGTTTGCGAACGATTCATGCCCCAAAACATATTCGCATTTGGCACAAAACCTAATGTATCAACCTCCCACAACAAATTATCTGTAACATTTTTGGCATAAATACTTAATGAGTCAATCAATAATAATCCTTTGTTTGTAAAGTAATTATCCCAATAAAATAATGTTTTGTGACCTGGAGCAATAGCCATAAAACTATTAGGAGGTAAAATCCCCATTTCTTTAAACCACTCCATATTGCTTACATCCACTTTGGATGTATGCCAGTTTTGTACAGCAAAATGCTCTACTTTGTTCCATGAATTTTCATGCTTCGGCACATATATATCTTCACATATCGAATTTGAAAATGGGACACTTAAAAGACAAATTAATGCAATAATTCTAACAATATTCATATTCTATTTTTGCTTATTATAATAATCCAAACACCAAATATACACACCAGCACTCCAGCCCAGAAAGTCCCGTGCAGGATATTCCAAGTCATTTATTCCGCCTGTTACTACGTTGTATTTTTCGTAAATTTTGCCCGACTCGCGTGTCATGGCAATTCCTTTTTTGGTAGTAAAGCTAACAGGAAGTGGGGCAACATAATTTCGGGCTGTTATATTCAAATACTTTGTAGCAATACGTAGTGCCTCTTTTTTATAGCCGTATTTATCGAGCGCTTCGATGGTTTGAAGATACATAGGAGGCCATCCTGCCGGATAATCCCACTGGTAAAGTACGCTTTGATTGCTGTTTTCGCAAACTGCAACGCCATATTCAAATTCGAAAAGGAACAGGTTGTTCACAGCACGTTTTGCTTGTTTTTTGCTCGCAATGCCAGCTAGCAATGGGTAAAAACTTGTAATGCTCGCCACAGGTGAGAACTTATGATTTTTAAAATCATAATCCATATACATGCCCCGATGGTCGTTCCACAAGTATTTGTTGATTAATTTCTTTCTGTTTTGAGCAAACTGCTTCCAATTAGGTTCGTTTTTCAAGCCTAACTCACGCACCATTCCACTTAGCAACACTTCATATTGGTACAAATTACTATTTAGCTCCACAGGGATATAATCGGCACAACGCCCTTCGAACCGTGGGTTGAAATCCATACCTGTAGCCGCTTCCGCCACAAAATGAGATGCCAGTTCGAGTTTTTTCTCCAGCGCAATAGAGTCGGGATGTAGCTTTACTAAACCACGATGATAACATTCGACATACATATCTTTCAATTCCTGTACGGAGGCATGGTGATAAAACCGTTGTAATCCGGGAATGGCTGTTGAGTGATTTTCGATAGCATTTGACGAGGTGTCAGTCCAAAAATGATATTCCTTTTTCAAGGTTTTGTAGGCTTTTTCGAGCCAAGCTTTATCCTTGTTCTTTTTGTACACATCGTGTACCATCATGGCCAAAAAAGGTGGTTGCGAACGATTCATGCCCCAAAACATGTTTGAGTTGGGTACAAACCCAAGCGTATCCACCATCCAAAGCAAATTTTCGGTAGAATACTGTGCAAAATGGCGCAACGAATCGACCAGCAAAAGTCCTTTGTTGGTAAAATGACTGTCCCAATAATAGATTAATTTATGCTCAGCACTAACAGTCATGTAGGGCTTTGGAGGAACAATTCCCTTTTCTCCCAACCATAGTATTTTTGAACTATCAATAACTGAAAGATGCCAATTTTGGTGAATATACTTTTCAATATTTTCCAAAGTCTCAATTTGGTTTGGAGTTTGTTTTTTTTGACATTTAATGTTATTAGCTGATAGTATCAGAATAACAATCAGAAAAAAAGATTTAGTTAAATTCATATACAATTCAATTTAAAGTATTATTATTCTATGATTTGCATTCTATTATATTATCGTTCAATTAAATAATAAATTGCCTTTGTTTTAGCACCGTCAACACACCAATTCTTTTTTTTTTTTTTAATCAGAGCTTTGGTTTTATATCCATTGTGGTCAAGTATAGTCATTTTCGTGTTTTTAGAATTTGACATAGAAAGCGAAAAGGAAACCGGTTCGAGTAAGATTGGTGCTTTCCCGTTTTCCAATAACTCCGTTTTGTCGACGTTGTATTTCATGTCGGTATTTTGGGCACGCGCCATTGTTGTTACCAGAATTTTGCGTGCATTGCAAATTTCCTTATCTTTATCGAGACTGGTCACCAGAATCACTGCAAATTCATTGTCTGTTTTGATTTTAACATCACCCAGTTGAAAGCTTTTATTTTGGGGAGCAAATCCGACAATTCCTTTCGTTCCACCCGAATTGATGGTAAAATACCCTTTGCCCTTTTCGCTCCAAACCAATTGTCCGGTATTGGAAGTCACAGTGCTGTCGAGCATCAGCTGCGCATTGCGTTTATCCAAAACGGTCGAATTTGTATCGGCAAAAGTGAGTAACACTTTACCAATAGCTAATAACTTGGAGGAAAAATGCGCATCGAAAGACTTTCGATCGTAATCTTGTACAGTCCTTTCTCTGAATTCGGTTTTACCCGTAAGTGCCGTTTTAATTGAAATATTTCGGTTGACAGCCACATCGCCCTCTTTGATATCGCCCCTGTAAATCATAGCCGACAGGGCAGGATACAAAGCCAATTGAGTGGGGGAGTTAGCATTGTAAATGCCTCCCTTAGGGTTTTGAACAGTTTCGGTATAAGTAGGTTGGTCGGTTGCAAAAACGTAGGATGCATCCCATCCCTGCAATCCCATTCCGTAAGCCGCCACAATTGGGGCACTTTCGGCAGTCCATTGATTGGGGATAAGGCTCATCCATTCCGAAAAAGCAAAAGGGCGGTCGCTCACCTGCTGCAAACCCGTACTTAACAGTCCGGAACCGATATCCGAAACCATGCTTAGGTTATTAAATTTTCGGGCTTTTAAAGTATGTCCGCCACCGCCACCAAAATAATTATGACGGTCGATAATACCCGCTTTGTAATCGGAATGTAAATTAAGCAAATGCGTTAAGCCCGAACCGGCTTGCCAGCAACTGCCCACGAGCGTACCTTTGTAGCCGGTAGCCCGAATAGCCTTCTCGAATTTGTCGTAAAACTTCACTTGCTCTTCGTACAAAAAAGCTATTTTATCCAAATAATGCTGCTTTACAGGCCGGTTTTCTTTGATTGCCTGATCGTACTCCCAACTAAACAAACCATGATTGGGCTGCGGATACATGGTTTCGTTGGCTATCGATTCGTTTTCGGCGAAGCCTTCATTATTCCACGCAATCCTCAAATTTTCATCCGATTTGTATTTGTTTTTCAACCAATTACTAAATTTTGAGCAAAGCAATTTACGATAAGTTGGCGTTTGTTCCAAAATTCGCTCCATAAATCCCCAAAAAATATCATCTTCGTTCTGAAATTCGATAAAACTCAGCGCAGGATCATCGGCATAGCGAAGGCCGGTTTTTTCGTTTACGTGATTGAGCATATTTATAGTAAGTTCGATGTTTAAATCCTGTAAATCTTCGGCAAAATTCACAATGCCCGAACTTGTTCCATTGAGGTGCGAAGGCGAAAGTTTCGTTACCGACAACTCTTTATAAGCCAACATCTTACTGCTATCTCCAGTTTTTGGACGATGCCCATAAATATGCGACCAACCGTAGTAAATGCCTTTTTGACGAAGCTCATTACACAGAAAATCGAAGTTTTTCCATTTTTCATCGGTAATTATTGTCGAATGAACGCCATCACTCGCACCCCATGTAAATTTATGAAAGCGTACCGCATTGAAGCCATATTTTGAAAGAAAAACTGCCCATTCCCGCGCCTCTTCATTTTTCATAAAAGGCATATTGCTGGCAATATTCGTACCCCAAAACTTAACCGCAGTTCCATTTTCGAATACTAATTTATCGCCCTTCATCTGTACAAATCCGTGTTTACCTGCCGGTGCATCGAGCCAATGCGTCATATCGGTTTCGGAAATACTTGCAGTTTGTTGCGGATTAAAAACAAACCATTCAGGGCTATTTTTACCGGAAACAGTTGAAACTAATAAAAGACCAAAGAAAATTAATTTGAAAATTGAAATTTGTTTCATGGTGGAGTAATTTTAATATTACGAAAGCTAATACTATTTCATGGAAA
The DNA here is from genome assembly GCA_945902955.1 of Porphyromonas cangingivalis. GTDB lineage: Bacteria > Bacteroidota > Bacteroidia > Bacteroidales > Paludibacteraceae > Paludibacter. The sequence continues at coordinate 38,199 of CAMDNO010000001.1, forward strand.
ACTCAACAACACTTACCGACTTTGGAGCTAAAAAAATCTCAATTTCTTTTCGGGAGTCGATGCTTAGTTGCGATTCAGACTCTGACATAATTGATTGATTATCCGACATGATTGGCATATTGCTTTTTTCGGTTATCGTTCTCATTGTTGCCATTTGATAGACTTGAGGCAATTCGCTCAGGTTAATTTTCAGTTTTGAATAACCGGAAAATTTCCTATTGATGATATGTAAATACAGTTTTGATTTCGCACGGGTAGCTAAAACATCGAGATAAGCCACACCATCTGAAGCATTTATGCCGTTCATAGTATATGGCTGTACGTATTTAGGCACGTTTTTATTTTTTATTTCTAACAAATCACTTCCATGATTCCTTGAGTACAAGGCAGTTATGGCACCACTTGGAAGCATATAGGGCGCAAAAGCCCCATTTTTCGATACCCGAATTGACGTAATTTCCCATGAATTACCAATTAACATGGACTGAAATGCCAAAGGTATAGCCGTTCCGTTTCGCATCAGGGCATGTAAAAATCCAGCTGCACCAACTCCCTTGATAAAGCGCTCTCCAATTGTATCATGCTTTAACGGCGATTTTGCCCACCAGCCATTCCAGTTCCATTCAGTTGCAGCTATCGGATAACCCGATTTAATCGCGTTATCCAATATTTTCTCGTTGAACTCCGAGTATCCATTTTTGTTGATGTTTGGAACTGAAATCCAGCATTTCCATATTTCTTCCTGCGTAAGAGAGTCCATAGGATATATTTGTTCACCTTTCCTGACTTCTTTGATACTCCAGGGTTTGTAACTGTGAAAAGCAATGTAATCAATTTTATTCCCAAATTTTACTCTCAGCGGGTTTGTTAAATCTAAGCAATTCCCATCGACAATAATTTTGACATTTGGCGCAATTTTTTCAAACAAGTCAATATAGATCTTCAAGCATTTCATATAGTGCTTAACCGACTCCTTTTCAATGGGATTTGTTTGATGCAAAGTTTTGTCGAAAAACCAGGGTTCGTTGCCTATTTGCACATACTTTACAGGGTAAGGTTTTAAATGACCGTTCAGGGCACGTAACTTAGCCCACCTTGTAAGGTCGTATGGTAAATTTTTCGAAGTGTCGGCAAGGCAATAGGCCAATAAAGCTGCCTGTTCAAGGGCTGCCTGTCGTATCGGCTTTTTTTTAAGATAAGCATCGCCTAAGTTTACTACTAACACCATGTCAGCTCCTAATCGTTCACATAGTTCCCCTGCATCGTCGTACCCAAAGCCTGTAGTTACCGAATCTTTTTTTATCCTTATTTTTGACGGACGCTTTACTTCCCGGCCGGGAATATTATCCACCAGAGTCGTCCAATCAAGATAATCCACATCCGTACCTCCCGGAAATCGCAATACAGGTATTTGCATTTGGCTCAGCTGCGGAAAAATACCCGCCTGAAGCGTATCGCTGTTTTGTAAATAGGCAGCTTCGGCGCCTATTTCACCACCCCAACTCGGACGTTCAAGAAAATGACCAAACAAATTACGATCAATTTTGCCTACAACAGTTGGTGTTATTCTAAATTCAGGAATTAACTCCTGACTTAAAATCGTCAGAGAAGAGCTAAGAAGCAGTAAAATAAATACAAGTGTTTTTTTCATTTTAAAAATCAAATTTTATTGAGCAATTTAATCAGAGTTTTACTTCACAGCTGAATTACCATGGCCATGGATGTGAAGTAGTTACATGTTCGTTTCATACGGGAGTTTTTATTACTGAATAATTTTTTAATTTGATTGAAGAATAATGGGGTTTTGCCCGTCGAATTTGAATCGTACAAGTTCGTTTCCTTTAAAAATACGCGGACCTTCGGCCTGTCCCTTTGCCGATATTTTAAATTTTTCGAGTGAAACTTGCAAGTCAATATATGCTGATTTTCCGGGTTTTATTACAATCTTAAATTTATTATTTTTCCAATCCCCGCTAATTTGAGCACCTCCTAAAGTTGTTATATCGTTAAAGGCAAAAGATTTTTTATACCAATCTGAGTGAATGCAACCCAATACATCAACATATCCTTGCCAATCCTGCACTAACATATCGGTAATACCTTGCTGATAAAGTCCCATCATTGGAAAATAGTATGATTTAGACACATGCCAACGCTCCCAGAAACTCGACTCGTAAAACTGAATCCACATTGGGTCGGCACCATGACAAGGTTGAATATTGTTAAGGTCCTTGAGTGCATTTTCGGGCGACTTCATACGACAAGACGCCAGAAAAAATTCACCTAAACTCCAACCATAGGTAAGCGGCTTTTTAGCATCGCCTGTGAGTAAATAGCGATTTTCGTATGCTTTTTGTGTTGCCGACTGCTTAGTAACCATATAAGGCATTGGCAGATAAGCAATAGGATTGAGTTGTACCGGATGTTTTTGTTTTCCCATGGGTCTGTTGTCGCCTTCGTAGGTCGTGTAAATACCGTTTTCACGCTTGATATTCGCCCGATTCATTCCCTTCGTTTTCATATCGTTAGCCAAACTAAGCCACAAAGTATCACCCGTAATCGCAGCAGCCTGAACAACCAGTCCGGCAACATACTCCGCACTAAAGCTTGCACACAGTAAGTTCCGAAGATTTCCGTCGGTCGAAGAATGTTCATCCTGTCCACGAGCTTTTTCGTGATAAATATCGTACGAACCCACGCTGTTTTTTGTCGAAATATTTTTATAATACTCAAACACATCCCGTATTATCGGGTAATACTTTTTTAGAAATGCAGTATCGCCACTGTATTTGTAATAATGCCAAACAATAGCTGCCACATAAGCCGGATTGTGTAATTCGTAGGAATCGGGCGAAACTACTTTTTCTTTCTCAAAGTTATCCCAATCGGTATATGGTGGTGTCCATGGATAAAATGCGCCTTCAACCCCCACTATTCGTTTACAGTATTTTCGTACATCTGGCAGTACATCCAACCAATATTGGATAGCCTTTTCGGCTCGTTCAAAATTACCCATACGTGGAAGATTTTCGGCCACAAAATATACGTCCTGTGGAAAAGTAAAACCCCAGATATTACTATTTAATCCACTAGGAATCATGGGCTTTTCTGTTATCAATGGAAAGTTACAAAGGGTGTAATACTTCATTCGCGTCCATATTTTCTGCAACCTTTCGTCGGGTACATTTATCCACGATTGTTTCCACTCCTGTTCCCATAATGCCGCATGTGACTGTTTTAAATTTTCAAAACTCTCTGTAAGTGAGTTCTTTACATCCATATCAGGGCGTTGAACCAAAATTCGAAGGTCATTTGTACCATTTTGAAGTTTAACAATCAATTTCGTTCCTATATTTTGAAACTCAGCTCCGGGACATGAAATTGTCCATGAAGTTTGGCTTAAATCAGTTGATGAAATAACATGAGCCTCGTGTTTTTTTACATCAAATCTAAGTTTAACTGGCAACACTTTGCTTGTTTTCGTATCATTGTTCTGCGCTTTCGATGTTTCACATTCAATTTCCAGTACAATTTCTTTATCCGGATTGGTTGTGTTTCGGTAAATATTATACAAAAACAAATTCGGAATAGTTTGGTGTGCAAATGCCTGAATTTTAGTCTCACCATACAGATTATACGAAGTAGTAAGCACGCCCGTAAACAAATCTAACTCCTGTCGGTAATTTTTAGCGTCCACTAGATTATACACACTTGTATTATCAGCAAAGCGTGCATTGATGAAGAATAATGGAAACTGAATATGATTTCCCCGGGGCGAAGTTCCGTAATTCCCAATGTATCCAATGTGCGTACGACCTTCGGGTGCGCCGGTGTAAGGTCTGCTCTGAAACCCCATGTGGTCAAAACAACCACCCAAAATTCCATTCGCCACATAAAGCGGTACGTGCGAATATCCTGTCTGGAAAAATACTGAATCGTAAACTATATTCGATGCTCGAACAATACTTGCAACAGTATTTGTTTTCGCATTTAAATATAGATTAGATGTAATAATTAATGAAATCAAAATAGTTATATTTCTCATTTTTTAATTATAAATTGTGTTTTATATTTTTCTATAGTATTGTGGTTCTATTTTTAAAATGACAAAGTATAATAACCACTATCTCCAATTGATATTTGGTTTTGCACCCATTTCGAAAACTAATTTGGTACCATCAAGTATATCACTATGACTAATAAATGGTTTAGAAATAAGCCTTCCATCTAATGTGACTTTTTGAACATATTTATTCGCTTCTGATAGATTATTGGCAATAATCTCTAATTTTAAAGGTTTCCCATTAGCAGTATAATTCATGATTATTTTTGGAAATTGTGGCGCTCCAATTGCGTAAATTCCCGAAGCGGGCGTAACAGGGTAAAATCCCATAACACTAAAAAGATACCAAGCCGACATTTGTCCACAATCATCATTACCATTCAGACCATCAGGTGCATTTTTATAATTGATAGCTGTATGTGTTCTGGCAAGTTCCTGCGTTTTCCATGGCTGTCCGCAATAATTGTAAAGATAAATATAATGATGACCAGGTTCATTGTCGTGTTTGTAATGCTTTTCAGAAAAATTTTGGTCCAATTTTGCCGCAAATTTTTCGTTACCACCCATCAACTCAATTGTACCAGGTATATCATGCATGGCACCAAAAAGATAGGTCCATGGACTTCCTTCGGTAAAGCCATGTTGAGGAAACAAACTCCAATCACCTTTGAAATGGCGAGGTGAAAAGAAACCAGTTTCGTGATTATAAAGATTTTTATAATTTTTAGACCATTGCATCAGCTTATTATAGTCTTCTGTTTTACCTAAATCTTTAGCAACCTGTGCCACGCAGTAGTCGTCAATTCCATATTCGATGGTTCTCGAAACGGATTCGGCCTTGTAATCATGTGCAACGTAGCCTATTGAATGATAAAACTGCAATCCCGCTCGTCCCTCGTAACACGACCATGGCTGCCTATCGAGCATCTTATTTGTTGAGCCATCGCATTCAGTAGCCATCATGGCATCTTTACGCATTGCTTCATACGCAAGATTAATATCATAATTTCGAATTCCCTTTACATAAGCATCGGCTATCACAGCATCTGCATGCGTACCAATCATAATATTTGTTTCGGCTGGATTAGGCCACATGGGCAACCAGCCACCCTGCTGATACATTTGAAGCATTGATGTTATCATATCGGCAGTTCGTTCGGGTTGCATAAAAATAAGAAATGGATGCAATGCCCGAAAAGTATCCCAAAGTGAAAAATCAGTATATGAAACACCATTATGAACACTATCATCAAAGGCACTGTAGTATTTACCATATTCCGAAAATTGGCGGGGAAATAACAAACTGTGATAATAGGCTGTATAAAAAATAGTTTTTTGATTGTCGTCTACACCTTCAATTTTTATTTTCTCAAGCTCTTTTTGCCAAGTTATTCTTGTTTGGTTTTTAATTCTATCAAAATCCCAGTCAGGGATTTCTTTCGTTAGATTTTCTCTTGCTTGCTCAACACTAATAAATGAAGTAGCTATTTTTACTTTTACAATTTCGTTGTTTTTTGTTGAAAAACTAATATATGCACCTAATCGTTTTTTTGCAGATAGCTCTTTTACTAAAGGCAAAATAGAATCGTTGTTCCAGGTGCCATAGGTGGAGAATGGTTTATCGCATTTAATTACAAAATATCCTTTGAAGTTTTTAAGTTCGGGCATAAGATTGAGACTATGACGATCAGGATTGTAACCCGTAATTTCATTTCTCTCATTGTTAATTGAAATATAAGCCTCGATGTTTCTTAGTCTATTTTCTTTTGAATTTAAAGTCGGTTTCCTTGAATCATCATCTATATTTAATGCTTGAAATACCAAATGCGATTCGTTTGATTTTGGGAAAGTAAATTTAAAAATGCCACAACGCTCTGTTGCAGCAATTTCAGCATTTATTGAATTGGTATTATTCGCCTTCATTTTTACCGAATAATAATATGGACTCACCACTTCATCGCTATGCTTAAACCCTAGTTTTCGCTTTTCTGGGTGTGTTTTTAATACACCTATTTCGGGCATTACAGATACGTAGCCATAATCTCCCATCCAAACGGTAGGTTGATGCGAAGCAGTGAATCCTAATATAGTAGTATCTTCATAAACGTAATACATTCTACTAATTCTATTTTCGCAAGTTTGTGCTGAAAAATTTGTCATAGTAAATGGAGGCCCTACACTTAAAGCCAATCCGCCTTCTCCCTTTTCGGCAGTACCGATATAGCAGTTAACAAAATCAACTTCTTGTTTTTTATTGTTCGATTTTTGTGCCGAACAACAAATGTAACCTATTAAAAAAAAAATGATTAAAAGAAATAGTCTCATTTAATTATTATTAAAGATGGATAATTTGTTTAAATAATTGAATCGAAATAATGCCATATCTTATTGTTTAACAAATACACATAAATAGAATGTAGATTTCTATACTATTCCAATTGCTTAATTCTATTTTCTCCTGTAACCAATTTAACTTTTTGACCTTCCCAACTAAATGAAGCATCCATGCCTTCTGGAATATTAATTGTGCCGGACACATCCGATTTGCTCTTATTCAGAAGGATTTTTACATCGCCCAGCGCGCTCGGATATACTGCATTTATGGAGTTAAGTTCGCCAAAAGCAGGACTAATCTGCACTTTCCTGTGACCAGGAGAAAGCGGTCGGATACCGCACACAGTACTAAAGAAGAAATGATTAGGCGCCGAACTCCAGGGGTGACATTCCGAACGCACGTCGCCTCTGCGTACCCGCTCGAGCGGCTCTTCCACAAAAGTTGTGAGATTGAGTTTTTTCATATAGGCCCATTCCGATAATTCGGGCATAAACTTTTCGCGTTGGTTTGTTTTGTTCATAGCCTCAAAGAGGTAAACGTGCAAATACAAATCAACCTGACCAAACCACTCTTTTGGCTCCAACAATTTATTTAGTAGCACTTTAGCCTCTTTACCGGTAGAAGCTTCGGCAACAATGGCCAGCAAATTAGTGATTTGGCTCACTTGTTGGTTGGTGGGCGATTCGGTGTAAAAACCATCGGCATTTTTGCATAGTTTATTCACCGCTTTACAAATGGTATCGGCACGCTTTTGGTACAAGTCTGCCATTTGTTTATTGCCTGTAAATTTAAAAATATCGGCTGCATGGCGCAACGAATAAGCATATTGCAGGCTATAAAGTGTGCTTCCTGCTCCTTCAACGGAACCGGGCGAAACGCCGTTTTTATAACCTTGAGGCCATGCAAAGGCAGGCCACCATTCAATTTTCCCCAACAAACCATTTTTATCCATTCTTCTTTCGAACCAATGCAAAACACTTTCAATTCCTAATTCGAAATTAGCAATAAAAGCTTTATCATCTTTCCACATCATGTAATCGTGAATTTGGTCAATCCACATAAGCGAATACGATGGAATAATAAGGTGGAACATAGCCGGATAGGCGGCATAAGTCAGCCCCTCAGGAATGCGTGACTGGTCTACTTGTGTTAAGAAATTTCGTGTGAGGCGGTCGTCGCCCGAAAGAGTCAGGAGCGACAAGTTGTGTACGCGCGAGTCGCCCACATATTGCAATTGCTCGTAATAGGCATCCGACATTAATAAATCCTGAGCGCAAATACTGACCGTACGCCACCCTGCCTCCATTATCCAATCGGTCAACGCATTGGAAGCATCGAATTTTGCCCGTAAATCGATGGGAGCCGAACTGCTTACATGCTGATAATCGGCAATAGTCAGAGCATCGTTTTTTGTTTCAATATCCAACTGAATATAGCGGAATGTACGAATGGAACTCGGTTTAAACAGCCGGTTTTCGCCACCATCGGGAAGAAAAATATCTTTAATGCCAATCATTCGTTTCCCTTCAATATCGTTTCGGTCGCCGCGGGGCGAATTGTTGTTGACAAACATATTTTCGGAATAACTTACCTGTACACGACTTCCTTTTCCACCACTTACCAGCATTTCGGGGTATCCGGCAGAGTGTTGATTTTGATCAATTAAAATGCTTACTTTCCTATTGGCAGGTATTGTGAGGGCTCCTTTTTGATGAATGAAATTCTCATTTTTTTCTATACCATCTGTTCTACGAATGGTATAGAAAGGCATTTTTATTTCGCGAAGCATGCCTACCGTGCGCGGAACAAGTAATTTTGCTCCGGCATACACAATTCCTATCGACCCCGTCACATTGCGGGTGGCTGCTTTGTCCATCCATTGTGCAGCCGACCAGTTCGAATCATCAAATTCGGGTTTCTCCCATCCCCACGGATACAATTCACCGTTGATATTTTCGGGCTGAAAAGCAACGTACAGACCAAAATCGACACTCGTTCTGTCCATCATCCAGTTCACAATATTCGGCGAATAAGCCCGATTGTGATAACATTTCCAATCGCGGTCATTTGTGTTTACTATACTTTCAACATCCGTTTCGCCCTGCATAATAAATGAAGTCATTTGCGAAAATACGCTGAAAGAACGCTTTGCGCCCCAGTTGACAACCTCTACTGCAATGGTATTTTTGCCCGCTTTCAGCTGGGGAGCAATATCAATAGTTTCGTAAAACCAATGTTGTATATCGCCACGAGCCGGACCGCGCGTAATGTAGTTGCCGTTTACAAACAATCGGTAATGATTATCGGCCGAAAGGTGAATTACGAAACGTTCTGGCTTGGTTGCTAATTCAAAATTTCGTCGAAATAAAATCATTGCTGCCGATTCAGGCTCTACAGTTGGGTGCCCAATCCAAGGAGCTGACCATTTAACAGGCTCAGATGCAAATAGCTGCATACAAGTAAAGACGAGTATCACGAAAGTTGAAATACTTTTTATCATTTTCATTAAAATTGATTTATTTAGTTTTGAAATTTACTAGTATCGGTTTCAAAATTGCTTTCCATATTTTGTAACCATCCGCATTCAAATGTGTTTTGTCATTCAAAAATAGTTCCGGCTTGGGTTGTCCGTTTTCGTCCAAAATGCCCTTCGACACATCTACGTAAACAGCATTGTCGTATTTCCGAATCATTATCTGCAACAGCTCGTTTGCTTTAGCAAACTGCAATGGAAGATGCTTACGCGAAACAGCCATTACATTACTCAATACAATTACTTTTGTGCCCGGAAGTTCTTGCTTTACTTTTTTTATAAAAAGTTCTGTGTTTTTCACTATTGAGTCTTCATCTATCCCTGCTCCTAAATCGTTAGTGCCTGAATAATACACAATGGCTTTGGGACGGTATGGCAACACAATACGATTGAAAAAGTGCAGTGCATCGGCTGTTTGCGAACCACCAAAACCCCGATTAATGACTTTGATTTCGGGAAAATCTTCGGGTAAAGTACGCCACATCCTGATGCTCGAACTACCAATAAACAAAACCGCATTGGCAGGAGGAAAACTTTTTAGGTCATTTTTTTCGAATATCCGTATTTCGTTTTCGAACCTATTAGGTTTGGCTACTTGGATATATAAATTTGGAACATCGGCAGGGAAAATGGTAGACACTTGGTTTTTACCATAGTAAATGCTGATAGGTTGAAAACTGTTAGCAATAAGTGATTTGCTAAAATTAATACTTACTTCGGATGCATTACTTTTTTTGTAAAAAACAGATTCCTCAATCAACTCGTTGTTATACAACACCTTTAGCTCTTTGTGCTTTGGCAATTTTTCGGCAAATAATTTTACAACATACTGAGTAGTATCTTGCAACCAGGCACGAGTTGTAACTCTTTGCGAAACTTTTTTCGACGAATTACTCAAAACAAATTCGTACATCGCATCACGATTAAGATAGGTGTCGTCGTTGTAATGCCAACTGTATTTTGTAGGTTTGCTTTTGCCATCCACATCGTTCAGATAGAAATTAACAGCAATAGTATCACCTGCATTAGGCTGATAGTTTAATTCGCTGAAAGGCACAGTTATACGAACAAAATAACTATCTGTAGACTTTAGCTTTTCCACCCGCACTCCGGCCGGATTTATTGAAGAGCTTCCTGTGCGGTAATCCATTTTCGATAAAGCACCTTTGCTTTCGGAATTTGAAGGGTCGAGCGCAAGGAGGTATTGCACCATCTCGTTAGTACCTTTTCGTTTAGATAAAAACAATTCAATACCATCATTTTTTCCAAAAGGAGCTTTGTTATCAAAACAAATACTATCGTCATTAATGGTTGCCACGAAATAGAAATTGCTTTTATCCCAACTCATTGACACATCAGCCGAGAAACTCGCTCTATTACTTACACCAAAGGTAGAAGCTGACAAATGGGTAGAAAACCCACACTTTGCAAACTGCTCAAAACTTTTTGAATTTGATTTTTGCGAAAAGAGAGGCAATTTATATGGTTCTGAAAAGCCGTGATTAGCATTTGCAAAAAAGCATTGAATAAATAGAAGAGCTATAGTAACTAATTTTAGTTTCATAAGTATTAGTATTTATGAGTTTTTGCAAAAGTACGTATATTATTCAGCTTTTCACTTTCGAATAAACATTCGTTGCATACTTTGTCCGGTTATTGATTTTACTGATACGAAATAAATTCCAAGAGCTAATGAACTCACATTCAGACTCACATTATTCGAGGCCACTTTTTGTTCCAAAAGTTTCTGTCCTGTTAAACTGACTATTGATACACTCTCCAATAAGAATCCGGCATTCACATTCAAAAAGTTTGAAGTTGGATTTGGGTATACACTAACTGTATTTTCTGTTTTAATAAGATTAGTTGTCATCGAATTAAACTCAAACGCACCTATTGTTGGTACAGATGTTCTGACAGTACCCTCAAAATCCTTATCCACTGATAGGTTGTCGGCACCTGCATTCAGTGCCACCACCGATGGTTTATAATCGGCTGGAACAGTAGGTGAAGAAATTGAAAACATTGGATTCACGCTCATACCCGCTCCCTCGCTGGCAGTGGTATTTTGCCATTCAGAAAATAATAATTTATCGCTACCATATCTGCCAATATACGAACCAGAGTTAATGTAATAGTTGTTTTTATTTAATGTAAACGTACCTCCTGTGGCATTAAAATACACACCATAATTTTTAGCTGAGCCGCTCGTATTGGTACGTTGATTTATAAAAATATTGTTGCGAATATCTCTTGTGTTGGTGTTGGCATTCACCCAAAGTGCATACGAATTTCCGGTAGTACTAGAGCCTCCAACATAAATTGTATTGTGATACAGATTGTGGTTGTGAGAAGCTGCACCTGTTTCGTAAATACCATTCACTACCGATGCTGAAGCAGGACTGAGCGAAATGATATTATTGTAAAAAGTTCCAAAGCCCGAATTAATTTTTATACCATTTATAGTTGTGCCGGCAGTGGCCTCCAAGCTATGAATGAAGTTATTAAACACCGATTTGGCATTTGTAATATCACCTTTCACATCAATTCCGGTAACGGCATCACCTGTTCCTGTTTTCGCACTCGACAAATTACTTATCGTATTGCCTGATAGCTGGAGGAATTGTGCTTTGTTCAATCTTATTCCAGACACTAATTGTGTATTACCGGTAGAAGTACCTGAAGCATATAAATCACTAATAGTATTGCTGGTTATTTTCAAATTGATAGCATCATCATTATAAATACCATCTATTGCCAAAGAATTAGTTCCCGAAGTATTATTAGCATACAAATGGCTAATGGTATTGCCTGTAACTGTGATAGTATCGGCCCCATCACCGCTATTCAGATTAATACCTCTGAATATTGGGGTGTTTGTAACACTTGTGCTATAGCTGATTTTTTTAGCTTCACTACCACCTATGGTATTGTTGCTGATAAGCAAAGGCTGCGTTAATGCGCCATTAAAAATCATACTAATAGATGTGTTGGTTGGGTTCGACCATTCTATATTCTGAATAGTATTGTTTGAGATTACACCTGACGGGTTTGTTATGATTTCAATACCTACCAATCCGGTTCCATTGGCACTAACCGCATCTTTGGTTAGAGGTGAGCCTCCACACAGAGGTGCACTACCACCTATGTAATTGCCTGTAACGTTTATGCCAGACGAACTTGTACCACCTACACGAATGTAAGTAGCAACCATGCCATTAGCATTTGATGTCAGCGTTTGTGTTTCGTAAAAACTATTGCCTGAAATAGTCCAGTCTTTATTATAATTTTCAACATTTACGACAGTGCTTCCTCTCAAAGTATTGGTTGCATTATAAAAATTATTGTTGCTGATTACATTTTCTTTGTTTACAATTGTGGCATCTTTACCTCGTGAAGCAACACAAAATGAAGCCGGGCCTGTAGCTGACGAAGTAAAGTCGTTGTTTGTTATAGTGTTGTAACTAATACCATTTCCCGTGTTGTCACTAGCTCTAAAAGTCAGAATACCTGTTACCGCAGTTTTGGCGAAACTGCCCTTCAGTACACAATTTTTGATAGTATTGTAAGTTGCATCCTTATTAAACTGAATTGTTCCGTAGGCATAAACAACGTCATCCGACATATACAGATTCTCTATGGTTAAATTTTTGTCCGTTCCGATTCCATCAATGGAGCCATCAAATGTTACGTTGTGGGCACCAATAAGATTAATTGTTACAGCAGTCATATTACTTGATATAAGCCTGTTAGCTCCATTAGGGTAAATTTTGACAGATGTATAATTAGATGTCTTACCTAAAGTTACAGAACCGCTTGCATATAGAACTGCTGTGGCAGTTTCGGTGGTGTTTCCATGTATTGCCAGCTTCACTTCACCTGTAAGCTGACCTGCATTGACAGCGTCGAAAGCAGCTTTAAGTGTTGGATAATCAGCACCTATTCCTCCTACCAACATTTCTACACCTGATGTCGGTGGGACCTCGGTAGTCACATTAATTGGAGTTGAAGGTACAGAAGAATTGCCTGCTGCGTCTTTTGCAATCACTAAAACAGAGTATGTAACACCTAAAAATCTTCCTGTTACATTTATTGTAGTAGCAGATGTAGTAGCATAATTAGCTCCATTAAGCTTAATTTGATATTCAGTTACTCCCACATCATCTGTAGCAGCTGTCCAGTTTAATGTAAAGGTAGTTTCAGCAACATTAGAAGCAGTTACCCCAGTGGGTGAATTTGGAGCTACATTATCTTTTGTAGTAACTGCGAATGCCGCACTTAATTCAGACCAATTGTTCGAAATATCGCCTGCCCGCACGCTAAAACTATAGGCGGTATTGCCTGTTAATCCACTTATCACAACAATAGTATCGGTTGTAGTTGTGTAATAAATATTGTTTTTATACACTTCATAAGCTGTAACTTCAAAATTATCGGTGCTGGCGTTCCATTTTAAAATCAAACTATCACCCGTGTTTTTGATAAGAGTAAAGCCCGAAGGAATTGAAGGAGCTACGTTGTCGCTAAGTGTGTTTACAGTTGCTGGTGATGATTGTGCTGAGATATTGCCAGCCAAATCGCGTGCTAATACAGTGAAACTATATGCAGACAGCGGACTTAGTCCATTTACTTTCAAAGAATTAGCAGTAGTCGTAGCGTGATACGCTCCATTTTTAAACACATCATAATCTACAACTCCTATATTATCAGAAGAAGCAGTCCAGTTAAGTGTTACCTCACTTTCGGTAACGCCGGATGCTGCTAAATTAGTTGGAGTAGTTGGCGCTTGCTGATCGTTGAAATTATACTGATTTTGCTTGATGAAAATTGAATCAATCACCACTCCATCGTCTTTCATCCAAAGATTTATAGTATGCAATCCAATAGAACTTATTTTGAAGGATGCCAGCGTACCGGCTTCGGTTGTATTTGTCCAAACGAAAGAATTTGAGGCATTTAAGGTTATGTCGGTACAATTTGGTTCAATCACATTGTCTATTCCCAAATGAATGGCATCATCGTTAGCACTTCCATTGGCATGTCCTTTTATCCATACATAATGAATACCTGTTTTTGTGAAATTCACTTTGTATTCAAGGGCAGAGGCTTTCATTATACTATCCTTACCTACTGTTTCATTCAGATTCTCGAATGCTTGCATGGCAGTACCATTGCTTGCACCGGCAATATTTACCGACTTCCATTTAGGGCCATCAATACCTTTAACAAGCGCACCTCCGGGGAAACTATTGAGATATTGGTTGGCATCAATTTTCAAAATACCATCATAGTCCTGTTGAATATTTGGCAACGAGGCATTTAACAATACATTGTCAATAGTAACAGCTCTTCCATCAGTTTTTATATAGTCCAACATACCTTTAAACACAACTTTCTTTAAACTGACCCAATCAAGTGCCACTTTTATAAGGCTTTTATTGGCATTTATCAAATAAGGCATCGTAATTTTTTTTGTGAGCGTTGCCCCTCCATCAGTAGTGGCAGTTACAACAAGATAATTTCCGTAATTATCGGCACTTGGAGTCACATCGAAACTGGTTAGGTCAAAATTTGCACCATCTTTTCGTTCCATCGTTATTGTCTGTCCCCAAGTTCTTAACGACAAAACACTCGAAGGCCAAGTTGTAGAAGTCGTCGTATTATACACATTCAAACCCAAATTCGCAGTAAATTTATAATCACCAACTTCGAGTAGATTATTGTAATTTGCTGGAGCAACAGCCTCAAAATCAATAATTACCTGCGGGTTTGACGAGCGCGCTACACATCTGAAAGTATATTTTTGATAAGCAGGGTCTTTGTCTGCATCCAACAATCGAAACATCAGGTAAAATGAGCCAAATCCTATTTCGGCAGGCGTACCTTCAATCACAATCTGATTCGCTTCGATGCGCATTTGTACACCATTTGGCAGATTATTTGAACTTATCAATTCACAATTCACTGTGCCATCGCCACCACCAAATTCAATTACCGCCTTGTAGGGTTCGCCCACTATAGCCATTGCTAACTCAGGGTTAGTAAAAAACTCGGGCGAATTATTTTGCGGTGCATCTAATTCTCTTATTTGAGTTTCATCCAATGCCCATTGTTGTATAAAGTTGCGTTTGGGAGTTTGAGTGCTTGGTTGATTCAGATATTCAGCATACCCCCAGCTACCATATTTCGTGAATTTACCATAATCGCCAAATTGTGAGTGCATATATACACCACTGGATTTTACCAATGCCATTTGTGTTTTGTACAACTGCGCCATCATTGGTTTTTGAGGCAAAGTAAGCATAAACTCAATATATGGATTATTATTTATATCTCCTTCGCCTGTAGCCACAGCTCCTAAACCAGCTAATTCAGAACGAACAGGACCGGGGTGGCCATACCCAACAATGGTTTGATTGGTTGTACTTGAGCTTTTTACCCAAGCAGTAATGGTTCGTGCGTTTGAGCCCAAAACTCCCTTGTAGTCATACACTTCAGCATAATTATCACCACTCGCATTCAGCGATTTTGTTCCTTCGTATTTGGTGGTGCTGTAATTTGCTCCGTTTCGTAAAGTTGCAGTACGTCCGTTGCCCGATATATCATCGCCTGTATCATTAAACTGCCATCTACCTTCCAGATTTCCGGTTACAGCAGAGCCCGCATATACACTTGCAATTTCAGCAGCATTGAGCTCTCTGCTGTACATTAACACATCGTCGAGTTGTCCTGTTAAATTTGCACTGTGTTCGGCGCGATTTCCTATTTTGACATTAGCATACGCTTGGGTATTGAGCGGAAATCCACTCACGAAACTTGGTGTTTCCAATACGCCATCCACATACAGAAGTGCCTGATTTAAATTAGTTGCTCCTGTAGGAATTACAACCGCTACATGATGCCATGCGCCATCATTCACTTTTGTTGAGCCTACAATTTCGGCATTCGCCTTACTGTATACACCACCACTATCAACTGTAAGCGCTATTGCGCCGGCTATTCTGCCATTGAGAGTACTCGTTTGAATATTAAAATTAAAATCCTCGCCGCCTACTGATTCAACACTGCTATCCACTAATTTAGCATCGTATGAAATTTTCCGGTCGATTAACGATAAGCCTGTACCCCCTTCGTAAGCCACGAGAGGCCATCCAAATTGTTTGGAGTATTGCATGTGTTTCGCTGGTATTGCTCCGGTTACGTCGCGACCTGTGGTGTTCGATGCGCTGGTTAAAATGAGCTGTTCCCACATCCTGAATGTTTTATCAAAATCGGCTTCACTTGCTCGATTGTAATCAATATTGTCATACACATATTCCTGAATTTTATTTCCAAAATAAGTAGTAATGGCTATTACATCTGCAGTAGTAGCAGGTGTCAATGTTGGCCCATAATTATTTATTTCGGTAAGAAAAGGTAGCGTATAACCACCTCCATCACCTGTCCATACTGCTGCAACACGCACCATACGGTTTAGTGGCAAATGATTTTGGAAAATACTCCACATTTGACAAAATCTGCGGGCATTCCATCTATTATACGTAATGCCCTCTAAAGCAGCTTGTTGTGCTGCATAACTCCCCTGACGAAAAGCTTCATCGCCAGCCCAAATCTCATTCGAAAATTCCACCCATACGCGTAAATTTGGTTTTAAGCCCACGGCACCATCACCATCAGGGTCTTTTCCTGCAATTAGCATAGCTAAACTATCCACAAATCCATTGGTGGCAGCATGTGGTATGTTTATCCACAAATCTTTATCTAAGATATTACAAAGTTCAATCATACGCTGGTAAGCAACCGGAGTGGGAGGACCATTTTCGCAATCAATATCTCCCTCTGAATAGCTTCCGTTGGTATCGCCATCTCCATTGCCATCGTAGCAACTACCCGGCACAGGGCGGCTCTCTAAATTTCCTTTTTGAAAAGCATAATTACTTCCACGTAAATCTTTCCAATACATTATATTTGAATGGTTTGTTTCTGCCCAATCCATAAAACGAAGCACTTTCTCGCCGGGGTGGCTGTGTGCTTCAAGAAATAAGGGATTCCAAACGGGTTCAGGTTGACCGGGAGCGGGCTCAAGACTTTTGTTAATAGGGTCAGAGGGGTCGGGCATCCAACAACGGATATTTCGCACAGGATTTGTAGCATAATTCGTTCCGGCGGTAATTCTGATTTCTAAACTGTTTGGACTGTAATTCGTAGTATTATAATCAAAATCATATACTTTTCGCTTCAAAGCATCAGAACCCGACACCAAAATTACGCTCCCCTGAAAATCCACAACAGCATCGCCCTCCCAGGTAAGCACCCAACGACCACGTAAAAATGAAGTAGCATTCCAATCAGGAATATCTTCCGTTTTATCTGTATAAGCCATTTGTCCGGGAGCAAGAATAGGATAACCGGCAGCATCCAGTTCCGAACGCCCAAATTTCGGGGAATCCCATGAGTCGGCTTTACTCCAGCCTGCACTCCACTCCAAAAGGTTTGCAAATGGCCAAGCTTCTCTTGATGGACTCATACCAACCTGTAACTCAGGCAATGTGGACTTGTCGAATGCAAAACCTGAATTCGACAGCAATAGAAACGAAAAAACAAATACAGATTGAAGAGATTTTAGAAAAGAAATTATACTCAAGCGTGGGTTTAAACAACTCATATTCATACTATTAGCTTTTTTATTGTGATTAGATTTTCACTAAAAAACTTACATATTTTTATGTAAGTTTTTAGTAAAAGTATTAGTTCACAAAGCTAATAACACTGTTTGTATTAAACTGATATTTTTTCGTCAAAGAATGATACTAAAAATTATCATTTCACACATCTAAACCTAATAGTTGAGGTGCGGTCGTAACCTGAGTACATTAAAAAGAATTTAACATGCGAGGATGGTTTTTGTGGTCCGCCTACATCGTTACCTTTTTCGGCTCCCGGAATATACCACAACGAGCTTGGTCTACCCGGGTCTCCCAGTTTCCTGGCACCCAATTCTTAGTTCGTACCCAACTATAGTATTCGTTGCTTTCGGGGAATTGAATGGTAGTTTCAGCATCTTTCACAGGTATTCCCGTTCCGTGAGCTAAAAGATAGGGAGAACCCATTTGATGCACAGACTGTTAGTCAACAACCCTGCCACCTTTATTGGAAAAACTTTCGGTTTCGACTAATAGTTCCGATGCCGAAATGTGCCGAAAAAAGATGCTTAAACCAACTAAGAAAATAAGAAAGAATCTATATTTTTTTATCAGACTATCTTTATTTGATTATTTGTTAGTTTCCGCCAGAGTAAATAATAAAGCTCAAACCTACAATAAAAAGAATAAACATGAGCGCCAACAATCTATTCACTATTTTTGACGCACCTTTAAACTCTTTCCAAATAAAAACGCCCCAGATAGCCGCAATGAGTGGAGCGCCTTGTCCCAATCCGTACGAGATAGCTGCACCTGCTTTTCCGGCTGCTATATAGCTCAATGAAGTACCTAAAGCCCATATACTACCACCTAATATGCCAATAAAGTGTGTTTTCACATCTCCTTTAAAATACTGGGAGTAGCTAACAGGCGCACCTTCAAAAGGTTTTTTCATCAATAAGGTATTGAATAAGAAGTTACTAACAAAAACGCCCACTGAAAAAACAAAGAAAGCAGAATAAGGAGTCATTAGTCCCTGAGCTGGATACTCAAAATTGTTTATATCCATCGAAGCAACCACAAATCGGTAGAAAAACGCCATTAATATACCTGCTATTCCGGCTAAAAGAATTCCTTTTTTGTTCGACTTGGATGATTTTTCATCCTTTTTCAATTTGCCAGCTGCAATACCGTTAAAAATGACTGCCAACATAATTAATCCTACACCAATAAACAGCGTAAGTGGGTCGCCTTTTGGCTCAGAAAAATAATTAACAAAAACGCCCAACACCAAAGCAATTCCAACTCCAAGTGGGAATGCCACTGCCAAACCGGCAATGGAAATGGAAGCTGATAACAAAATATTGGCTGCATTAAAAATAATTCCACCTATTAATGCGCTACCTATATTATTTCTGCCTGCTTGTGCTAAATCGGGTACAAATGACCTGCCTAATTCGCCTGTGCTACCAAGTGTGAAACCAAGTAATACACTGAATAGAAGTATGCCCAACACATAATCCCAGTAAAAAAGTTCGAAGCGCCAGTTTTTGGCTGCTAATTTTTGGGTATTGCCCCACGAACCCCAACAAAGCATTGTAACAATGCAAAATACAACAGCTAACGAATAATTTTCTACAATATACATAATATGTTTTTTAAAGTTGTTTTTACGCGTATTTATTTTTTTATACACATATCAATCATCCTGATTTAAAGACGATTATATTAATTATTGAGTAGGTTCAGAATTAAGATTGAATTTCATTTCTATAAGGAATTGAAGCCTGTGCACCTTCGCGAGTTACACTTATTCGAGCTGCTTTATTTCCAAATTTTACAGCATCTACTACACTTAAACCTTCCGACAGCGCTACACACAAAGCACCGCAAAATGTATCTCCGGCAGCTGTTGTGTCAATTGCTTTTGTTTTTTCAACCGGAACGTGAGCATAAGTCTTTCCATCTTTAATAAATGAACCCTCCGAGCCGAGCGTAATAATCACCACATTCACTCCTTTTGCACCGATAATGTCAGCGGCCTTTTGAGCTGAATCTAAATCGTCGATATGTATGCCCGACAATATTTCTGCCTCTGTTTCGTTTGGAATGATGGCGTATAGGCATTTCATTAATTCATCCGAAATAGCAGCCGCTGGAGCTGGATTAAGTATCACTTTTCGCCCATTGTTGTAAGCAATTTTAGCTGAATATTCTACTGTTTCCATTGGTATCTCAAGTTGTAGTAATACTATATCAGCTTCTTCCACAACATGTTTCGCTTTCTCGATATCAGCTGGTTTTAAATTTCCATTTGCCCCCGATGCCACAACAATGCAATTTTCGCCATTCCCATCAACCATAATCAATGCTACGCCCGATGGTAATTCAGTATCTGTAGTTATAAACTCAGTATGTATGTTTTCCTTGTCATAAATCTCTTTCGATTGCTTTCCAAACAAATCATTTCCTGTGCGGGTGATAAAAGTAACATTACCGCCCATTCGTGCTGCTGCAACTGCTTGATTAGCACCTTTACCTCCCGGATTCATCATAAAAGTACCGCCCAAAACAGTTTCACCCGGTACAGGTATTCTTGTAGATTTGGCAACCATATCGGTATTCGAACTTCCAATAACAACTATGCTTTTCAATTTCATTTTTAAGTATGTTTTATACGTAATATTTCTTTAAAATTTTAATATATAACTCTAAGTACATGATAAGTTGAAAATATCTATATCTGATTGAAATTCAGCATTTAAACAGTTGTAATATAAGTCAGAGCATATTTGAAAAAGCTTTTCCTTCTTTTTCGATTGTTTAGTATCTTGATTGGCATTATATGTTCATAATTAATTGTTAATCATTATAGCTGTGTACTATTTTTGTAAATGGCAGACCGGTTAGCCTGTCACTTTTATCCGTCCGTTTCCGTTGATAAGATGGAATGTCTTTGGTTTCGTTTTTCCATTTATCCAACAGAGGCAGAAGGAGTTTGCTTATTCTGAAACTTTCCCAACTACCATCCTCGGCCAGATTATGGAGTTCGTTGGGGTCATTTTCCAAATCGTATATTTCTACCTGTGTACGCGGAAACTTAAAGTTTTGCCAATAGTTTTGTTTGAGTTTTGAGTTTCGATATGCTTTCAACAAACTAAACCAAGCTCCACTTTCGGCTAAGTCGCTTATGTTTCCTACTGGCAAATATGGATACTCGTTTACAATCATTTTATATTTTTCGGTTCTCACACTTTGAATATGTTCGTCGGTTCCATGCCAGTTACGTTCCGAAAACACATATTCGTAGCCTGGTGTATTCAAGTCGTTAAATGCTGGCTTCATGCTTTTGCCATACATGTGAGCAGGAATTGAAAGCCCCGCCACATCTAAAATGGTGGGCGCTATGTCAATAGTACTGCTCAGATTCTCGTAACGCACATTTTGCAGTGTTTTATTTTTCCAATACGCAATGAAAGGCGAACGAATACCCGAATCGTAAAGAAAACCTTTCGAACGCGGCATTGGAGAACCATTGTCGCTTAAAAACAGAATGAGTGTATTTTCTAATAAACCTCTGCTCTCAAGCGTATCCATTATCCTGCCGACATGTGCATCGAGTCTTACAATCTCGTCGTAATAGTGCGCCAGGTCTTTACGGGTTTGTTTGTCATTTATCATAAATGGCGGCACTTTAATGTCGTTCGGATTAGTTACTTCAGGAGCAATATTCCTTTTAATCTCGTCGTTGGTATAAGGCCTGTGCGGATCGATAAATCCACACCAGAGGAAAAAGGGCTTTTCTTTCTTTTGATTGAGAAAGTTGTCAATATTACCGAGCATTTTCTCTATGGAATAATTGCCTGTAAAATAATCAAACGCGCCATTATCATAATAATCGTATTGCGCACTGCCTTTCTCGCCGATATGCGTTTTGAGCAAAATACCGGTATGATAACCCGCTTGTTTGAGATAATAAGGCAGCAGTTTTGTAGTGTCGTTAATTCCTACATGTAAATCCTCGGTGCCTATGGTGTGTGCAAACTGTCCACTCATCATGCAGGTACGCGATGGGCTCGATTGAGGTGCTGTATGAAACATGTTTGTGAACATTACACCCTCATGAGCCAGTTTATCAATATTAGGAGTTTTGATTCCCTTAGTGCCGTAACAACTTAAATCCATGCCTAGATCGTCGGCAATAAATACAACAATATTAGGCTTGTTGTTTTGCTTTTGGGCAAGCAAAAACGCACTCAACAAACATAAGCCAATGCTAATTTGTGTTTTCATATTTATTACTTTTGTTGTTTTGCGTCTCTTCTTTTTCGCAATTCCGAATACGGTACAACCTGGTTTTTCGACGACCATTTGTTGTACATTTTTGTCATTTTTCGAGCAATGCCAGGGTGTTTTTCAATCAAATTATTTAATTCTGATCGATCATTTTCAATATCATACAATTCCCATGGATAAGTTGTATCTGTTTTATCTTCATATTGTGATACTAATTTCCATTTACCCATTCTTACAGCGCGATTGCCCTCGTGTTCCCAATACAACACTTTTCTTGTTTTGGATTTTTTACCTTCAAAAATAGGCAACAGACTTTGCCCTTCGAGTGGTAAAATTGTATTTTCCTTATATTGTTTTGGATATGAGGTGTTTGCTACATCAACCAATGTAGGCATTATATCAGTAATGTGAGCCATTTGTCTGCTTATGACACCTGATTTAAACTTTTCGGGATACCAGGCAATAAAAGGAGAAGAAATACCACCTTCGTGTGCCCAATGTTTGAATTGCCTGAAAGGAGTATTGCTGGCATTAGCCCAATGATAATCGTATCCTTCGAATGAATGAGGAGAGCCGGGAACTGCATTGGGGTCGCCTTTGCGGGCAGGTTCATGACAGCCACCATTGTCCGATAAAAATAATATCTTGGTATTTTTGTCGTAGCCATTCTGACGGAGATTTTCGAGTAAACGCCCGATATTTTGATCCATTCGGTCAATCATAGCAGCATACACAGCCATCCAATGATCCCAGCGAATTTTTTCTTTTTCAGAAAGGGTATTCCATGCAGGTACAATGTTGTGTCGTTCACTCAATGGCCAGTTTTTATCAACAATGCCCATTTCAATCATTCTATTGTATCGGTTTATCCTCAGGCTATCCCAACCACCATTCATATATTTTCCTTTGTATTTTTCAATATCACTTTCGAAAGCATGCAAAGGCCAGTGTGGAGCAGTATAAGCCAGATACAGGAAAAAAGGTTTGTCCGCTAAGGTTGCCTTTTGTTCGTTGATGTATTTTATAGCTCTGTCGGTGTAGGCATCGGTGGCGTACCATTGCGAGCCATCTTCATTTTTCATTAGTTTATAGGCGGTGGTGTTTGTAGTAATCCATTCGCCCGGAGGAACTGAGTCCTTGCCTTCAACAGTAAACCGACGTCCTTTCTGAATGCCAAAATAATGACCGGTTGTATTGTCTGAACTTCCATATTGTTTTTCGAAACCTCTGTCCATTGGCGAACTTCCTTCGGTCCACCCCACATGCCATTTACCCGAAATAAAAGTAGAGTAACCAGCTGATTTAAGGACTTCGGCCAATGTGACGCTGTTGAGGTCGATTTGTGTTTGATAAGCCGGCAAATCGTCGCCTGGCTGCAACATGTCGCCCACACCTACCTGATGTGGATACAGTCCTGTTAGCAATGCAGCACGAGATGGACAGCTGCGGGCTGCATTGTAAAATTGCGTCATCCGAACTCCCTCTGATGACAGTCTATCGAGATTAGGAGTTTTGATTTCGGAACCAAAACAACCAATATCGCTATAGCCCATATCGTCGGCAAGAATTACAATAATATTAGGTCTTTCGGTAGCTTGTGCTTGTAGCTGACATACACTTAAAGTAGCAGCCGGTAAAAATGATAATACTTTTAGTTTCATGTGTTTATAATTATTTTTTAATTGCCACATGGAACTCACATAACAAAATTTAATCATGCCCCTGTGGGTCAAAATAGATTAAATTTTGTCATGTTCGTTTCATAAATTTATTTAGTTTGCGGGCGAAAGTATAAGCAAAGCACCTCCACCTTGCTTTAGACTAAGAGTTATACTCCGACGGAGATTTAATCTCATATAAAGCTGCATTTAATGTTACATTAAATACAAGCAATGAAGAGATAATTATTAATTTAATTTGAGTTTTCATCTGTTTATATTTTATTTTTTTATTGTCAGATGGAACTTACCATGTTAAAATAATCATTGCCTTGTGTGTTAATAATTATTTTAACATGGACGTTTCATTTGTTACTATCATTACAGCCCATATCATCGACAAGAATAACTAAAACATTTAGGACTTTCGGTGTTATGTTTTTGTGCTTGTAGCTAACATATTCATAAGTTAGCAGCTGGTAAAACACAAAGAGATGATTTATTTATTACAAAAACTTATAAATTATCGCTTCACACATCTAAACCCAATAGTAGAAGTGCGGTCGTAGCCCGGATACATTAAAAAGAATTTAACATGCGAAGTTGGCTTTTGCGCACCACCTACTTCATTGCCTTTTTCGGCTCCCGGAATATACCACAACGAGCTTGGGGTAGTCCAGCGACTGCAACCGCCACGCAGACTTATCGAATAATTAAAACCGTCGAAGCGCAGACTCTCGTTGAGTTCATATACCTCGTTGAATTTAAAACCGCCTTTTTGTTTTTCGGTAGCTAATTGCCATTCCCATTCGGTAGGGAGTTGCATGCCTGCCCAGTTGGCAAAAGCACGGGCATCGTCAAGGCAAACATACACCACAGGGTCGTTTTTGATTGCTACAGGGCATTTGTTTCCATTCCAATGTTTCAGAAAATTTTCTTTATATCGGGGCGTGTATCCTGTTTCGTTCATAAATTGTTCAAACTGAGCATTAGTCACCACGCGTGGCATAATACCAAAAGCATCGATTTGCGCTTTGTAGCTATGACTCACAAATGGTCGTCCGTTTTTGTAGCTGAGTTTCAGGTCGTGATTGTCTTTGGCATCCTCGTCTGGGTAACATTTGCCTTCGCGCCAGATATGTTCGGCTGTAAGTGTACTATCTACAGCATATAATTGAAGTAATGGTGTTTCGAAAGTGGTATTTCTAGTTGTTTTATACTTGTACGCAAGCGGTTTTTTCAACGATAATTCCACTTCGTATGTATCGTTTGCAGGTAGTTTCCGCGCAGTTTCTCTTTTTTGAGTTTTCATTAGCTTTTTCAACTCACTACTCAACTCATTCTCTGTTTGGAGCAAGCAGCCAAAATCATTGACTGCAATTTTTACAAAATACTTTCCTTTTTCAGCATAAGGCTTAAGTTCCGTTCCATTCCAAATGTCGTAATAATGCGCATTAAGATTTTGTATCGGATAATTAAGTTGATTTGTGGTATTGGCTGTATCCACAAAATTTGTAATCACAAAATCGTTGTGTGTCCATTCGCTGGCAATAATGTGTTTGTTGGCAGTAGGCATAAGCGGCCTCCAATTGTCGGTAATATACAAATTACCAACCGATTGCCACACAGCATTCATTTTACGAAGTATTTTGCGATGGTCGGCACTCCATAGGTTCATAGCACCAAATATATTTTCCCACAATTGCAAGCCCTGTCCGTTTATCCACGCATGTGCCATAATGGGTTTCCGTTCTTTCAACATCCTTTTGATGTAATACTGTTTGTGGTCGGGCATTAACCATTTAAAATGCGACAAATCGGTATAATTGTACGGGTGAATTTCTTGCCCCCACGACGATGTAAGTGCATCGCGTCCTATCAAATCTTTGGCTTCGGGCAAAGTTTCGGTGGTAAATGCCACTGTTTTGCCGCGTTTACGCACTTCGTCGCGAATAGAATTCTCAACTTCAAATAATGAAATTACACCTTTTGAGCAACGCCATGTATCAAGGTAAACGCCATCGGCATTACTTTCGTCGAGCACTTTGGCCAATTCTACATAGTCGTGATTTTTAGGACGGTTGGTATCCAAATCCCAAGGATTGTAAGTAATAAAAACTTTCACTCCATTTTTGTGAAAATCGGATACTATTTGTTGTATACCTTTCATGCCTTCGGGCATTGAGCGCAGCATTTCAAACTGATTTCGCTCATCGATGCCAATATTCGGATACGAATGCCAAAGCACCACCGAATGAATTCCACCAAATTCCTTACGCATGGTTTTGCAGTATTCGTTAACGAGGTAATTCCCCTTTTTATTATCCCAGAATTTGGCATCCCACACAAACACAAATCCCATCACGTAATTTTGATGCGTCCATGCCAGCTCGTCGGATATTTTTAAAGTTGAATGCTGAGCCTGAGATTTTTGATAATCTTCAATGCTGGTTTTCACAAGGTTTCGTTCCGGATTTTGTGAAACGTCAAAAGTGATATCGTTCAAAAACAATTTAAACTTCTCTGAAACAGGATTTAATGCGATTTCGGGAGCAATACTGTAGGTGTTTGCATCAAAGTCAGGCACAGTGAGTGTTTTCGAAAACGTTGTCCATTGTTGCGAACCTTCGATAATTATACTATCAGTTTTCTCCAATCGCTTACGCACATCGTAGCTCAATTCTTTTCCTTTGAATTTCAGACTGTAATTCACATAAAAAACAATCCTTTTTCCGGAATTTCTCACTTTTCCCTGAATAGTAATTTTTTCGCCCGGAGTTAATTTTAATTGATACACGAACTTATCAAAATGAAATACAGTATTCCTTTTTGCCGGAAATTCACAGTACAAATAGGGTTCAATTTTCCCGATTTGTTGGCGCACTTTTGTTCTGTAGTCCACAATTTGTTTGTACCACTCGTTCCATTTTCCGGCCTCAGGAGCTCTGATGAACGAATCGTTGTATTCCAATCCTTCAACAAAATGCCACGACACTTGATCGTTGTCGTTGCCAATAGTCCATTGCGAATAAGGGATAGTAGTTGTTTGCGAATTTACAGAGAATCCCAAAGCAAGAAAAAAAATCACCGAAATTAAAATCCTGTTTATCATACTGTTATTTTTCATTTTTTATCAATTTATATTCTGCCAGTCGCCCACGTGGTTCCACTACCACGGGCACTCCAGCAGGAGTTTTATAATTCACGAACAATACATTTCCCTGTATTTTCCAATCCACCGTAACTAGTCCTTTGGGGTGCGGCACTGTACCTTTTGCCCACGATACAGAACCTGATTGTGGGCGAATATAGATGGTGTCGGGCGATGCATAACCCGGAAAACCTAAATCGACTCCCAAGATCTGCGAACTCATATAATAGGTGGGTGAACTTGCCCACGCATGACTGAGGGTAGATTTTCCATCGCGGTTAAAATCCTCCCAAGTCAGGTCGTTCACTTCATAAACCATTTTACCCCAATGTGTGCGTATAAAGTTTTCGGCAGTTTCCACATTTCCTGCCTGATAAAGCGAAGCCAATGCATAAAAACCACCATAAGGAGTAGTGAGTTGTTTGCGATTAATGGGTGCGCCAATATTGATTAAAGCATCGTTAAACCAATGCTGAATGCGTTTATCCTGTACGGCAGCAGGTATTTTCCAGACCGATGCCAGCGAACTCGAAATCACATGGCGGGTAGGAAGCACCTTTCCATTTTTAAAACCATCCACAAAATTGCCAGCTGTTTCGTCCCAGCATTTTGCAAGCATAAATTGCTTTATTTCGTTTGCCATTGCATTATAATCAGCTGCGTCCTGTGGCTTATCCACTATTTTTGCCAACACAGCCATATTGCTGAATGATGCATATATATAAGATTGCAGCGCGGTTAAATCTGCTGTTTTTTCTAAATTTATCCATTCGACAAACACACGACTAATACGGTATAACTCGTTGGGCTGACGGCTTTTGTGCAACATTCGAAGATAATTAGCATACAGCGGATATACTTCTTGCGCAAAGGCTTTGTCGTTGAACTGACGAATATACCACGAAGCCACCAACAAATTTATAAGTGGGAAATCGGCATGAATGGTAGGAGCAAAATCGGTATAAGTTTTACTGTATTGCTGATTAAACAAACGAATGGTGTGCTTCGCGAGTCGCGGGTCGCCGCTTGTAGCCAGCGTAGTGGCAAACTCTGGAAACATATCGCCCGCATAATGTCCGCGTTCACGAAAAGGCGTATCGGTGTACGAATCCTCAGAACAAACCTGCAAAGTGCGCCACCCCATTTCCCAAATATTATTGAACAAAGGATCGGAACAACTAAAGCTACCTGTTTTCTCAAAATCATAAACTTGCCTATTGATACCCACTTTGTTGATTGTTACAGGCGTGTTATTATTTCGAACATTAACTTGCAAATACCGCAAACCGTACGGACGGAATGTTTCGAAATAACCGCTGCCGTCGGACACAAAGCGGGCAATGGCATTGATTTCGAATCGTCGGAACAAGGTAACCAGTGAATCCTTCAAATCTTCGCTCCACACAAGGTCGAATGTCGTACCTACAGGTGCATCAACTTTCAAAAACACGCGTCCTAAATGTATCGTTCCAAAATCGTACACAACTGCCTGATTGGCATTAGCAGGTACTACAATACTCTCCGTTTTTAAAGGATTAACCGTTATTTTTTTCTTTTCGAGCCAGGCAATTTCCTTGGCCGGATTGTACAAAGGTTCAGTGCCTGAAACTTTCAACCACTTGAATTTTAATTTTTCGGGTTCTGATGGGCAAATATTGTCTGTTACCATAGCCTTCAATTTTTCAACTTCTATGGGTTCGGTCTGTGCAAAACGAAGCGTATCGTTTAGTTTTTTACGAACAGAGAACTGCAAATTATGCGTGGCAGGCAAAGCCAACATGCCATCCAAATTGCTCCATATTATTTCCTGTACCGAGAAGTAGGAATTCCAACCTTTGTTCAGACGAACGGTTGCATTGCTTCGAAACACTTTATCGGGTTGCCCAGTTATTTTGATTAATTGTCCATTTATCCAGTATTTTCCCCAGCTGAAACCCATTTCAATATCCTGCTCTACGGGTGAATAAATAAAACTGTAGCTCAGAATACCACGTTGGTCGCGGGGATTTTCTACATTTTCGTAATACGACGACCATTTGTAAACCATTTCGCCTGCCGATAAATCGAGTTTATTTACTGCAAATTTTGGTGAAAATGCAGTGTTAGTAAGCAAGGGAATAGTCCGGGGAGCCAATTTGCCAAAATATTGCTGATTTTTTAGCAAAGTTGTTTTTTTCCACAATTTTGGTTGGATAGTAGCCGATTTCCAGTCGTCGGGTTCCATGCGTGCATCCAGGATCTCGACAGGCCCCTGTGCAAACGAGAAACGGGGTGATAGCGGGTTGTAACCCATTGCTTTGCGGCATATCCAGCTGCCGGGAGTGGCCAGCGAAATGTTATCAACAGTAGATTTAATATTCCCCCAGGCAATAAAGCCTGCCGTTCCCATAGGTATTTGATAGGTATGAATTCCGTTGGTTTGAACCTTTACAGCTACTATATTCCTACCCGATTTTAAATAAGGAGCAATGTTTATACTATCGTAGTAAGGATTTGTTTCGTAACTTCGAATAGGTCCGAAATTGACAAATTCGCCATTTACATAAAGATTGTAAAGTGATTTTGCATACAGTTTTATCGTTGCGTTATCAGGAACAGTTTTCAACTCAAATTCGTTTCTGAAATAAGCATACACATTGCGTCCTTCGCCTTTTTCGTCAATCCATACGTACGAAGGTTCTTTTACGATTACAGATTTAGTGGAAAAGGCTAAAACCTGCTGAAAAACAAGAAAAAACAAAGTTACATTTCTTAAACTCAGGAGTCTCATGGTTGTGTTAATTTTTTGATAAATGATTACTGAACTGTATGATAATTATACAACACATCTAAAAATAGTTATATAAAGTTGGATATTTTTTACATAAATGACTATTTTGTAGTACTTAATCAGACACTAGTTGTTTTGTTTTAAATTAATAAAATAAAATTTGCTTCTTGTAGGTATCGCCTTTTATAACATTTTTATCCATTAAATGATAAACCGGACTTAACTCAATGTCTGTATCCTTTACTTTATATATCAATGGCGCTATTTTGTTCAACTCAATTTTTGAAGGTAAACTTATGTTTGGCGTACCACTATAGCCAAGCAGTAAAGGGCCAATAAGTACTTTACGTAAATTATCACTGTATTTTTCTTTGTTTTGGGGCGAAACAACTTGCGTTTTCAGATTAAATGTAAACTTAATTTTATCACCTTTCTTCCAAACACGGTGCAATTTGTAAAGTCCATTTTCGATATAAACTTTTTCATTTTTTCCATTTACAGATATGGAAACATTTTCTGAAAAAACTTGTAAAGCGTTTAAATATATCGTAAAGGATTTTGGGCGAGTAATATCGGCAATCTGCATTTCTACCTCACCGGCAAATGGATATTTCGATTTTTGATTAATGCTAACAGAAGTATTTTTATCTACTTTTAGTTTTGCATTGTTATCGGAATAATGTACAATATACAAACTGTTTTTCTCTGTAAAATAGCTATTTTCGGCAACTTTACTTAAACCATCAGCCCCTCTCATGGTACAACACCAATGAGCTTCGGGAATTCGAACTACTAAATTATTAGTGTCGGGGCGCTGAAAAATATCGCATCCAAAACCTCCGTTTTCTCTTTGAGCATGAGCCAACGCATTATAATAAATTAAATCCAAATCGGCCAGATAACATTCTTTTTTAGTAATTTCCCATAATTGGGATGCTACAAAATATGCATCCACTATGGCACAAGGTTCCGTCCAAGCATCGTACCGTTTAAACCAATTGTAGTTAGCATAATTTTCGGTCATACCATATTCTTTGTAAAGTTCCCAGCGCTTCTCTACTTCAGTTATAAGTTGTTTGTTTCCGGTAAGTTCAGAATAAGTCATTAATCCCCTCATAGCAGTAAGCGTAGCATGCGTTTGTGCTTGTATGGCAATTATATCAGTTTTAAGGAATCGTTCAACCATCTCGTCAATAATTTCTTTCAAAGGCTGTTCACGCAGCAATTCGTAAGCGTGTATTGCACCATCCATACCGATAAACAAACACCCGATATCTGTTGAAAGCATCCAGTTGTTTACAGTAGAATAGATAGAACCACTCGCTTTACCATGCCTGTTTGACCTTAATTTAGGGTCGATGGGGTAATTTGCATATAATCCTTTACCCGGAATAAAAAGGCTATCAATATTTGATTTAATATACTGCAATACCTTTTCATCTTTTTTCCATTTGTAGTATTCAATTAAACCTCTAATAAACCAGCCATTCCCGGCCAATTGCTGTTCGTCCATAATTCCTTTTGCATGCATTTTGCCCATATATCCCTTTGCATTCAAGTAGTTTGGAATTAAATCTATTGTTTCTTTGAGGTATTTTGGTTCCCGTCCGGTAGCCTGAGCGTCACGTACCAGACCTAAGATTGTTCTGCCTTCGTGGTCTCCCGGCCAGTTCTTCGATTTAGCATCATCCCAAAACACATTCGATGGATGATATTTTTCTTCCTCTAATCTGTCGAAATTTTTGTGTAACCGTATTTTTAATTCGCCCCCAACCTGCGTTTGTAACAAAGAAACCGTTGATAAATTATTATGCTTACATTTATTGCTTGCACTACTTTCTGTACCTAAAAGTAGAATAAGCACTAGTAAACAAGAAACTATTTCTTTTGTATGATTATTCATAATGTTATATTTAAATTTATTGTTTAATAAATTTTTTGATTAGTACTAAAATAACAAACCAAAAGGATAATTCTAAATCTCAACATAATTCTGTTCTTTTTAGTCATTATTTATAAAGGCATTCGCCAATTCCTGAAATGTATTGAATTTACAACAATAATTCTCTGTTGTACCAAAACCATAACTTACAAAAGCAAAAGGAATGTGTATCAACTCGCATTGTTTTCTGTCCGAATCGGTATCGCCTATATATACGGGCGAGATTAAATTGTGTTTTTCAATCAGATACTTGATGTTTTGATGTTTGGGCTTATAGTTCATGCCATAGCATATTGTATCAGTAATGACTTTTTCAATCCCCGCCCATTTCATAAAATGCTGTATTGTCAATTCGGGGCAATTACTGACTATAAACAGCTTGTATTTTAGCGATAATTCGAGCAGCCCTTTTTTTACACCCTCATATAAAATTCCACCGTCGGATTTTATTCTTTCGTATTGGTATTCAACAATTTCACTGTAAACAATTTTTCGTTTATCGGGTATTAGTTCTGGGAAAATTTTTTGAAGATACTCCTCCTCCTGCAACCCCATGTACATAAACAAATCATTTCTATCTATCAATCTATCAATGTTATTTGCTTTGAAATAGTCATTAAATCCCATAGCGTAAGCATCGACTCCATCCCACAATGTGCCATCCATATCAAAAATCAATGCATCTACTTTTGAAATCATGTTTTACAAATTTAGAAAACCTGAATTAATTTTTTACCTGAACAAATTAAAATACTTATTCTCAGCATGATTTTTAGATATTTATAACAATTAATTTAAAAGATTGATTATCAAGCTTTCTGTTTTTGCTTCGGAAATTACTAATTGCTTTTCCTGACAGGCAATTGAACGTTATTAACTTGTTTCCAATCCGAAAGAAGCTGATACATTTCATTGGTTTTTTTTCGATTTTTCCGGGCTAAATTTTTGGTTTCCGACTTGTCGTTTATTAAATTGAAAAGTTCTAATTTTCCTGTTTCGTAGTTTTCAACTAATTTATAATCGCCCATTCGTACAGCACTTTGTGGACGGCCTCCCTGATTTGAAAAATGTGGGTAATGCCAAAACATTGGTTCATTATTCACTTTATTTTCAGGGCTAATCAATACATTATACATGTTTTTACCGGCAAGTGAATCGGCAGAATAATCGATACCTGCACATTTTAATAATGTAGGGAAATAGTTCAGATTTGTAAAAGCATAATCCGATACTTTGCCTGCAGGAATTTCTTTTTTCCAACTTACAATGGCTGGTACGCGAATGCCGCCTTCGTAACAATGTCCTTTGCCATCGCGCCAAGGTAGCATAGAGGTGGGTATAAATCCTAACTCATCAACCACAACGCCACCGTTGTCAGATGTAAAAACGATAATTGTATTTTCGAGATCGCCTGTTTTGCGAAGTGTTTCAATAACTTTACCCACACCTTCGTCGAGCGTAGTTACCATAGCTGCATAGTAAGGATTGCGGTAGCTTTTTAGGTCTTTGTTATTATAGTTAAACATATAGTTTCGTTCGGTACCTGCTTTGGGCACAATAAGCACATGCGGTGCTGTATAAGTGAGGTACAAATAAAACGGTTGCTTTTCGGGTGTACTTTCAATAAATTCCATTGCATATTCGGTAAGTTTATCTGTCAGGTAATCAGTTCCATGATCCTCGAATACCGTAGAATAATCCTCTTTCTGTATTGAATAATTATAATAATCAAGTCCGTTTTTACCCATTTTACGTGTAAAGTCGAATCCCTGCTCCCAAGGTCTTTGCCCTTCACCTTCACCCACATGCCATTTGCCAACTATCCCCGTACGATACCCGTTTTCTTTCAGAATTTCGGCAATGGTACGTTCGCTACCACTAAGATAGGGTTTCCATGGAGCAGGGTCGATAGGCGATTTCGGGTCGGTACGATTGCCTACCAAAAAGTTGGTAATTTGCAACTGTGCCGGATGTTTTCCGGTAAGTAGGGCAGCGCGCGAGGGTGAACTTACCGGGCTGGACGAATAAGATTGTGTAAACTGAATGCCACCTTTAGCCAATGCATCAATATTAGGCGTTTTGATATAATCGTTTCCGTAACAACCCAAATCGTTGATTCCCATGTCGTCGGTTAGAATAAAAACAATATTGGGTTTATTGTTTTGAGCTATTGTTGAAACACCGGTTATTGCAGAAAATAGATATATTAAGTTTCTAGTATTCATTTTTTATGATTCTAATTATATTTCTTAATTTTCAAAAAAGGAAAAAACGAAATGGAATAAATAGTGAACTATAAGTTTTTGTTATTTTTTTGGTAAAAACTTTTTTGTTTCATTGTCACCATCTTTATAGAGCGAACGCAAAGCATCTAATTGCTTGTGCATATTCTTTTTAATCTCTTTAAATTCTGGATTACCGTAAAGGTTTTTCGTTTCCGACGGATCGGTTTTCAAATCGTACAATTCCCATTCGTCAATATCATAATAATAATGAATTAGTTTGTACCTGTCGGTACTTATGCCGTAATGACGTTTTACTGAATGAACTCCCGGATATTCGTAATAATGATAATAATGAGCTTTACGCCAATCCGAAGGGGTTTTTCCTTTCAAAACAGGTTTCAAACTACTTCCTTGCATATCTTTGGGCACAACAACTCCTGCAGCTTCTAAAAATGTTTCGGCAAAGTCAATATTCGAAACCATATCGTTGCTCACAGCACCTGCTTTTGTTACGCCCGGCCAATACCATAATAGCGGTGTACGATACGATTCTTCGTACATAAATCGTTTGTCGAACCAGCCATGCTCACCCAAATAAAATCCTTGATCCGATGTATAAACAATTATTGTGTTTTTATCGAGCCCTGTCTCTTTTAAATAATCGAGTACACGCCCCACGCTTTCGTCAACAGAGCGAATGCAGGCTAAGTAATCGTTCATATAGCGTTGGTACTTCCACAAAGTAAGCTCCTTTCCGCTACGTTTTTTTGCTGAAAAATCGGCAATTATGGGGTTGTAATAAGCATCCCATGCTTTACGTTGTTCGCTCTTTAACCGACCATAACCAGCTTGATATGCCCAAAAAGCAGTATCGGGATTTATAAGCATTTTCAAGTCCCAATCCGGAGTCATGGTTTTTTCAATAGTCATATCTTGTTGCTGCACTGCCAATCCACGCTTGCTATAATCTTCGAAAAAAGAGGCAGGAACAGGAAACTCTACATCCTTATAAGCATTTAAATATTTTGAATTTGGTTCCCACGAACGATGCGGTGCTTTATGGTGCATCATCACCATAAAAGGTTTATCCGACGAAGCGTTCGATTTCAGAAATTCGAGTGTTTTATCTGTTATTATGTCTGTTACATATCCGTTTTCAATTTTCTGACCTTCCGAATTAACAAAAACAGGATTATAATATTGCCCCTGACCGTTTAAAATATTCCAATAATCGAAACCTGTTGGCGTACTTCCCAAATGCCACTTCCCAATCATAGCTGTTTGATAGCCAGCTTGCTGCAAAAGTTTTGGGAAAGTCTGCTGTACACCATCAAATTCTGTTTGCTCGTTGGATATAAAACCATTCAGGTGACTGTATTTACCAGTCATTATACACGCTCTCGAAGGCCCTGAAATAGAATTGGTAACCAAACAGCGATTGAAACGCATGCCTTCCGCGGCAATTCGGTCGATGTTGGGTGTAGGAGCTAATTTGCCAATAGCATGATTATAAGCGCTAATGGCCTGATATGCATGATCGTCGGACATTATAAAGAGAATGTTCGGACGTTTCGGAGTACTTTTTTCTTCCTTTTTCAATTTAGCAAAACAAGAGCTTGAGCTTCCTGTTATTGCCGACATTAAAATAATACTTAACTTATAATTCATTTCTTATCTATTTTTTGAGAGTACGATTACAAAACCACCATTTGACTGCATATTGACTGGAAGTACTTCTCCCGAATTATATTTTCCGGTTGTATTTACAAAACTGCGCCCATCGGCACCATCGCTTATCTTGTTTAAAGTATATTTTCCTTTAATAAATGGTAATTTCAGTTCAGTGTTTTTCGATTTATCTTCGCCATTTATGCCTGCAATAAACCATTTATCACCTTTGCGCGAAGCAACAATAACATCTTTTCCGGGATAACCCGATACATAATGCGATTCGTCGAAAGTAACAGGTACAGATTTCAGATAATCAAGCACAAATGCCGGTAAAGTCCGAATATAATCGGCATTTTCCGCTAAATGGAGAATTCCGGTTTGAAAAACAAGTGTCAAAGCCAATTCGTGTGAATAGGTAGTGGAGTGCGGATATTTGAACCCTTTCAACACCAACGGCGTGTAATCCATTGGGCCAATCACGTTGCGTGAAAAGGGCAAAATCGTATTTTGCGAAGGAGCATAAGCGGTATAAGTAGAGTCGAACAAATAGCACTCAGAACCTCGCACCGACTCCATAGACATTAAATTGGGATAAGTACGCGACCATCCACGCGGAATAGTACATCCATGAAAATTAACCAAAATGCCAAAATCGGCAGCATCATTTAGCAAATCAATATATTGCTGTATCATATCTTGTTTGTCGCTGTGCCAAAAATCCACTTTTATGCCTTTTACACCCCATTTTTGCAGTTTGGTAAATTCTGCTCGACGCACATTGCGGTCGGTCATCAGGTCTCGGGGACCTTCGGTTACAGGGTTATTCGGACCACCTGAATTGTACCACACCAATATACCTACCCCTTTTGTGTCAGCATACTTCACCAATTGTTCGAGATTTCCATTTTTCATCGTTTCCCAATTTGCATCCACCAACGAATATTCCCAATTCATTTCTGCCGACAAATCCACAAAGTTTTTCAGGGCGTTGTAATCACGTGGACTATCAACTTCTGAAATCCAGCTCCACGACGAGCGACCCGTTTTTACCCACGAAAAATCTTTATCAACTGTTTTATTGCTGAGGTTATTAACAAGTTGCGATTCGTAAATTGATTCCAACGAATTGCCTATGGTTATAAATCGCCAGGGCATATCCCAAGGCAGCGTCGAAACAGGGTGCACCGCTCCTACACCTTCGCCATCGCGCACTTCGGGGAAACGCACTTTATACAAACCGTTTACGGCCTTTTGCTCCAAACGAATGCCGGCAAAGTTTTTAGTCAGGTTGGCTTCGGAGATAAGCAGCCAATTGTTGTTTGCCTGAAATAATGCAGGGAAAGCCCAACCTTCAGCATTGGGCGAAGCAGCACCTACCGGCACATCCGTTTTGTAATACAACTCATAGCTGGGTGTCCACATGGAGGATTTATCGTAAGGCTGCATCCAACACTTCCCGTTCAGTGGCACTTTAAAACCTGTAAGTTCATTGATTACAGTATAGTTTTTATCCGATTTTTCGGGAAAAACGTATTTGAAAGCTACGCCATCGTTGTAAGCCCGAAAAACAAGCTGAAGCAACGAACCATTCTCATTTTTAAAAGTCAATTGTTTTTCGTTTGCAAAATTGTGGATTTTCAGTTGACGACCGATTTTCATTTCGTACTTTTCGCTGATTTTCAACACTTTCGATTGGTTTACTAATGACAAGCCTTCGGCAAACGATTGGTCGGTACGAACGATACCAAGAGGCGAATTCTCAAGCACCTGTATTGTTTTTCCATTTTCGTAACGAACAACCGAATACTCCAAAACTTGTTTATTGTTCGCATTGTTGCTCAACGATAAATCAATTCTGATTTTTTTGTCGGGCGAAAGCAACTGCATAAGGGATGTTGCACTCCGGACAGTCTGAATTGAAAAGAAAAATGTGAAAAGCAGAATTGAGTTTGTTAATTTCGTGATTTTCATTGACGTATAAATTTATTGATTGAAGAAAACAGAACAATTTGGTGATATTATAGAACAACTTTTCGAGTGATGGACTCTTCCCCTTTATTTATTTTCACTACATATACACCAGATTGTATACTAGAAGTAGGAAATTCCGTGAAATAGCTTTGTGCATTCTTTTGATAAACTATTTTTCCGTACATATCATATACTGATATAGTGAAATTATCAAAGTTAGTTCTAATTTGAGCAGATTGATTTTCTTTGTTATTATAAAAACTAAGGTCATTAGTACTTCTATTTTCCAAGCTAGTAGAGATACTATTAATAGCAAAGTTGACTTTTTTCACTTGTACCCCACCCGATTTGACTGCTATACGGAATGAATACAATTTATTAGGAACACAGTCAAAATTATAATAGGCAGTGGCAGAAGAACCTTTTGCCAAACTTAATTGTGGCACTACTGGAACACCATTCACTTCTAATAGCATCACAGCGGCTGATGTACAGTTGTATTCAACATTCGCTTTGTAACTTCCCGTAGCTGCTACTCTAAAATTATAGGAAACTGAATAATAAGTATCATTTCCGGTAAGAGTTTGAGGTACTGTATTAGAATATGTTGTAGTAGTCCATTTGTTATTATTATTATTATCATTTGCAGATCCTGCTGTAGAAAAAGGTATTAGCCTTCCTAAAGTTACTTCACTATGTGCAGGCATTAATGACCAATTCTTAATAGCTTTGTATTGTGGCTGAGTGTAGTCATTTATGGTTTTTGTAATTGCCCAGTCGCATTCTAAAGGTTTATTTGTGGAAAGTGATAAGAAATTCATTAGTTCTAATTCAACTTCACTTAACTTTTCTAAATGCTGTGTAGTACTCAACTCATGCCGAGCATCCCAGTGGGTAGCTTGCAATAATACTTGATTGTTAGGATTATAATGCATATCGCCTTCATAATTAAGGTATTTAATACCATACGAGGATGTAACAGCTGCATCATTTCTGACTAAATTATAATAAGTTGTAGGATCAAAAGTATCTGAAGTCCACATAGTTGCTTCGGTAATGGTAAGCAAATTTTCTGCGGACCAATAGCCAGTACCACCGCCACCATAAATATAATAGCTTACTGGGTGAGGAGCACCTGTATAAGGTGACCTGGTATCTAACTTGTTAAATATTCTATCTATAAAAGAAATGGTACGAGCTGAATAATACAAGTAACCTTGTTGCCAACAAAGTACAGGACGTATACGGGTCATCATTTCGGCATCGCCAAAAACTGTGCGAGCCATAACACTAAACTCTACTGTGCGTTGAGCTTTATATCTGTAACCTACTGTCACTTGGCTCTGTACAGAAGTCATATCAGGATTGTCAAACAAACAGTAGGGAGACAAAGCGCCTTGCGCTTTGGCGTAGTTTGTTTGTGGAGCGTAAGGTGCTGCAGTGTTCCATATTTCATTGGAGTATTCCAAATACAATTTTAATGTTGGTTTCAATGGAGCAACTACTGGATTGGCTTGTATGCTGGAGTATGGATTACCATTACCATCACTTCCATACTTGAATAGTTTCAGTAGATTCATTATATAAGCATCAGTTGCCATGTGTGGAATATTAATCCACAAATCTTTGTTGGCAGCATTGGCCAGCTGCAATACTCCTTCCCATGGAGTTTTCCCTTTTTTGGTTAGTGATCCAGACGGATTTTGTGTAGCATAACTCCATGGACGTACTGTGGCAGCATCCCAATCAGTATCTGTTTGTCCGCCATTGGTCAATGTAGTACCCAAGGTACGAAGAGTAGTAAATGGAGCTATGGCGGCCAAAAATTGTGGATTCCAAACCACAGTGGTATCATACGCAGTAGCACTTCCTGGCGCATCAGGACGCATCAATTTGATATTAGTGACACCTGTGCCTACAGCACTGGTGCTTAGCTTCTTAGTGCTCGTGAAATTTATATTAATAAAATCAACTGTACCAAGTACCGCTTGTACATTTGCAGTAGTCAAATTTTTTGCAGCGTCCCATGTCTTACCAGTAATGGTAACTCCAGTTCCAGAAAGGGTAGCCTGTCCGTTAAAATACAATTTATAAGTACCGTGAGTCTCTCCTGTTTTCAAACCAGAAAATACAGCACATTTAAAGTCTTCAGTTGGCCATCCATTTGCATCCTTGTTGGCATCGTCCGCATTTAAATCTACTGTTGTAGTCTTGTAAAATGTCCTAGAAGATTTAATAGCATCTGCAAAAAACACATCAGGATTGTAATCGCTAAACGAGCCTAAATTCATACCGACTTCAAGTTTTCTGGCAGAAATAGATACGCTAATACTCAACAAATAAGGAACAAAAAACGCTAAAAATAAAAAACATGGTTTTTTCATAAAAAATCAGTTTTTAAAGATAGTCTAAGAACTTTGGCTTTGCAAACAAAAACTAAGTCTATCCCAATAACACTGAAAACAGAACAATTTGGTGATATTATAGAACAACAAAAATACACAAAAGATATAGTTTTCTTTGATACTTAACTGACTAATTGTAGTACATATCCGACACAACAAGTAAGTCTGAATTTATTTTACAATCTTATGTACTGTCTCAAAACCATCAGCATCAAGCATTTTGAGTAAATACAAGCCCGAAGGGTAGCTGTACATCGAATAAGCAAAACGCAATGCGTTAGGCTGTATACAATCCCATATTTTTCCGTTGACAGATACGATAGTTATCTGTTTTATAAGGCTTTGGCTTTCGACATTCAAGGTTTGAATTACCGGATTTGGATAAATAATGTAAGGCCATTTATTCGCATTCGTAACCGCATCGATGCTGGTAGTCTCGTTGTCGAACCACAAATTCGGCTCATAAGGCAAACGCATTAAAACTCGGGACGAATAAGGGGCTAAATGCATCGTGTCCGAATACAATTTGTTATCTAAATCGTACCAATCCCTGCCATCCAAATTTACAACTGTTTTCGCATCGGAATAGTTATAGTGAATTTGAGTCAGTTCGTTTGCATTAGGCTTTCGTGCAGTTACTTTTCGGAATGTAATGTTATCTACATTCAGTGTTGCTGGAGCTGTTGCATTTATTTCGAACGCAAGGGTTGCAATATTGATGTTTTGAGGCATTTTTATCACAAACCAGACTTCCCTTTTAAAGTTTGAAACCGGAAAAGCATAACTTAATAGCGTCCTTTTGGCAGGAATGTCGCGAAGTTGTAAATTAATGGATTGTCGAACGACATTGTTTAGTAAATCATTTTCGTTTAGTGCATAACTGAATTTTACTTCGTAGAGCGAATCTTTGACTAACGGAAACGAAGCGTTATAAATGCATTGAATACGGCTGTTGTTGGAATAAATTTGCAAACACCGGCTGTTGAAAAGCGGGTTATTTTGAATTGTAATTCCATCCTGTGTACCGGCAAGGGTATTCCATGTTAAATTATTTTGTTCTAAATCGGCGTTTTCTATTCTGTTTTTAGAGATGCCACGAATAATATATTCAGGTATACGGAACAAATTTTCGTTTGGAGTTTTTTCTGCCCACGAATAGACGTTAGCCCATTCGTTGAAACTAATGGAGGAGGTGCCATTAACCATAAAATCGCTGAACTGATTGGCATATATATTATTCGTAAAACTTCCGTAATCGTAACCCGTATCAAATTTTATTGTCGGCTGTGAGGCCGAACCCGCAAAAAAGATATTTTTGCTGAAATTATTTTGTTGAATAGTAGATGTACCTCTGCCCTTTAAGGTTACAGAAGCTGTTCCGTTATTGTAAAGCGTATTATCCGTAACGATACCCTTAAAAAGATTGTCGTGATAAATCCCATTTCCACCCGAATTAGCAACCACATTGTTCTGAATAATATTGTCGTGAAACTGCGATAAAAATTCCGGCCAAATACCATGACCCAAATTAGCCCAGCCTGTC
Source organism: Porphyromonas cangingivalis (assembly GCA_945902955.1). Lineage (GTDB taxonomy): Bacteria > Bacteroidota > Bacteroidia > Bacteroidales > Paludibacteraceae > Paludibacter. Next base: position 79,404 of record CAMDNO010000001.1, read on the forward strand.
GACGACTCCAGATTTCCCCGCGTATTGGTGATTATATTGTAACGAATAGTGCTGTACGAACAATTGGTATAAATGGCGCCTCCATCGTTGAGCGTGTACATAGCTGCATTTATGCGGTTGTATTCTGCAAAATTTTTGTCCGACCCCAACAAAATAGCCGCATAACCGATAGTATCAAATTCGTTGTGCTGTACCCGCACATTATTTCCATTGCTGATAATAATGCCACAAGCATGCCACGAGCCATTACCTCCGTAGCCCGGAATGCTTCCGATACGCAGGAATGTATTTTTTTCGATATACGAATTTGGTTGCACAACCGAGCGGTTTTGATTCCAGGTAATGGCCGTATTCAGCAAGTCGACAAAACTATTATTTCTGATAATTAAAGCATTAGCTTCCCAGCCAACTTTAATGGCAACGCCACCCGAATTGTTGCCAATGTTTTCGAATGTGCAATTTTCAATCAAACTACGCCCGTTAGCAGAAAGTCCAACATCCGTTTGATGTCGGAACGCAACATTACGAATAGTAGATGAGCTAATATTCAGTCCATTTGTGCGAGCAGCACCTTCAATGAGCAGATTGTTTGTAGTTGCCGTACCGGTAATAACATAAGCTTTACCCGAATAATAAACCCATTCGCCAATGGAATCCAACTCTTCAAATTTATTGTCGATGTAGAATTTCCAACCCTCTTCGAAATTGGCATTCGAAACTGGTGTTACCGTTATTTTATCGGGAGCAGTGGATTGTGAAATTGTGGGCGAATCGAACCACCAACTCCAACGCCGCCATCGCATGGTTGCATTTTTCCAATAATCGTTGGGTACCGGACTGTGTGCTGCCAGTTGAGAGCAGTTTAAGGTAAGTCCGCCCGTTGTTAAATCAGTGGAAGTATCAATATTAATCCAACCCTTGTTTGGCCAGCGTGCAAAAAGCATCAATTTGTTATTCACAAAAAGATTTGATGGCTTCGTAATATTGCTCGAAACAAAAATATTGTTTTTGTAAGTACCCCAACCCGTAATAATATTGCTCCCACTTATCACCGGTATGGGCAAATTGCTATCGCCAAAAGCATCGATGACAATCCCCGTTTTAGAACTCAAATCAACCGTTTCGCGAAACACATCGCCCCTGCGTAGCAACATAATATCGCCACTCACTATGTTTTGAGCCGCTTTGGTAATAGTGGTGTAAGCATTTTCGGCGCTTGTGCCATTACTATTGTTACCTGATAATGATACGTAAACCGTTTTTGAAAATATAAATGAGGAGTTTAACAATAGAAATGCTATCAGAGTCAGAAATTTATACATGTATAGTATTAGTGCTTTGGATATGAGTTGCTAAGTAAATAAAGTAAGCTTTTTTTCACGCTTTCTATGGGCGAAAAATTATATCTCTCTACTTCCACAACATAACATTTAGCCCCAGCCACTTTTGAATTTCTGAAAATAGCATCGAAACCCACCATGCCACTTTCGCCAAGTTCTTTGTTGTCCTTGATGTGAAGAATTTCGAATCGTCCGGGGTACTTTTTGAAATAATCCACAGGGCCAAATCCTCCGCGAACTACCCAGTACACATCCATCTGAAAGAAAACTTTTGCAGGGTCGGTGTTTTTCAACAGATAGTCGTACATAATCTCGTCTTCAATTTTTGTAAACTCAAAACTATGATTGTGGTAACCAAAACGAATGCCTGCTGCGTTGCACTTTTCGCCAATGCGGTTGTAATAATCGCAATATGCTTTTAAGTCCGACAATGTTTTAACGGTTGGCATCCAGGGTGCTACCATATAACGCATGCCTGCAGCTTTGTGCGCCGTAATAGCATTATCCCACCAAGTCCAGATATTATTCCAATTGGCTTTTGAAACATCCTCGGGCAGCGATTCGCCCGTATGCGACGAAAGTACTTTCAAACCACGTTTTTCTATTTCAGCTCTAAATACTTCAGGTGCTAATCCATAAAATTTACCATCTTTGTAACCTGCCGCTTCAATGCCTGTGTAGCCCATAGCTGCTACTTTGTCGAGCGTACCACTAAAGTCAGCTTTTATATCGTCGCGTAAAGAGTAGAGTTGCAAGTAGATTGCCTTTTTAGGTGCATTTTTTGACTCAGAATTGAGGATGACGCTCATAATAATCAGGATTATTAATGCAGTTTTCTTCATTTTTATTGGATTAATTAATCTAAAATTTTGATTTTAATATTCCGATACCAAACATCATCACCATGATCCTGCAAACCAATAAATCCTTCGTGGTTTACGCCACCCGCATTTAAAAAGTTTTCCCATCCTTTGAACTTACTGTTGTCAATCATTTTTTTCCAATCGTCGGTCCATAAATGATATTCGAGTACATTTTCGCCATTCTGTGTATGCAACACTGTACCTTTGAAAACAATAATACTTCCTTTGTTCCATTCGCCATAAGGTTTTGAATTTTGTGGATCAGCCGGAATCAGGTCGTAAAGCGAAGCCGACTGACGGTTTCCTTTTTTACCCAATCTGGCATCTACGTGATTTTCGTTGTCAAGTATTTGATACTCGGGAGACGATTTCCAGATTGGATCGCCCTGAATTTCCTGAGCCAAGTAAAAAATACCGCTGTTTCCGCCTTTCGATACTTTCCACTCAAAAGTTAATTCGAAGTTTTTAAATTTACGGTCGAATATAATATCGCCACCATCTTTTGCTCCGGCTTCGCCCTTTCCCGAACCATTAATTTTGATGGCGCCTTTTTCAATTGTCCATGCTGTAGGCACATCAGTTCGGCCATAACCACGCCAACCTGTAAAATCTTTCCCATCGAAGAGGGTAATCCATTCGCTTTTAGCTGCTTTTTTTTGTTTTGCAGGCTTCTTTTTTGCAGCATTTACACTTATTGAGTTACTCATAATTGCTAAAATTAGTATGATTGAATAAATTGTTTTTTTCATTTTGAAGATATTTTAAATTGTTGAATTTTTATTATTAGAGTTTATATAAGTTAGAATTTTTTCGACCCCCAACCCCCTACTGGGGGCTAAAGGGTGCGATTATAATTTGTAATACCATTAGGGCATTGGAGGTAATTTCCAACCTTCACGGTAGTTGTGTTTAATCAACTGTTCGGCAAATGCTTTTGCATTTACAGGTGTCGACATGGTTTTATTGAAAGTTGGATGTCCGTCGGTAATTTTAAATCCGTCCTTTTCCATAAAACTAACAGTGGCATCATCGGGAATATTGGTAAATTTCATATTTTGTCCATCCCAATGCAACTCCTGATTTAGGGACTGTAAACGAACACCTAACACACCCATAACCACCATTTCGTTGAATGGTCCGGCTTCGGAAAATGGCGAAGCTGTTTCTACACGCAAATCAGCATCTTCCTTGCAGGCACGTACCCAATCCATTTCGTGACTTTCGGTAACTACACGTAGTTTGTTGGCTACTTCCGGTTTGCGACCCGAAACCAACCACGGACGCATACCATAACAACCACAAATCAGCGTATCTTTGGTACCATGAAAAATAACTCCGCCACCGCCATCGTTCAAATTTTTACCAGCAGGAACGCCTGCCGGACGAGTAGGTTGCAAACCACCATCGTACCAATAAACTTCCACTTCGGGCATGGCAACCTTGGGCATATTATCGCGAGCAGGGAAAGTGTATTTTACCATTTCGGCATTGGGAGCACACTCGGCCAAAAGTACCGTAGAGCTTCCTTGAACTTTGGTCGGATAACCCAATTGTAAACCTTTAAAAACAGGATGAAGAATGTGGCAGGCCATATCGCCTAATGCACCTGTACCAAAATCCCACCAGCCACGGAAATTCCAGGGCGTGTAAATATGATTGAACGGGCGCATAGGAGCTGGTCCGATAAATAAATCCCAATTCATGGTTGAAGGAATTTCGTCAACACCGAAAGGTCGTGGCAATCCCTGCGGCCATATCGGACGGTCGGTAAATGCTTCTACTTTGGTAATTTCGCCAATTTCGCCGTTCCAAATCCAATTGCAAATAGTACGTACACCTTCGCCGGATGCACCCTGATTTCCCATTTGCGTAGCCAATTTGTGTTTTTTAGCCAGATTCGTCAGCAGGCGCGATTCGTACACCGTGTGCGTCAAGGGTTTTTCGACATACACATGTTTTCCCATGGTCATGGCATCGGCAGCCACAATAGCGTGCGTATGGTCGGCAGTTGCCACCATTACGGCATCGATGCTTTTGCCCAGCTCTTCGTACATTTTACGGTAATCAAAGTACTTTTTGGCATTTGGGAAATGATTGAACACGCGTTCGCTGTATTTCCAGTCGGTATCGCAAAGCCCGATAATATTCTGACTCTGCATGCTTTTCAGCACCGAAAATCCACGTCCACCAACGCCAACGCCCACAATGTTCAGTTTGTCGCTGGGCGCAACATGCCCAAATTTTTTACCCAGTACCGACGATGGTACCACAGTTAACCCGATGGCTGCTAATGAGCCAGTCTTTAGGAATTTTCTCCTTGACATTTCTGACGACATATAGAATTATTTTTTAAGGTAAATATATACTGATTTTATCCTTTTGTTATCACTCTTTTATCTTTATCCCAATACATAGTTCGTCCTTCGAGGTAGGCGCGGGTGCCCATGTGGGCAGTTATTGCCTCTTCGAAAGCGGCTTTTATGTCGCACGAAGGTTGTATACCTTGTCGGATACATTCAATCCATTCACGCAAGTGCAAAAAAGTGGTATTAAACCGTTTTCCACCAACATACGAAAACAACAAGCCACGCTCGGCAAAATATTTTTCGGTTGGCGACGACAGCGCATCGATGCTTTTTCCGGAGGCATATCGATAAAAAACTTCACCGGGCTTTATTATTCCCTTCTCAATTTTGTCCTTGTATTTTTTTGATGATGGATCCACTTTTACATTCAGCGTGCCACCAAGTTCAATAGTGGCATCCGTTCCCATAATTATCCGTGGGCGTTCGTTCTGACTGGCTAAAGTAGCCGAATAATTCAGGCAGATATCACGGTCGGGAAATTGAAACGAAGATTGTAGCACATCGGGCACGTTACGACCATCTTTAAAAAAATAAACACCACCCGACGAAGTTGCCGACGCAGGAATACCCAAATTCAGAATATGATTCATGGCATCATACTCATGAGTAAACAAATCGCCACTTAACCCAGTGCCATAATCCCACCAGCAACGCCAGCGGAAAAATCGTTCGGCAACATATTTATCACGTGCATCGGGTCCTACGTATATGGCCAATCCAGCCGAAGTCATATACTCTAAATATTCTTTTATACGTTGCGGGTCACCTTCGTATTGCTTCCAATCTATGGTATTTTTACTTGCTTCGGGATGCAGTGGATAAACCCATGCACCGTTGGGGTCGTTACGATTGGTGCTCACTTCCAACAGTGTAACTTTGCCAATCATCCCCTTTTCTATCATTTGTTTGGCGCGGTGATTAATCTCAATTTGTCGTCCCTGATGCCCGAGTTGAAAAATAACATTGCTGCGTTTTACAGCCTCTTCCACCAAATACGTTTCGGGAACCGTCCATGTTAATGGTTTTTCAACATAAATATGCTTTCCGGCTCGGGCAGCTTCTATAGTCATAGTGCCATGCCAATGGTCGGGAGTGGCAATAATCACAGCATCGATATCGGGAGCAGCCAACAACTCTTTGTAGGTGTTGTACACTTTAGGCATTTTATCAAATTTAGCTCCTAAACCCTGTCTGTCAATATTAGCGCCTGCCCGAACAGCAGCTTTTGCGTTTACACTAAAAATATCGCAAACACCGGTTACCTCAACATTTAAAATATCCTGTTCCAAAAAATCGTTGTAACGTGTATTTTCGGGGTCTTTTTCGGCCTGTATTTTTAATTCATTTATATGTTCGGGTGTTGCAAAGCCCATTGCCTGCAACAAATACGCACCCCGACCACCAAAGCCAATGACTCCTATACGTACTTTTTCGCCACCATGCCTCACGGGCTGAACGGCAGGAGCTGCATCAGTATTGAAAATATTACCCGCTATCTGATTTCTGTGTTCAATTGATTTCTTTTTATAAACGCCATAAGCCATTGCTCCCAGTACAGGTATAGTAGCAAGTGTTTTAAGTGCGTTGCGGCGACCTTCGGAAGGCGATTTATCGGTTGATTTGTTTTCCTTATTTTTAGACATCGAAATCTTCTCCTATTTATTTTTATTGCTTTTGAAAATAATCTGGTCGAGCCCTATTTGTTTCGACGTTGGAAACAAGACCAAAACCACCACAGCCGCGAGCATAATCAAATTGCGGTCAATCCAAAGGTACGAGCCTTCCGATGGTATAATGTAAGTAGCTTCGAGCAGGGGCGGATGCGACAAATAAAACAAGCTCAATAAGGTTATTGCTCCAATTCCGGCAGCTTTTGCCAAAAAACCGGTAATCAGAAACAAACCAATTAGTATCAAACCATAGATATTTATCTGATTTACAGCCTGCATTACAGAATCGTTGTTGGTAATAAATTCAAAAAACCATACAAACCAACCTTTTGAGTCTTTCAGGTAGCCATAAGCAGTCCAGTTTGGATTTAATAATTTTACCAAACCTTCGTACAGAAAATACCAACCAATAAAGACGCGTAATGTAACTAAGGCATAAAGTTGAGGTGCGCTGTAGCTGTTTGTGGTGGTTTGCAATTGCATAGTGATTTAATTTCAGGATTCTTTTTCTTGTATTGGGAAATTTCTATTTACAAACTATTTTTTTGCTTCAAATTTAAAAACATCCGAAGGGGTTCTGGCACTAAGCATTAACTTTTCCATTTTACTTACAATTTCGGGATGTTGTGATGCTAAGTTTTTAGTCTCGGCCACATCGTAGGCCAGATTATACAATGCTGTAGAAGTTCTGGTTTTATCCAAAACATTATAAACCACCAGTTTCCAGTTGTCCATCCGAAGTGCCATTCTACCTCCCAGCTCGTGGAATTCCCAGTACAAATAGTTGTGTGTTTTTTGCTTCTTGCCTGTCAGGGAAGGTAAAAACGAAATGCCATCGATTTTATGCTTCGTTTTTACACCTGCCACTTCGCAGAGGGTTGGCATTACATCCCAAAAAGCTGAAACATGGTTCGAAACCGTGTTTTTTTGAATTTTTGCCGGCCACTTTACTAGCATCGGAACACGAATCCCACCTTCGTACAAGTCACGTTTATAACCATTTAGTGGCCCATTGCTGTCGAAAAAATCGGGATCGGCGCCACCTTCCAAATGGGGACCGTTGTCGGAGCTGAAAATTATAATTGTATTTTCAGTAAGCCCCAGCCGATTTAATTCGGACACAATTTCGCCCACCTGATCGTCGAGCAAAGTAATCATAGCTGCAAATGCTGTATGACATTCATCCTGACTATGGTATTTTGCATAGGGATTTTCGGCTTGATTGTATTTTACTTCCGGTGTAAATTTGCCTCTGAACTTAGCCATATACTTCTCTGGTGCTGCCAATTCGGCATGTGGAATTACGTTGGCATAATACATAAAAAATGGCTTATTTTTATTTTGCCGTATAAAATCCATTGCTTTATCCTGGATTAGTGTAGGCGCATACACCACTTTATTATCTCCCTGATTTTCGGTAATAACGATTTTATTACTATTATGCCACAAATGTTGAGGATAGTAAGAGTGAGCCAGCGCCTGACAAATATAGCCATAGAATACATCAAAGCCTTGTTTATTCGGATTGCCTTCTGAATCGATAGTACCTAACCCCCATTTACCAAAAGCACCTGTCGAATAGCCTGACTGTTTCAGTAATTCAGGAATTGTAACAGTTGCATCCGTTATGGGCCATTGTCCTTCAACAGGCATTTCTTTATTCCCTCTGATAGGAGTGTTTCCGGTATGCATCCCTGTCATTAACGACGAGCGAGAAGGTGCACTCACAGTACATCCTGAATAATGTTGCGTAAACAACATACCTTCAGAAGCCAGCTTGTCAATATTCGGAGTCGAAAACTTTTTTTGACCGTAACAACTCAGGTCGCCATATCCCAAATCGTCGGCTAAAATGTAAATTATATTCGGTTTTGCTAATTTATTGGCTGCATTTGCCACACAAAATCCGGAAAGTAAAATCCCTGTATAGATATAAGATTTGTTCATTTTATTATATTCAATTTATACGCTTAAAGATAGCTAATTACTTCACAATAAATTTATTATTCAAACATGTTTTCTCATTTTTTACAATAATATAATAAATGCCGCTTTGCAATTGACTTACATTCAGCACCTCGTTCAACGAATTAATGGATGCGTGCATTACAATTTGTCCCATCGAATTTACAACTATTGCCGACCTGTATGTATTATCCGGCAAGCTCAGGGTAAGTGTGCTACGAGTAACAGAAGGATAAACAGTGAATTTGGCTTGTTCTACTCCTTCAATGGCCGTAGTAGTCAGCACTTTGATGTTTGCAAAAACACTTGTTTTGTTATTAACACTTCCATTGTCAGCCACTTCCACTTTTATAGCTGCATTTCCCTGCTGATTACTTATGGGTGTGTAATACAATGTGGCTGTGTTGTTTGGCGAAGAATAATCTACCCGTACATTACTGATGACTGTGGCACCCGATGCAATACTTGCTGTAATCGTGAGTGGCTGAGTTCCTTCATCACCATCGGTAATTCCGGTAAGTGTAATCATTTGCTCAGCACTGTTTTTTGGTATTACCTTGTCCTCAACAACATCAATCGTGGGTGCAGCATTGGGCAATGGAGCTACAAAAGTAGTGATGCTCTGTGCAGGAAGCAGGTAAGCCATATCCTTTTGTGCCGCTGTTTCTGATTTAAAATTATTCAAATTATAAGTTTGATAAACACTGTAACTTGTTGGGATATTGGCTCCGGTCAACTTTATACTAACAGGCGTGGTTCCCTTGTTAATTACCACAGTTGCCATTTCTTTGTTGTATTTTTTTGTATTTACAAAGGTATTTACTAATAAATTGGCATTGTCGGTTATAGATGACACACGTACCGAACCCGGTCTGGCAAATTTGGCAAATTGCGATTGTGCATAAGGCAATTGATTGTTCTGTCCTTGCAATGTGAAATGTGCCACATAACCCCATTGTGTCCATAAACTTACATCGCCACAACTGAATGCTGTACTCATTGCTCCTAAATTCGAAATCATATCCGCCCATGTGGCCGATTTCAGTTCGGTTTCTGTTACCCAGAGCTGTTTGGGATGTGGTGCTTCTTTTACACTGTTTTTCAGCGTGTTCCATTCAGCGCAGTTTGCTGTATAGGCTGTTATGCCATCGCCCGCATAGCCATGCACTGCTTTTATGTCGCAATACTGCCACGCTTCGCTGTCCGCTTTCAATGCATCTAAATATTCGTAGGTCGAATTAGCTTGTGCCAATACCTGCTCTGCCATAAACAACTTGCATTTCACGCCTTCCTGTTTAAAACGACGCCCTACCATGTTTATTAATTTTACAAACTGTTTAGGTGGTAAAATTGCCGAAGGATAAGGTTCGTTGAACGTTGGTTCGTTTTGCAAACCGATACCATAAAGGTCTTTTCCTGTTTTTTCTTTAAATACCAAAGCCAAAGCCAGTGCATATTCTACATATTCGTCGTAGAGTAAAGTATCTACTCTGTTATCCGTGGTTGCCCAGTTTGGTACTCCGGCCATTGCAGCACTCTCCGAAGCATTGTCTTTCATCCATGCCGGAACGCTCCATATCGTTACTATAAAATGCTCTACGCCTTTGCTTTGCATTTCGGTAATCATATTCCAGTCGAACGCATTGTAGTTGAGCGCACTACGGTTGAGTACAAACGGATTATTATTATCGTTTGTTGGCTCCAACTGATTGCCAATAACGCCAATTCGTGCTACTGTAGCGCCAAAATCGTCGGTGTAATTTTTCAGGTATGGTTTTACCGAGTTATCTACAAAAGCACCAATTCCCATCATGGTTTGGAATTTTGTATTTATATCGATGGTGATGCTCGACGAGGTAGTCGGATTCGCAGCCACAGTGCTTATAGTAAAGGTCTTTACAATATTGCCTGCACCTGTGACAACTCCGGTTACAGTAATAGTAGCAGTGCCCACTGTACCTGTCAGGTTGTAGGTCAATGTGGCTTTTCCGGCACCATTGTTCACAATTGTCGGATTTGCCACTACACCTGTGTTACTGCTTGTAGCAGTGGCAGTTGCTTCAGCTCCGTTACCATCGGTAAGGTTACTTAATTCTACAGTTCCCTGTCCGGCAAGAGCATATTTGGTAATATTCGGAATGTCATTCAGCGTACACACGCGGGGATTATTGAACTCTCCATCGGCCTGATCACCAATGCGTATATCTTTTACCCATACTTTTCCCGTCCAGCTTGTTACAGGAGCCGTAAAGGCCGGATGATAATTAAACAATACCGATTCGATAATATCGGCGGCAAGAGGTACGCCAGCACCCGTCTTCATGCGTCCATAAAAATCGTAGGTTACTTTTGTCCAAGTATTTGCCGGAATAGTTTTTTCTTCGGTGGGCGACATATTATTGCGAAGTCCCTTGTAATCCCAGAAATAGAGGTGGAATAAAATTTCCTGATCTGATTTTACCCACATCGTAATATAGGGATGCTGCAATAAATCCAATTTCCGGTTGTTGAACAAATACCACAATCCGGTCCAAGTTCCTTTTGATTTACAGTCAATTAAAAGCACATCTTCGGCTCCTTCTTTTATATACTCAATGGTTTGTGTTACTGAGTCTGTTTCAATGCGCCACACTTTATTTTCGCGGTCGGCAGCTAAATCCACGAAAGGAATTTTTATACCCGAGAGAGGTGCCGACTGTACATCTACTGTAAAAGTTTGCGAAACAGATCCGTTGCCATTGTTATTGGTATTTCCACCATTGTCGGTAAGTGTTATGTTTAGCGTTACAGCACCTGTTTTACCGGAAATAGGCGAAAATTTCAATGTTCCATTACCTCCCGATGTGTAGGTAATAACCGGTGTAGAAATAATATCAGTTTCCGAAACTGATACATCAAAAGTCAACTGCTGATTTCCGTTATCGCCATCTGAAATTCCTGTAAGTGCAATGGTTTGTTCGCCGGCATTGTTGTACAACATTCGCGTACTTACGGCGTTGAGTTTAGGCGTTTCGTTCCACTCGCTATAGGCTTGTACTGTAATTTGTTTGGTGGCAGTATTATTTGTAGCCTGACCATCATTTAGCGTAATAGTAGCGGTTGCTATACCTGCTTCGGTAGGTTTGTAGCGCAGTGAAGCAATTCGGTTTTGTTGCACATAATCGAAAGCAGCATCGGCTCCAATAACATTCGGTTTGTCCGAAACAATAGAAAAACTTAAAGGCTGAACGATAGTTCCATTGCCATCCGAAATATTGTTAATCGGAATAAGCTGATTTGTGCCTACTTTGCACTTAAAACTGCTTGCCACATCAAAAGCCGGAGCCATATTTCCTTCTACCGTAACTTGAAATGCAAACGAATTGGCCACAAATCCACTTGCGGGATTGCTTACGAGCGTAAGTGTTTCGGTTCCCGTAATGCCTTGTTTGGCATCGTATTTAATAAATACAGCTCCTGCACTGACAGGACTAATTGAAATATTTTCGATAAGCGTTGGTGAGCTTGAAAAGCTGAGCGATTGCACATTTTCGACATTGCGCACGAAAATTGAATTCTCGACAGTGCCCTGATACGCAGTTTGGTCGGCAATGCCCGAAAAGCCGGAAAGCCGCTCAGCATCAGTGCCTACTTTCAAATCGTCGAGATAGACGGTTCCTTTATAACTTAATCCGCTACCATTTACAGCAATGTACAATTTGCTAATGGTTGTAAAGTCGATACCCGTAGTGTTTGAATAGTCGAAACACACCGAAGCAAAGTTTTCGGCTTTGGATATGCGTTTCGTAATCAACTTATTTATATTTTGAGCATCTACAATATAGATACTCAATGCAATATCGGAACTTGCCTTTACTTTAACGTTAATAAATTTCGATGTACTTATATCAATCGCATTGGGTAAGTTAATGCCAAAACTTTTCCATGCCTGATTTTTATTAACATCCACACGCATAGTGCCAGCCGATTCGCTCAGTGCGTATTGTGCACTACCTGCCCACCAGTTAGTCGACAAGACTCCTGTATTAAAACTATCGGTAAAACCGGTTTGTGCCTGAGCGGCAATAGTTACCAACAAAATGGTCAGTAAACTCAATAAAGTAGATTTGTTCATAATAGTATTGTAAATTTAATTATTCGATTTTGTTGGTTTAACAAACTCCCGACAAAGTTATTGTGTATCCAACCCATGTAATAATACTTTACAATCAAAAATCAATACTTTTCCATCTATTTCCCATTTTAAAATATTTTATTGATAAAAATGTATCAGTAAATGATAGATATTCATTGCTATTTAAATGAGGAATGGGCTACTTTTACCAATCTAAAAACGTGCCTTTTAAATCAAATATCAATAATCTCTAATAAATAAATTTAATTCGTATGAAAACAAAACTTACATCTTTCAAGCTGGTAGTGTTCGGTGCCGTTTTACTTTGTTTGGTATTTCCACAACAAATCTTGGCACAAAGAGCCACTCAAAATCAAAATGATTTAGTCGTAGGGCAGACTTATGGCCCGGGTACCATTTACCAACGATTACTTAATGTAGTAGTAACCACCACTGAGGCTAATGTTGTAATTAACGAATTACAATTTACGCTTACCAACCCCGAGCAAATTGATCGAGTATCGTTGTTTAGATCTGATAACAGCATTCCTGATTTTACAAATACGACTATACTTTTTGGCACACCGATTATTGACCCCACTGGAACAATAACCTTTACAGGAACATACACACAAGTGGCTACCTCTAATAAGCTTTCGTTCTATATGTTGGTAGACATAAAACCAACTGCTACGGTCGGTACAACTATCGATGCGACTTGTTCCTCGGTTAACACCTCTGTAGGTACTTATATTGCAGGTACTGGTAATGGTTTTTTAAATTCGGGAATTGAGATGAGCCGCAATGCTGTTATTGCAGACAATCTTACGGGGACGAAAACTGTTAAGGAAACTGGTGGAGATTTTACCAACCTGAATGCAGCCATTATTGCTTTAAACAACTTGGGCGTAGGCGAAGGTGGTGTTACTTTCGAACTTGCAAATGGTGAACCCTTTGCGCACACTTCCATTTCATTTACCCAAAACCTTATCCGCCAGACAGGGACTGCTACTAAACCCATTGTGATTAAACGCAGTGCTACAAATACGCATTTAGCGAAACCTATTATTAATTGTCCTGCAACTGGTTCGTCATCCGATTGTATTATTGGTGCCGTAGGGGTGGATTATCTTACTATCGATGGACTTGACCTAAGAGCCACATTAACAACAAGTAGTACACGTTTCGAACGCCCGGTTTATTTCTTAGGCAGTAACAAAAAGGGCTGCAGCTACAACGAAATAAAAAACTGTGTGATTGATGCAGGTGAGACCTTCAACAACAATCGTATCATTGCTATTGGATTTGTAAGTAAAGCTACTCAGGCAGAAGGAGCCAATAACTTCAATAAAATTCATCACAATACCATTTCGAATGTGGATGCAGCAGTCGATTTTAACTATGGTGTTCCAACACCACTACCCTTCCACGACGATGGCAACGAAATCTACAACAACATGATTACAGGACAATTTGCAACTGAACTGGGTGGCTTACGAGTTGCCTATTGTAAAAACACTAAAATATACAATAATACATTAGACGGTGCAGGAGTTACTACCACTTATGATGGCGACCGTCATGGTATTATCACCAGCTCAACTACAAATTTAGGATATGTACATATTTATGGCAATGTGATAAAAAACTTGGCCATAAACAAAGCCCGTAATCTCAGAGGAATCCATGCAATAGCTCCTACTGTGCTGATATACAACAACGTGGTATCAAATCTCACCAATAGTTTTGCACTCACTGCCGCAAAAGATATAACGGGTATTAGTATGACTACCGATGGTGCATCAACCACAATACTACCCGATTATTATCTATATCATAACTCAGTATATTTAAACCAAACAGTTACAAATAGTTTTCAAATTACTGCTGCAGTGGCAAATGCAGGTGGATTGGGACTTACAGGTATGACCCTCATAAACAATGTGTTTGTGAATGCATCGGTTACAGGTACACCAGAAAAGAATTTTGCACTTTACATACCTAACAGAACTTTATCGTATGTAAAAGCCGAAACAAATAATAACTTATACTACGGCACCGATGTATCGGCCACCTATATTAAGCTTACTTCACCAGCCACTCCTTATGCCACTCTTGCTGCATACAAAGCTGCCAGTATAGCCGTGTCGGGAATGGCTAACAGGGAGTTAAATTCCGTATCAGCCGACCCATTGTTTGTAGATGCAGCGGGTAACGAATTACACATCACCGATGCCCTTTCGCCTACAAGCAATACAGGTACAACTGTAGCAGCGGTTACTGTCGATATAAACGGTAATCCTCGTCATGCTACAAAACCTGACTTAGGCGCTTACGAAGATGCACACGCTCCTGTCTCTACTTTGATTGCAGACTTATTGAACAAACAACACATTATTTACAGTGTAAACGGCGCTATCGTTGCTAAAATCAGCGAAGCAGCCACTGTATCGGTAATCGATGCAAAAGGAAGTGTGTTGTATAAAAACACAGTAAATGCACAAACACTTTCAATTCCTGTTTCGCAAAAAGGCTTGTATATTATCCGCATTCAAAATAAAAATGAAAATACAACTAATAAAGTGTTGGTGTTGTAGTTAACAAGTATGATTATTTTTTATTTGACAAGTTCCGGTTTTTGTGTAAAAGCAAGAATTGGAACTTGTTTTTTTTGAAGAAGAACTGCTGAACAGAAGCCATTCGCACCCGTCGCACCAAACACTTCGCATTACGACAACATTCGGCGACGGGTAATGTACTCCAACGATTGCCTTATCATTCCGAAGCGAAGCGAGGGATATAAGCAACGGTGCAAGCCGCCCCAAAACCACTCCGGTCATATTTCCCATTACATCTATCCTGTTTTTTACAATAATTTTTGTAAGAAAAGTATCAGTATTTGCATGTTTTTTATCGGTTTTGCCGGTTTTAATGCTGTATTTTTGCAAAGTTACTATTTATCCATTTTGGGATGTCGTATTTTGTACATTTACATTATATAAAATACAGTCCGGCTGACAATTTCCGTACACCTTAAATTTTAAAATAATTAATACAAATATTGATCTTATGAAAACAATCATTCACTCTTTTTTCAAAGCAGCCGCATTGACAATTATGCTGCTTTTTGCTTTTGCACCTTATGCAATGGCAGCAGTTACAGTTACTCAAAACCAAGCTTCGGTTACCGGCACAGCATTAGGTAAGGGAACAACTAATCAACGCATTTTGCAGATAAATATCACTACTGCCGCTAGCGATGCTGCTCATACTGTTTCAAATGTAAAATTAACCTTAACGGGCTATGCTCAAATGGCTAAGGTGAGTGTTTACTCAGTGGGTTCCAATGGAAATTTTCCGGACATCGGTAATAATAGCTATTTTTTTGCTAGTGTTGATAATCCCGCTACTGACATAGTTAGCTTGGATGGAACTTACAATATAGCTGCTGGCAGTAGCACCAAATACCTTGTTGCGCTTATCGATTTAAAGCCAGAGGCTATAGTAACCACTCCTATCAATGTAGTTTGTTCGGAGCTTACTACTACTGCAAGTGGGTCGCCAATTACAAGCATCACAATGTCGAGTGCTAAAACTATTACCGTAGCCGAAAACTTAACCGGCATAAAAACCGTAAAAAATTCGGATGGAGACTATACAACCCTAACCGCAGCCGTTGCTGCCATTAATACACTTGGCGTGGGCACAGGTGGACTAACCATAGAAGTTGCAGATAATCAAACCATTACACAAACAACATCTACTAATATTATCCGCCAAACAGGTACAGCCACCAACCCTATTGTGATTAAACGCAGTGGAACTGGTACTATTAAGCCAATAATTGTGGCAACAAACAACGGAAATAGCGCTTTTGATACCAATATTGGTGGAATGGGTGTTGATTATATAACTATCGATGGTTTGGATTTTAGGTCAACAGATGGAACAGGCAAAACAGAAACACCAATTAATTTTTATGGTTATTATAACAGGGGTTGCAACAATATCGAAATAAAAAACTGCGATATAAACTGTGGTACACCTGTAGGTTCGGATTTTGGAATAAAAATTGCGTCCAATGCCAGAGGTACAGTTACAGGAGTTGGTGCTGGTATATATGGCAACACTTCCAACTCAAATATTAAAATACATCACAATACCATCACAAATGCTTATGCAGCTATTGATTTCAACTATAATTCTACTTTAGTTGCACAAGATCACGATATCGAAATTTACAACAACACCATTACTGCTGGCTCTTTTGCCACTTTCAAAGAAGGTATAAAATTGAAGTATTGCACCGATGTAGATATCTATAACAATAGCGTTGATGGGTCAGGTGTAACTTCTACATCGTCTATGAACGGCATAGCTACTGACGGAACTACTTGTGCAGGCACCATTAACTGTTACAACAATGTGGTAAAAAACATGGCCATGAATGCAAACTCTAATAATTCCGGCATTTCACTTGTGGCAAATACTGTAAATATTTACAACAACGTGGTTTCGAACCTAACCAATAGTCATGCTACATCATCCAAAGTTATTATTGGTATTAATATGGGTACTGACAATGCTTTAATGCCCGTATATAATTTATATCACAACTCGGTATATTTAAATCAATCTGTCTCGAATACAAGTCAGTTAACCGCTGCCGTGGGCAATACCAGCAATAACGGTATTACAAGCATTACCATGGCAAACAATATTTTTGTAAATAATTCGGTTACCGGTACTCCGGCAAATAATTATGTGGTTTTTATACAATACAAGGATTTAACAAAACTAAGTGCTGCAAGTAATAATAATTTGTATTATGCAAACGACCCTGCAAGCACACGATTTAAATTCAGCAATACTACCTATGCTACTTTTGACTTATACAAAGCTGCAAGTATAGCCGTATCGGGTATGGAAAACAGGGAGTTAAATTCCGTATCGGCCGACCCATTATTTGTAGATGCAGCGGGTAACGATTTAACAATTACCAATGCGCTTTCGCTAACAAGCAATACCGGCACTGCATTAGCTGCTGTTACTACTGATATAAACGGTAATCCTCGTCATGCTACAAAACCAGACTTAGGCGCTTACGAAGATGCACACGCTCCTGTCTCTACTTTGATTGCAGACTTATTGAACAAACAACACATTATTTACAGTGCAAACGGCGCTATCGTTGCAAAAATCAACGAATCGGCCACTGTATCGGTAATCGATGCCAAAGGTAGTGTGTTGTATAAAAACACGGTAAATGCACAAACGCTCTCAATTCCGGTTTCGCAAAAAGGCTTGTATATTATCCGCATTCAAAATAAAAATGAAAATACAACTAATAAAGTGTTGGTGTTGTAGTTAACAAGTATGATTATTTTTTATTTGACAAGTTCCGGTTTTTGTGTAGAAGCAAGAATTGGAACTTGTTTTTTACCAACAAAAACAGTAGTTCACAAATAAAATACAGTAAAATATATTTATGAGAAAAATAATAAAAAGTCTTTATTTTCAAGTAATAACTGCCATTGTAATTGGAGTTGTACTTGGCGTTTTATACCCTGAATTTGCTCAAAAGCTAAAACCTCTTGGCGATGGATTTATCCGATTAATAAAAATGATGATTGCTCCCATTATTTTCAGCACCATTGTTACAGGCATTTCGGGTATGAGCGATACAAAAAAAGTGGGTCGTGTGGGGCTTAAAGCCATTATATATTTCGAAGTGCTTTCTACCTTAGCATTGATTATTGGATTGGTGGTTGTCAATGTTTTAAAACCCGGTGTTGGCATGGATATCGATCCCAATTCGCTCGATGCTACAGCCACTCAAAATTACATTGCCCGTTCGCACGAAAGCCACACTGCGGTGGATTTCCTTTTGAATATCATCCCCGAAAATGTGGTGGGCGCCTTTTCGGAAGGAAATTTATTACAGGTATTGCTTTTTTCGGTACTGTTGGGGTTTGCCCTGTCCAAAATTGGCACCAAAGCCGAACCTTTTATTAAAGTCCTTAAATCCTTCGAATCGGCTTTGTTCAAAGTCATACAAATGATAATGTATTTAGCGCCACTCGGAGCTTTCGGTGCTATGGGTTATACCGTAGGTAAATATGGATTCGGATCGCTGGCATCGCTGGGCGAACTCATGATTTCGTTTTATATTACCTGCATTCTCTTTGTGGTAATTATATTAGGCATTGCCATGAAAATTTTTGGCTTTAATTTATTTAAACTCATAAAATACATACGCGAAGAAATACTCATTGTGTTGGGAACGTCGTCGTCGGAATCGGCGCTACCCTCGCTAATGCAGAAACTCGAAAACGCTGGTTGTTCACGCTCGGTTGTAGGTTTGGTAGTACCCACCGGTTATTCGTTTAACTTAGATGGTACTTCCATCTATCTTACTATGGCTGTGGTGTTTTTGGCGCAAGCCACCAATGTACCACTCGACTTTGGTCAACAACTTACCATACTGATGGTATTGCTTATAGCTTCAAAAGGAGCTGCGGGAGTTACCGGAAGCGGATTTGTAACCCTTGCTGCGGTATTACCTACGGTGGGTGCTATTCCCGTTACAGCCATTGCACTTATTTTGGGTATCGACCGCTTTATGAGCGAAGCACGCGCTATCACTAACCTTATTGGCAATGCAGTAGCTACGGTGCTTGTTGCCAAATGGGAAAACGAAATTGACAACCATGCTTTCGACAAAGCTATGGAATGATATTTTATCCTTCGCTTGCAATTCGGAATGACAAGGACACCCTTTGGTTTGCAATACAGTCGCACCAAACCATTTCTCCATTTATTTAAACTGAATCATTTCCACTAATTGTAAAAAATATTCGACCGACCAAATTTCCATTTCACTTTGGTTACGAATAAAGGGGCGAACATCATTTTTTACCACATCAATATTTGTTTTTGCTATTTTATCCTTTATCAACTGTTTAAACGTTTCTTTTGTGAGCTCCATGTTTTGCTGGTAGCCCGATTGATAGCAACGTTCGCGAAAATGCTCGAAATTAAGTGGCGTATTATTGCGCACATACCACTCGAAATCGTACCAGTCGCGCCCTTTCACTCTTGTTTTCCAGTTTCGAAACAGAAGTGCGTGCAATTTTCCGGCATACAAATCAGGTAAAGTATAACATCGGGTTGTAAACGAGAAAGGTAAAAGTTGTAATTTATACTCGGTATTAAACCCAATCGGTGGATTTATATCTACTTCAATTTTAATTTTAATCTGCTTATCTGTTCTGAATTGCAAATTGTAAATAGCTGTATCATCTTTCAAAAAAGCCGATTCAATATTGGTTTTATGTAATTTTTCCTTTTTTACAAATACAATTTCCCTGCCCAACGATTTAAATTCGGCGCTCACAGGTTCAAAGTAGTCTTCGAGCTTGAAATGTGCATTCGGTTGCAGAAGTGAGAAATCCATGTCCTCCGAAAATCGCTGCAGGTCATAAAAAATGCGCAGACAGGTGCCACCATAGAAAGCTGCTTTTTTGAAAAAACCTCCTCTGTTTAAACCGGCTAATGCTATTTGTTGCATTACTTCGTGCAAAGCATTTGTATAGTCGTCGTTGGTGCGAATATCATATCGACTCAACATTTGATCAAAGATATTTATCATTGTTCCAATAGTTTTAAAAGGAATGAAAGTTCCATTTTTTTTAGTCCTGCTTCCATACAGTTTCTGATAATTTCGGAATTGTACGTTTTAATAACCGACAAATCAATTCTTAAATCATCTTCTAAAAAAGCTTTCATCGCTTTTACAGATTGAATTCGAAAGTTACGCGTTGTCAATATCATATCTGCTATTGCCTTTTCGGGTGTAGCTATTAAAAAAGCATATTCGTTATTCACTATTTCCTGACGAACACCAATTGCATAATACGCTTCAGGAATGGTGAGGTATTCAAAATTACCAAGTACTGTAGCAAATTGCTTCGCGCGTTTGGTAGTTACCGAACGAACCGAATATACTTTTTCGGGAATAAGCCCATAAAAAGATAAAGCACTTTCGAGCGATACGTACGATGGACTGCATAAATGGTTAGCCACCAATTCGCGCGATAGTTTCTGTTGGCTTAGTTCCGACGAAACAACGTAAAGTCCTTTCTTCAAACGAATAAGACTTCCACTTTTCTCCAACAGTGAAATTTTGTCTTTGGGTGAATGATAATTGCTTAACATGGCAACCAACACATCGAACTCAATGGGCACGATACCGAAACGTAATAACTCCTTCATTTTGTACTGATATAAATATGCAAGTGGTTTAATTGCTGCAAATATAGTGTGTTTTGCATAAATAATCGACTTTATTCCGATTATTTGTGCAATATTTACTAATATCTGCAATATTAACACCTACCGCACCCGTCGCACCTCACACTTCACATTACCGGCAACCTTCGGCGACGGGTATTGTACTCCAACGATTGCCTTGTCATTCCGAAGCGAAGCGAGGAATATAAGCAACGGTACAAGCCGCCCCAAAACCACTCCCGTCATATTTTCCACTACATCTATCCTGTTTTTTTACAATAATTTTTGAAAGAAAAGTATCAGTATTTGCATGTTTTTTATCGGTTTTGCCGGTTTTAATGCTGTATTTTTGCCAAGTTACTATTTGTCAATTTTGGGGCTGTCGTATTTTGTACATATCAATTATATAAATACCCACTACCAATCCGTTTTTTCGTAACAAGCTGTATTTTAAAAAATTAATAACAATAATATAATTCGTATGAAAACAATCATTCACTCCTTTTTGCGAAAAGCAACACTTTTGCTTTTGGTATGTTTCGCGGGCTTCAGCTTGCAGCTTACGGCACAAAACGGCAAACAACATCAAACAGATTTATCCGTAGGACAGCCTTATGGTCCGGGTACTGTTTACCAACGATTGGTAAATGCAATGGTTACAACCGTTGTTGCAAATTCTGTAATTAGCGAATTGAAATTTACGCTTACCAACCCCGAACAAATTGCTCGTGTTTCGTTGTTTAGATCTGATAACAGCTTACCTGATTTTACAAATGCAGCTATTCTTTTTGGCGCACCGATTGTTGACCCCACTGGTACAATAACCTTTACTGGGTCGTATACACAAGCTTCTGCCACTACAAAACTTTCGTTTTACCTCTTGGTTGATATTAAACCAACTGCTACAGTAGGTACAACTATCGATGCAGTGTTTACGTCGGTTACTATTGCAGGAACAGCCTATACACCTTCAGCAATGACCAACGACAAAACTCCAGTGATAGCAGCCAACCTTACGGGTACGAAAACCGTTAAAGCAACCGGTGGCGATTATGCTAACCTAAATGACGTAATAAAGGCAATAAACGACTTGGGCGTAGGCGATGGTGGTGTTACTTTTGAAGTTGAAAATGGTAAAACTTTCAACCACACTTCCATTTCTTATAATCTTTCTCTTATCCGCCAGACAGGGACTGCTACTAAACCCATAGTGATTAAACGCAGTGCTACTAACACAAGCGCTGCAAAACCGATTATTAATTGTCCAGCTACAGGATCGGCTGGGGACTGTATGATTGGAGTTGTGGGTGTTGACTACCTAACAATTGATGGACTGGATTTTAGAGCTACAGGAACTTCAGCAACAGTAATGTTCGAAAAACCTATTTATTTCAATGGAATGACCGACAATGGCTGTAGCTACAACGAAGTAAAAAACTGTGTGATAAATGCAGGCGAAACTTTTAATAAAGAACGTATCTATGCTATAAGTTTTAATAGTAAAGCTACGCAAGCCGAAGGCACCAACAACTTTAACAAAATTCATCACAATGAAATTTCGAATGTCGATGCTGCTGTGGATTTCAATAATAGGCTTACACTCTCATTCTACGACGATGGTAACGAAATTTACAACAATACGATAACCGGACAATTTGGAACCGAGGCAGCTGGTATTAAAGTAAGTTATTGCAAAAATACCAAAATATACAATAATGTGTTGGATGGTGCAGGAGTAACTGTAGCTTATGGCGACCGTCATGGAATAGCAACAGGTGGAGCAACGAATACAGGTTACCTACACATATATGGTAATGTGGTAAAAAACATGAGCATCAACAAACAAAGTTCACTTTTCGGAATAACCGCTAATGCACCAACCGTGCTTATCTACAACAACGTAGTTTCGAACCTCACCAATACTTTCCCACTTACTGCAGGTAAAAACATAATTGGTATTAATCTGGGCACTGACAATACCTTAATGCCCGCTCATGAGTTGTATCACAACTCGGTCTATCTAAATCAAACACTCACGAATAGTTTACAAATAACTGCCGCTGTGGGTTGTATTACTACTAACGCATTGACAATTACTATGGCAAATAATATTTTTGTAAATAATTCGGTTACCGGTACTGCGGCAAATAATTATGTGGTTTTTATACAATACAAGGATTTAACAAAACTAAGTGCTGCAAGTAATAATAATTTGTATTATGCAAACGACCCTGCAAGCACACGATTTAAATTCAGCAATTCTACCTATGCTACTTTTGACTTATACAAAGCTGCAAGTATAGCCGTATCGGGTATGGAAAACAGGGAGTTAAATTCCGTTTCGGGTAGCCCAATATTTGTAAATGCAGCAAACAACGATTTATCCATCACCAATGTAGCTTCACCCGCCAACAATGCTGGTAAAACTGTGGCTTCGGTAACTACCGATATACTCGGGAATGCGCGCCATGCCACTACGCCCGATATGGGAGCGTATGAGTTTGGAGCAGTTGCTGCCACTCCAACTATTTCCACCACTGGTACACTCTCCGCAGTAAATACAACTTATGGTACTCCTTCTGCATCGCCTACAAGTTTCAATGTTTCGGGAGCTAATATGTTAGCAGGTATTTTGGTAACACCACCAGCCGGCTACGAAGTTTCATTGGCTTCGGGTTCGGGTTATGGGGCTACGGTTACCGTTGGTGCT
>CAMDNO010000002.1 GCA_945902955.1 Porphyromonas cangingivalis
CGCATGCCCATCTGTAAGCCATAAATGTTTAACTTTTAAACCATGCAGTTCAAAAGTATTATGCGGTATTAGTCCGAATTTCTCCGGGTTATTCCCCTCTTACAGGTAGGTTGCATACGTGTTACTCACCCGTGCGCCGGTCGCCACCAAATATTGCTATCTTGTGCTGCCCCTCGACTTGCATGTGTTAGGCCTGTCGCTAGCGTTCATCCTGAGCCAGGATCAAACTCTTCGTTGTATCTTGTTTTTTTATTTTTTTGCTCAGTATGACTTGTCTTAATTTATTGTTCGTTATTGACGTGGTATAAAAAATTTGATAATCTTATATTGTTAGTAGCAAGCTACCTATTATATAATCTTATCTAAGAAATGTTCCCTTTCTTATACTACATTATATCTTGTTGTTTTCAATTTATTCAAAGAGCGTTGCTTGATTGTTGATTAATAGTTCTTATTAATCTATCACTTCACAGTGATTGTTTTTCAAGACTTCTTTTGTGTTATCAATAAACAGCTTCCTATTTATTAATTTGATATTTCGTTTATTCCTGTCTCACGTTTGAAACTGAATTTTTTAAGCGAAACGGACTGCAAAGGTAATGCAAATTTTTAAACTACCAAAACTTTTCAAAAAAAAATAATTTCTTTTTTTTTCTAAACTCAATACCTATTGATATTGATTGCTGGCTGCTTCTTCAAAACTTTAACTTGCAAAAGCTTCTCTCTCAAAGCGGGTGCAAAAGTACTTACTTTTTTTTATTCTACCAAACGTTTTTAAAATTATTTTTTAATTTAATTCTTAAACCATTTTGTAGTAACCTCCTCTCTCGAAAGCGGGTGCAAAAGTAGATACTTTTTTCCGTTATACCAAATAAATATCACCCTTTTTTATGCTCAAAAACATAAAAAAACAGAAAGATGCTGATATATTGGATGATGCGTTGTTATTTTATTCTGATTTGTTTTTATAATTTCTAATTATTCTTTGTTTAAAATACTAAATCTAATTTGATTTAGGCATAAATAGGATATAATTGTCCTCAAAATAATTTACGGCAAGAGGAGAAATATATGAATTCGAGATATTATATTCTTACATAATCAAAATTAATTGCAAAATTTATGACAATAAACTTGGCATATTATACGGAATTCGTATTACAAAACGATGTAAATTGCTGTATAAATCAAAATAATGTCATCCTAAAATATAAAATGATGTTGAAAAACGCATAAAAAATTTATCTTTGCATTCTATTTCAACAGAAAATAATGTTAGAAACAATATATAAAGGTATACTAATAGGTTTATTTGTGTCAGTTCCGTTGGGTCCAATTGGGATGTTGTGTATACAACGAACTTTAAACCGTGGGCAAAAATATGGAATTGCAACAGGTTTAGGTGCCACAGCATCTGATCTACTATATACTATTGTATCGTTATTTTTTTTAAGCTTTGTATTAGATATAATTGAACAACATAAATTTGCGATTCAAATATCAGGAAGTATTATACTGTTAATTTTTGGTTATTTTATTTTTAACAGTCATCCCTCTGCGCAACCCAAACCTAACGATTCTCAGCAACATAGTTTATTTAGCGACTTTATTACTTCATTTGGGCTTACTTTATCAAACCCTTTAGTATTATTTGTGCTTATTGCTTTATTTGCTAAATTTGAATTTATAAGTTATAAATCAACTTTCGTTGTAATATTTATAGGTATTGTATCAATTTTGTCGGGAGCTTTATTATGGTGGAGCGTTTTAACCTTTTTGGTAAGTAAATTTCGACAAAAATTGAACATTAATGGACTTCGTACCATTAATAAGGTAACAGGCTTTGTAATAATCGTGATTGGAATAACTGGATTCCTATTCAGCATGATTGAAAAACTATAATCTTTGTATGTGTCCTGCATAAAAAATCAGATTTGCAATTTAAATAAAATAGAAGTTACTAAATTTGCATAAATATAAAATGTTATGAAGCTAAAAATAACCAAACAACAAGTTGAAGTAATTAGTAAAATAGGTCTTATCGTGGCTGTAATTGCTATTATCTTGCAATTTTTCCCAAGTCAAAATAAGTTTTCTTACCAATTTGAGATAGGTAAACCCTGGTCGTACGAACTTATAACGGCCGCTTTCGATTTTCCTATCTACAAAAACGATCATGAAATTGAAAAAGAAAAAAATTTGCTTTTGAAAAATTTTGGTAGTTATTTCAATGCAGATAGTACGATTGTACAAAAGCAAATAAATAAATTAATAGAGGATCAAATTAAACAGAGTGGAAAAGAACCTGAGTATTTGAATTATATCAAACTAAAGTTTAAAGAAATTTATTCAAAAGGTGTAATCTCGGCCGAAAACATGCAAAAAATAAATGATGCTGGTTATGATAATATTACTTGCATATTACCCAACCGATATACGGATACAAGGTCTATTGTAGGAATAAGAACGCCAAAAGCTGCTTACGAATATATTATTAATCATGCTCCAGATAAAATTAAAGAATATAATCTAAATAATTATTTAATTGAAAATTTGATTTATGACAGCATTGCAACCGAAAACTCAAGGAAAGAAATTCTAAAAGGTTTATCTCTTACAACAGGTATGGTGCAAACGGGCGAACGTATTATTGATCGTGGTGAAATTGTTAATCCTGAAAGTTTTAAGATATTACGTTCGTTAAAAATTGAATTTGATAAACGAAAAGCTTCAATTCAACAATCTGCTTTAGTAACTATTGGACAACTTATTATTATTTCGACATTAATATTCTTGTTTTTTTTATATATATATTTATTTCGACCACGTATTTTTGAAAATTTCGGACATCTAATTTTTATTTCATTGCTAATGTTGATGATTGTTGGATTGGCGGCATTTGCAGCTCATCAGCAATCTGTGCATTACTTGATGATTCCATTTGCTCTATTACCAATAATAATTCGTGTATTTTTCGATTCACGAACGGCTCTTTTTGCCCATATTATTACTATGCTTATCATTTCGTTGATGGTTGATAATCCTTTTCAGTTTATATTGCTACAAATAGCTATTGGTATGGTTGCTGTTTCTAGCTTAAAAGACATGACACAACGCTCGCAATTAGCTCAAACAGCTCTCTATATTTTTTTATCGTACACATTTTTATTTTTAGCTTTTGAATTTATTATTGAGCGTGAAATTGAACGAATCCATTATCAACCTATTATAAATTTTGCAATTAGTAGTGGTTTTTTACTATTTGCTTATGTTCTGATTTATATATTTGAAAAAATGTTCGGATTAATTTCGTCGTTAACTTTAGTTGAATTAACAAATGTAAACAGTGACTTGATGATAACTTTTGCCGAAAAGGCTCCTGGTACTTTTCAGCACACTTTACAAGTTTCGAATTTGGCAACAGAAGCGGCAAAAAAAATTGGTGCTAATAGTCTTTTGGTACGTACAGGCGCTCTTTATCATGACATTGGGAAAATGAAAAATCCTAATTTTTTTATTGAGAATCAGTTTGGTGCACATAACCCAATGAAAGATTTGCCATTTGAAGAGGCCTCAAAACTTATTATTAACCATGTTACTGATGGAGTGGAATTGGCAAAAAAGAGCCACTTACCCGAACAAATTATCAATTTTATTACAACACATCATGGTTTAAGTAAGACGAAATATTTTTATAATTCGTTTATTAATGCAAACCCCGGAATAAAACCAGACGATGCTTTGTTTACATATCCAGGCCCTCTACCTAATAGTAAAGAAACTGCCATACTAATGATGGCTGATGCCGTAGAAGCTCGAGTAAGAAGCTTGGGAACTTATACAGATGAATCGATAAGCGATGCAGTAGAACAAATGATTGATTCGCAAATTGCTGATGGCCAATTCAAAGACGCACCTATAAGCTTTAGGGATGTTGAAACGGTTAAACAAGTATTCAAAGAAAAAGTAAAAAACATGTATCATTCGCGAATTGTTTACCCAGAATTGAATAGGACTCTAAATTGATAGCCAAATAAAAAACATAAAAAAGAGATTACCCACAAATGTTGTAATCTCTTTTTTTTATTAGTTTAAATTCGTTTCGATGAACTGATTTTTACCTATTTTTACAACCCGATATGAGGCTGCAAACTGAAGAATTGATTTTAATGTTGCCTCTGATGGTTGCATTTTAGTTTCTGAAGCAGCATTAGTTTGGGTTTTAAATACAGTTTTGTTTAAAAAAGAAGTATACTTTTGCATAGGCAGTATTATAATTATTAAGTTTGAATTAATAACGCTGCATTTAAAACAAAATTGTATATTTAACTAAAATAATTTGAAAATATTATTTCAGCTCCAAATAAACACCATTTTCAGTCGCAATTCGACGCATATTCATGAGTGCATAGCGCATTCGACCTAAGGCAGTATTGATACTAACATCTGTTTTTTCGGCAATTTCTTTAAAACTCAAATCTTCGAAAAAACGCATCCTAACAACGCTTTGCTGCGAAGGAGGAAGAAAGTCGATAAGCCTTACAATATCAGTCATTACTTGCTCGTTGGACATAACATCTTCTATACTTTTGTCGCTTAGTTTGGAATTGTTAATAACATCATATTCCAAACCGTCGCTCGATATAGTATTTTCGTTTTTTTCGCGCCTAAAATAATCTATAATTAGATTATGTGCGATACGGTTAATCCAGCCAAGAAATTTACCTGACTCAACATATCTACCTTGTTGAATTGTAGCAATTGCTTTAATAAAGGTATCTTGAAAAATATCTTCAGATAATTCTTTATTTCGTACAATTATAAAAATGTACGAATAAACTTTTGATTTATATCTTGTGAGGAGAATTTCGAATGCCTCATTATTGCCACCTTCATACAGCTTAACCAACTGTTCGTCGTTTAATTGATTTAGATTATTCATTACTTCTAAATTTAGTGATTTAAAGTAATTTTAAGCAATAGGCATTTATTAATTTTGAGGGTTATTTATAAAATAGTTTGCAAATATACTAATAGAATTTATAAAAACAAGTGAATTTACTTTTTTTAAATAAACCAAATTTCATTTAAATGTGTTTGTAAGTAAAAAAACTATTCCAATAAGCTGTAATCGTTTTTTAAAGTCAATGATTTTGTAAATCAATTTACAAAATGCTATCTTTGTAAATCGAATGATTAAAATTCAATTAACTAAACTTATACAACAACACATAACACTCATAATAAATATGTTACGAAAAATAATCAGTTATACACTCATAACCCTTCTTGTAGTATTTGTGGCATTAGCCTCATTGCCTTTCGTATTCAAAGACAAAATTAAAGAAAAAGCGAAGTTAGAAATGGCCTCCATATTCGACGCAACAATCGATTTTTCGAATGTAAATATGAGTTTTATTCGAAATTTTCCGAATGTTTCGGTTAAATTAGAAGACTTACAGATTGTCGGAAAAAATGATTTCGCCAAAGAGACACTCCTATTCAGTAAAGATATAAATTTGATAATCAACATCAAAAGTATATTTGGAAAAAATGGGTATGATATCCAAAAATTAGAATTTAACGACTCCAAAATTTATGTTCGCGTATTACCAAATGGGAAGGCAAATTGGGAAATTTGGAAAACTGACTCGACTGCCGCAGTTGACACATCTGCCCTAAATTTTCATTGGAAATTGAAAGAGTTCAATATAAACAATGCCGATGTAACCTACAACTACGAATCAGCAAAAATGAAATTCATTTTCAACAGACTGAATCACAGCACCTCCGGAGATTTCACAGCCGACAGTTCGCAATTAATAACTAAAACAACCTGCGACTCACTTAGCTTTGTTTGGGAAGGTATGGAATACATCTCGAAGGCGCAAGCTTCGATTGATGCTACTATAAATGCCAATTTGAACGATATGAAATTTAGTTTTAGCGAAAATAAATCGAAAATAAATGATTTACCTTTTCAAATTAATGGCTGGCTGAAAGGCATAAAAGATGGATGGGATATGGATTTGGCAGTAAAAACAGAAAACGCTACTTTCAAATCTATACTTTCATTAATTCCTGTTTTTTATGCTAATTCGTTCGAAGATATTGAAACTAAAGGCGATTTTGCAATGCAAGGAACAGTAAAAGGTTTGTACATAGGCGAATTTTATCCTGCTTTCGATTTAAAGTTAAAAGCCACCAATGGTTGGTTTAAATACCCTAAACTACCAAAATCGGTAGATAATATTCAAATTGCTGCACAGTTAAAAAATCCAGGACGAACTCTGGATGAAACTACAATTGACTTATCTAACTTTTCGTTTTTATTGGCTGGAAATGCTTTCAAAGCATCAATACATATCGAAAACCCCATGAGCAATACTTTTTTAGCTTTAAAAGCTCAAGGCAAAATTAATTTGGGAATGATAAAAGATGTTTACCCTTTGGATGAAAAGACAAAACTAAACGGATTTTTTGAAACTAATTTGAATCTCGCTGCGCGCCAAGCAGATGTTGAAAATAATAATTTTGACAAAATTGACTTTTCGGGCAGTATGAATGTTAGCAAATTAGAAGCTGAAACAAGTATGCTTCCACAAAAAGTAAAAGTAAGTGATGCACGTATTATTTTCGACAAAGAAAAGGTAAATCTCGAAGCATTAAAAATGGAAATTGGAAAAAATGATTTTTCGGCATCAGGCCGTCTTGAGAATTTTATTGCATATACACTTCAAGACAAAACGCTTAAAGGTAACCTTTCCGTAAGTTCAAATTATCTGAATGTGAATGACTTTATGCCTAAATCTACTGCTCCAGTAGCAGCTGATAGTAGTTCGACACCTATGCGTATTATTCGAATTCCGAAAAATATTGATTTTGATATGCAGGCAAACGTTAAAAAACTTTTATATGAAAAAATGGTTTTCGATAATGTAAAAGGACAGTTGATAGCAGCTAATAGCGAATTGAAAATGCAAAATGTAGCACTTAACGGATTCGGGGGGGCGCTTTTGATGAATGGAGTTTATAGCACTGTGGATTCTTTGAAGCCAAAAGTTGATTTGAATTTGCAAATAAAAGAAGTTGGTTTTAACGAAATTTTTTCGCAAGTAGAAACACTTCAGAAATTTGCACCAATTTTAGGTAAAGCGGCTGGTAAATTCTCGACAAACTTAAAATTCAATAGTTTACTAAAAAGCGATATGATGCCTGATCCATTATCTGTTGTAGGTGGTGGCACATTTAACACACTACATGTTGGTCTTAAAAATGTTCCTGCTTTAGATGTACTAGCTTCTAAGCTAAATAAATCGGATTTAGTACCTGTAACAATAAAAGATTTAGCAATGAACTTTAGCATTTCAGATGGAAAATTGATTACCAAACCATTTGATTTCAAAATTAAAGATGTTGGTTTTAATTTAGGTGGAAGCACTGGCATCGATAAATCTATTGATTACAAGGGGAAAGTACAATTGCCTGATAAAATTAATAATGGAAAATTTTCGACAGTTGGGTTCAAAATGGGTGGAACATTTCAAAAACCAACAATTGTACTTGATTTGAAGGGTACGGCTACTGACATTTTGAATAATGTAAAAGATAAAGCAGTGAAAGATGTAACAAAAAAAGTAGATGATGCTAAAGAGAAAGCCTTAGAAGCTGCTCGTAAACGAAAAGAAGATGCTATTATTGCAGCTAACGAAAAAGCAGATAAACTGATTGCCGATGCAGTAAAACAAGGAAACATCTTAATAGATGAGGCTAAAAAACAAGGAAATGATTTGGTAGCTAAATCAACAAATCCATTTGCAAAGAAAGCTGCCGAAATAGCTGCAAAAAAATTAGAAGAAACAGCGCGAAAGCAAGCAGCAAATTTAGTGGAAAAAACCAAAATGGAAGCAGCAAAAATTGTTGAAAAAGCTAATAATGAAGTAGAAATTTGAAAGTAAATTAATGAAATGACCAAATCTAAATTCCCTTACAAACCGTCGAAAATAAGCATAATATTCGATTTAATATTTTTAGCATTATGTATTTTTGTTGTATTACGGTACTTCCCGCTTACAACACGAAACCCATTTGAGAAGTACGATATTGCCTCTTTTATTTATTTAGGAATTTGGCTTATTGTATCCTATTCTTTAGGTAGATATAGACCACTTCATTTGCAGAAATATGTAAATACTTCATTCAATTTGGTTTATGCCACACTAATCACATTTATTACAATGTGGGCAATATCTTATTTTTTATTTAACAAATACTTTTCGGTGAGCGTTCTTTTCACTTTCACTACTGCTTTATTTATTGTTAATTCAGCTTTTCATTTTTTGTATTTTGCCATGTTGTATGCTGCAAATTACAATGAAGAGGTTATTGAAAAAGATGTGCGAACGGAAGCCAATGTAAAATCGGCAACTCCATTAGACGAAGAAAGTTACCGTGATTTAATTCAGGTAATTACTGAATTTTCTGGAGAAAAAGTACTAAACGAATTGTCGCAAAAAATTGATTTACGAAGCGGAAATACCTATATTAGTTTTTCAACTTCCATAGATGATTTTAAAATTAGGGCAAAATACAAATTTTCCACCATTGTAAATTTGCAACTATTAAATAATATTCGAGGCTTAAACAAAATGTTTTCGGTTATTAATACCAAATTACCTGATAATGGAATGTTTGTTTGCTGTTTTGAAACTAAAAGCACTATTAAAAAGCGATTTTTAAGTAAGTTTCCTAAAGGATTAAACTATATAATTTATTCGATTGCTTTCATTTTTAATCGTTTTTTGCCTAAACTGTTTTTTACAAAACGTTTGTACTACGACTTAACAGGAGGTAAAAACCGTGTACTTTCGAAAACTGAAGTTTTAGGACGACTTTATTTATGTGGCTTTGAGATAATATCTGAAAAAAAAATTGGACAAAATAATTATATATTTGCCAAACGTATTAAACAACCTGATGCAAATATAAAACGTTTTCATGGACCTCTTATTAAACTAAATCGTATTGGAAAAAATGGTAAAAAGTTCGATGTTTATAAATTCCGTACCATGCATCCCTATTCAGAGTTTCTGCAAGCTTATATATATGGCAAAAACAGCTTGCAGGATGGAGGAAAATTTAAACATGATATTCGTGTAACTACACTTGGAAGGTTTATGCGTAAATATTGGCTCGACGAACTACCCATGCTTATCAATTTGTTACGTGGCGAAATGAAAATAGTTGGTGTAAGGCCGATTAGTGCACATTATTTTAGTTTATATAGTAGAGAATTACAGGATTTACGCACTCAATTTAAACCCGGATTACTACCTCCTTTTTATGTTGACATGCCTAAAACGCTCGAAGAGATTGAAGACTCGGAAATGAAATACCTTCATTCGTGCCAAACGAAAGGCACTTTATTTACAGATTTCATGTATTTTTTTCTGATTTTAAAAAATATATTATTTAAAAAAGCAAGAAGTGCTTAGTTAGTTTATAGTAAATAGCTTATAGTAAATAGTATAGTTGCATGGGTTGTTGAAATACTCAATTAAAGTTTATAACAAAATGAAGATAAAACTCTCTCTTATATTTTTGGTTTTGGCCTTATATATTAAAGCTCAAGACATTCCACAACATATATCGTATTATAAAATATACGATTTTGTAGATGAATTAGCGAATAGTGGATTCTACGAATTAAATTCAGCTGTAAAACCATATAGCCGCACTTTAATTTTGGAAAAATTACTCGAAGCACAAAAACAGTCCGAAAAACTTTCGAAGCGTCAGCAAGCCGAAATAACTTTCTATCTCAACGACTTGGCAATTGAAAACAATCAATTACCAACTTCCAATTGGCAATTATGGAAAAACAAAAATAGTAAAGCCGCTCTCTTAGCTCCAGGTATTTTTTATAAGGATTCGTTATTCAAAGCACGCATTACGCCTGCTCTGGGCATGAATGTATTGAATAATTCGAGTGAAACTATTATTCAACGTTGGATTGGAGCCGAATTTCAAGCATCTATTGGAAAGAATGTAACTATTTACGGTAGTTTACGCGATTTTTCGAACAATGGCGAAAAGCTTTCGGGTTATAATTATTTAAACGATCAACCCGGCTATCAATACAAAGAAGCCTCCTATGGTGGTGATTACAGCGACTCCCGAGGGGGAATTAAAATATCAAACAAATGGGGGTCTATTGGGCTTATAAAAGACAATGTGATTTGGGGCGACAATTATCATGGGTCGAACATACTTTCGGGTAGAGCTCCTTCCATTCCGATGATAACTCTTCACTTAAAACCTGCAAAATGGTTCGAAATGAATTACTTACACGCCTGGTTAGTTTCGAATGAAGTTGATAGTTCATATTATTACCTCGAAAATGGTACAAATAAATCGTTTCGACCTGCAAATAAATTTATGGCAGCCAATATGTTCACATTTACCCCTGTAAAAAATTTAAAAATTTCAGTTGGAAATTCAATTATCTATGCAGAAAAATCAATTCAGGGTGGTTATTTGATTCCAATTGCTTTTTATAAATCCATTGACCACACCTTGACTAAAGGATTGGGAACCGAAAATCAAAACTCTCAAATGTTTATGAATGTTAGTTCTCGAAACCTTAAGCATACGAATTTATACTCATCAATTTTTATCGACGAATTTAATTTTGAGCGTTTAAAGCCATCTAACAAAGAAGCAAATCCAATTTCTGTAAAAGCAGGTGTTTTTGTTTCTAATTTTCCCATAAAAAACCTTTCTACTGTATTTGAATATACTCGTTCGAATATCTTAAATTACAAGCATTCTATTCCTCTTTTAACTTATGCTTCGAATAGTTATAATCTTGGACATTATTTGGGAGATAATTCGCAAGAAATGTATGTTGCATTACAGTACAAACCATTTAGAGGTTTAGATTTTAAATTATTTTACACCAATGCACAACATGGGAATGAATACGACTATGTTCGTAGAGGCACTTCAAATGGGATTACGGGCAAAGTAGACGGTATAATTAGTCAACCTAGTTTAGGAGAAGTAATCTGGAAAAATCAAACTATTGGTTTACACGGTACATTTGAAGTAATAAATAATGGTTATGTATTTTTTAAAGCCGAAAACAGCAATATGGAAGCATTTGAGCCAACCTTACCAGCCACGTTTGGCGAAAATCGCATGACAGCTGCCGAAACACTCGAATACTATTCACCTAGTTTTTTTCAAGGTAATAAGCTTACCATCAGTGCTGGGTTCAGTTTTGGATTTTAGAAAAAGGAGAAAACAATAATAAAAAATCCCCAATTTACCATAAAGGATAATTGGGGATTTTTAAATATATTAAAAAGCAGTATTAACTCTCAACTACTTCTGGTTTTACAATTTTTGCTTTTATTTCAGATGTTTCGGTAACTAATTCCATCAAAATTGTATCTCCTTCGGTTAATTCGCCACCTAAAACGATGTCGGCTAAAGCATCTTCGAGGTATTTTTGTATAGAACGTTTTAATGGACGAGCACCAAACTGAACGTCGTAACCCTTATCAGCAATAAAATCTTTGGCTTCGTTTGTAAGTTCCAATTTATAACCTAAAGTTATTACTCTACCAAATAATCCTTTGAGTTCCAAATCAATAATAGATCGTATGGATTCTTTATTCAGTTGATCGAACATAATAATATCGTCTACACGATTAAGAAACTCAGGAGCAAAAGTACGGTTTAATGCCTTCTGAATTACGCTTCGCGAAAATTCAGAATCCATTTTCACATCAGTAGGAGTATTAAAACCAACACCTTTACCAAAATCCTTCAACTGACGAGTGCCAACATTCGAAGTCATAATAATAATTGTATTCTTAAAATCAATGCGTCTTCCTAAACTATCAGTCAATCTTCCTTCGTCCATCATTTGCAAAAGCAAATTAAACACATCGGGATGGGCTTTCTCTATTTCATCTAACAAAATAATGGAATAAGGTTTGCGACGTACTTTCTCAGTTAACTGCCCCCCTTCTTCATATCCAACATATCCTGGAGGCGCTCCAATTAGACGCGAAACGCTAAATTTTTCCATATATTCGCTCATATCCACACGAATTAAAGCATCGGAACTATCAAACATAAATTCAGCTAAAATTTTAGCTAAATGTGTTTTGCCAACACCCGTTGGTCCTATAAATATAAATGAACCAATTGGCTTATTAGGGTCTTTTAATCCGATACGATTACGTTGTATAGCTTTAACGATTTTATTAACAGCCTCATCCTGCCCTATCACTTTATTCGTAAGCACTTCTTTCATTTGTCGTAATTTAAGACCTTCAGCTTGTGCAATACGCTGAACAGGAATTCCCGACATCATGGCCACAACCTCTGCAACTTGTTCTTCATCAACATTTTCTGGATGTTTATGAGAGTCTTGCTCCCAACGTTTAATAGCATCATCGAGCATGTATTGTGTTTGCTTTTCCTGGTCGCGAATAGGACCAGCCAACTCATAACGCTGTTCAGATAACACGCGCATTTTTTCCTTCTTCAAATCCTCAATTTTCTTTTCAAGTTCTTCAATTTCAGCAGGAACCGAAACTGTACCAATATGTACGCGCGAACCCGCCTCATCCAAAGCATCAATAGCTTTATCAGGAAAACAACGGTCGGTAATGTAACGGTCGGTTAGTCGAACACAAGCCTTTATGGCTTCGGGCGTATAGCGGACATTATGATGATATTCGTAGCGATCTTGAATATTTTCGAGAATTTGCAAAGTTTCATCAGCATTAGTAGGGTCTACCATTACTTTCTGAAAGCGACGTTCCAATGCACCATCTTTTTCAATACTTTGGCGATATTCGTCGAGCGTAGTAGCTCCCACGCACTGTATTTCGCCACGAGCCAATGCCGGTTTTAACATATTTGCAGCATCGAGAGAACCAGGAGCTCCACCAGCACCAACAATAGTATGAATTTCGTCAATAAAAAGTATAATGTCAGAATTTTTCTGTAATTCATTCAAAATAGCCTTTATACGCTCTTCAAATTGTCCACGATATTTTGTTCCGGCAACAATGGAAGCCATATCGAGCGAAACAACCCTTTTGTCAAACAGTACACGCGATACTCTATGTTGAATAATTCGCAATGCAAGTCCCTCGACAATAGCTGATTTTCCGACACCAGGATCACCAATTAACACTGGATTATTTTTCTTTCGACGACTTAAAATTTGAGCTAAACGTTCAATTTCCTTTTCGCGGCCTACAATTGGATCAAGCCGATTTTCTTTAGCTGCCTTTGTAATGTCAACACCAAAGGTATCTAATGCGGGAGTTTCAGACTGCTTATTTGGTGCTGCCGCACCTGTTGGAGCTTTTTGTTTGCGACGAGGATCTTCATCTTCATCTTCATCATCCTGAAATGCTGCACCTTGAATAGGTAGATTATTTGTTTGTGACAA
This sequence comes from Porphyromonas cangingivalis, assembly GCA_945902955.1. GTDB lineage: Bacteria > Bacteroidota > Bacteroidia > Bacteroidales > Paludibacteraceae > Paludibacter. The sequence continues at coordinate 13,478 of CAMDNO010000002.1, forward strand.
AAGCGCTTTAATTTTATCGTACGAAATATTTTCCTCGTTTAGTGTCTCGAATGCAAGATTGTTTTTTTCTTTCAAAATAGCGAGCAAAAGATGCTCTGTGTCGGCAGTTTCGTTCATTAGCGAACGAGCCTCAAGCTCCATGATTTTCTTTATACGTTCTGTGCTTTTAAGAATAGGAAGTTCAATCCCAACAGGATCAACGTCTGTACGAATCTGACTTTCAATCACTTGCTTAATTTTAATTAAATTTACGTGCGATTGATTTAGCAAATCGATAGCCCTACCATTACCATTTCGAAGTAGACCAAGCAATAAATGCTCGGGTCCTACATAGTTATTGCCTAACCGTTCGGCTTCTTGAGCACTGAATAACAATATGTTATGTAATGTTTCTGAATAATTTATGGTCATAACTTTTATTTTATTTTTTGACTGACAAATTTAAGTAAAAGTTTACATTAATAAACTCGAAATTATAAAAATGTAGTCCAGATTATTGTTTTTTGTTTTTTCAATAATGATACCTTTATTTATTTACTGACAAAAATAGCAATAATGTCAGTTAAATATGAAAAGTAAAAATATTTTAAGTAGATTTGCGGCTGTTTTTAAAAACAGAAAAAACAGAGGATTAAAAATATATTTTGATTTACGTAACAAAAAGTCATCTATTATTTTTTAATAAAAACGGAATTTATAATCAAAAAGTTTAAAACAATGAAAAAAACTTCTCCACTTCGTGATTCAAAAACAGCCAGATGGTTTGTTTTAATCTTAGTGTCGGTTACCATGTTGTGTATGTATTATCTAACTGACGCTATGGCGCCATTGCAAGAAAAACTACAAGGGAACTTAGATTGGACAGCAACCGAATATGGATTTTTTACAAGCGGCTACGGTTGGTTTAATGTATTTTTATTAATGATTGTATTCAGTGGTATGCTATTGGATAAATTTGGAACCAGATTTACTGGTGTTTTTGCAATATGTATAATGTTAATTGGAGCATTTATCAAGTACTGGGCTATTGATGGACATATTGGCGCTGGCACATACGAATTCTCAATCGGTTCGTGGCAACTCTTAAGCCCTACATCTAAATCGGCAGTTATTGCCGGATTGGGTTTTGGTATTTTTGGAGTTGGAAGCGAAATGTTTGGAATTGCAGCCAATAAAGCCGTAGTTCGCTGGTTCAATGGCAAAGAAATGGCTTTAGCAATTGGACTTAATACTTCTACCGGACGAATTGGAACTGCTTTGGCTATGTTCACACCACTACCACTTTATAAACTCACACATAATGTAAGTACACCAATTATTGCAGCAATGATTTTACTTTGTGTTAGTTTATTAGTTTTTTTCCTATTTATATTTATGGATAAAAAATTAGATCGGGAAGAAAAAGAAGCCGGTGTTTTGAGTGAAGAAGAATTCAAATTTGGTGATGTTTTTGAAATCGCCCGAAACCGTGCATTTTGGTATATAGCAGCATTGTGTGTATTATTCTATTCTGCAGTATTTCCATTTATTAAATTTGCCACCAACTTAATTGTACAAAAATTTGATGTAGACGATACGTTTGCGGGTTATATCCCTGCCCTACTTCCATTTAGCGCATTATTACTAACACCATTGTTTGGCGGAATATCCGACAAAAAAGGAAAAGCAGCAAGTATAATGATTTTAGGTTCAATCTTATTAGTTGTTGTACATTTATTATTTGCAATACCTTCTCTGAACAGTTTTAGCATTGCAATAGGTTTAGTAATTCTTTTGGGAATTTCTTTTTCGCTCGTACCTTCAGCTATGTGGCCCGCAGTAGCTAAAATAATACCTCACAGCAAATTAGGGACAGCTTATGCAATGATATTTTGGGTACAAAACTGGGGTTTGATGGGAGTACCACTATTAATTGGCTATGTATTGGACAAATATTGTATAATCAAATCTGAAGAAACAATGATTGAAGGAAAAATGCAAATGATAACGCAATATGACTACACGATTCCGATGTTGATTTTTGCATGTTTTGGAGCAGTTGCAATACTTTTTGCATTTCTATTGAAAGCAGAGGATAAGAAAAAAGGGTATGGTTTAGAATTACCAAATGTAAAAGAGTAAATATCAACTTTGTGAGTAATTTGCTACCCTAAATTAAAAAACCCTCATAACCTATTGATTATGAGGGTTTTTTAATTTAACCGTTGTACCCGAAGCGGGAACGAAACCGACTAAAAAAAGCAAATAAAAGAAAATAAAACCACTGTTTATCAATGCAATAGCAATTTAATTTTTGTTCATTTTTGCCCTTATTTGCCCTTGTTTTATTATTTAGTACACCTTTAGTACACCCCAAAACAAAACTTTTTTGTACCTTTGCAAAGAAAAGAAACTATAAGATAATCAATAAGTTATAAAAATATAGGTTTAATAGATGTTTTTGTTTGCAACCCACTGAAAATCAACAAATTATTTCAGGGTGTACTAAAATTTCAAAAATGCAAATATATTATTGTATATCAGTAAATTAAATGGCATTCAAAAGGTGTACTAAATATTTTCAACACAAAAATTAAAAACTTTTTATCAATTTTTTAATCATGGCAAAATTAGAGGCAAAAGCCAAAGAAAACCCAAAGTTACAACAAAAGCCACTTTCAGACGGGCGACTAAGTTTGTATTTAGAATATTATTTGGGGCGTACCGAATGGATTGATGAGAATGAAAAAATTCATATCAAACACGACCGACAAAAGGAATTTTTAAACCTTTATTTGATTGCGAACCCCCGAACACCAATAGAACGCAACACAAATAAAGAAACCCTTGAAATTGCTCAATCAATACGAATTGAAAAAGAACAAGAACTCAAAAAAGATAAAACGGGTAAACGGTTGACAAGCTCAAAGAAAATAAACTTTTTAGAGTATTACCAAGCGTATATTGACAAATATACAAAAGCCGATATTCGAATGATAAAAGCATCTTTTGAGCGTTTCAAAGATTTTTTAGTTTTGGAATATCCAATTTACAAAAACAATATCCGACCCGACCAGCTTACAAAAGATATGATGATTTCGTTTGTTGAGTATTTGGAAAGCAAAAGCACGGGCGAGGGGGCGTTGACTTTTTACAAACGTTTCAAAAAAGTTATTAAGTATGCAGTTGAGCACAATGTAATATCTAAAAACCCGTGCACGGGCGTTGTTTGTAAGGTTGACGAAAACGCACTCACAAAAGACGTTTTGAGCGTTGACGAAATGAAAAAACTTATTGCCACACATTACCCCGAACAAAACCTCAATACGAGGCGGGCGTTTATTTTTACACTTTATACGGGAATAAGATTTTGCGATATTATTGATTTGAAATTTAGTATGGTTGACTATTCAAATAAGATATTGAAGTTTAACCAAGCCAAAACCAAAGGGCACAGCTCAAGCAGTTGGGTAAACATTCCGCTCAATGATGGTTTACTTTCATTAATTGGCGATAAACCCGCAAAAGATACTTTTATATTTGATTTACCCAGCCAAACAATGTGTTTGAAAGCGTTGAGGCATTGGACAGCCAAAGCGGGTATTGATAAACATATTACATGGCATTGCGGGCGACATTCTTTTGCCGTGAATATACTAAACAACGGGGCGAACATTAAAACCGTTGCCAGCCTATTGGGACATTCAGGCCTCAAACATACCGAAAAATATACCCGAGCGGTTGACAGCCTCAAAGAAAAAGCAATAAACAGTTTACCAACATTTGAAATTTAAAAAATTATGTTTAAAATATACCCCCAATTAATTAATAGTTTTCGTGATTTGGTACACCAGCGTAAAAATAAATCAGAAAAAGAGAATGGTATTAAGTATACAATTAATTGTTGAAGCTGATAAAAAAACATGGCAATTACTCAAAAGACTATTTGAGTACACTGATTATTTATCTATTGAAATTCAAAAGATTTATTTATCAAATGAAATAATACTTGTAAATAAAACGATAATTGAAAAAAAGGAGTGGAAAGATTTTTACAGACCAGACCCCGAAAATTTTGAAACTATTTCATATTTTGAAATTGCTGAAAATTTAATTTGTAACTTATCAGAATATAAAAAAGATACAATTACAGATTATTTGGCACACCTTTTTTTCTTTGACGAAATTAACTGTTTGTATATTGAGTTACAAAAAGGAGTAAAAATATCAAAAGATACCAAGCCAAAAAGCCAGCTACAAACAAAACTCAATGATACCCAGCGGGGCAAACTGTTTGATTTATTGGTATTGAATGGATTTATACCCGACAAAGACAAAGAGGGGTTTATTTGGGCGTTTGGGAGCACAAATGACAACTATACAAGCTACTCAACAAAATGGCTTAATCAAAGTAATTTGGCTGTTTATTTGATTGATAATTTATGTATTGATAATGGTAGATTGTGGGCAATTGGCAGCAGTATTTTTGACATTAAAAACATGGCACAAATTAAACAAGGGTATTTCTCAATAAACAAAACAAGTAAGCCCAAAGGGTACGAACTTATTGATAAAATAATTTCAGAGGCACAAAAATAATGTTTGTTTTGAACTTCACTTTTTCACTTTTCACACTAAGGGGCAATTTTCGCCCCTTTTTTTGTGCCCCCCCCACAAAAATAAAGTTTGTTTTGACTTTCACTTTTTTCACTTTTTACACCAGCCTACCAAAAAGCCCAAACCTTTTACAGCCTTTTACTGTAAATACGTGTATATTCTTTTGTTTTTATTCTTTACCGACCTTTGCATTTGTAATTACAAAAACCCAAACAAAGGGACTGCAGCCCCGAGTTTTTTTAATCAATTGTAATAATAAAAGAAAATGGAAAAGAAAGTATTGACATTTGACGAGGCAGCCAGCTACACGGGTATTTCAAAAAGTTGTTTGTATAAAATGACTTCACAAAAAATTGTGCCTCACTATAAACCGAACGGGAAAATGATTTTTTTCGACCGTGAAGAGTTGGAGGCGTATTTGTTGAGTGTGAGGGTAAAACCACAAACCGAAATTGAAGAGGCAGCCAGCACGTATGTTGTAACGGGTAAACACGGGGGGCGTAAATAATGGAAAAAGAAACAGAGGCAGCAGCCACCACAGCCACCACCCCCGAAATGATACACAAAGATAGTGATAATAAGGCAAATAGCAAACCTTTGAAGCCGAAATTTGATAGCTTAACCGCAACGGATATAAAAACACACGTTGAAGCAATGGCAAACCCAATTATTTCAGATAATTTGCAAATAGTACTCAACACTTACAGCAAACTAAGGGAGTTAAAAGCAAATGAAATACGATTTTCAGAACCCGTATTGAAACAAGGCGAAAACGCTGTAATATTTCCACATACAATAAATGTAATTCAGGGACAGGCGGGCGTACATAAGAGCCGATTAGCAGAAAACCTATGTGCAGCATTTATGAAAAAAGAAAGTTGCTATAATGAGTTATTAGGCTATAATAGGCTTAACATTGAAACTACTCACACGGTTGTTTATGTAGATACAGAGCGCAATTTGTCAGAGCAATTGCCTTATGCTTTACAGTCAATACAGATTAAAGCGGGATATACAAGGCAAGAACACCCCGAAAATTTTAAGTATATTAGTTTACTTCAAATAAATAGAAAAGACCGATTTTCAGTATTAAATGAATATCTAAACTACACAAAAAAAATTACTCAAAGCCCTTTGTTTATAGTATTAGATGTTTCGACCGATTGTATTGAGGATTTTAATAAGACCGACAAAAGTATGGAACTTATCGACCTTATGAACATGGCAATTAATGAGCACAATGTTATATTTCTTTGCCTTATACATGAAAACCCCAAAAGTGATAAGGCAAGGGGGCATTTTGGTACAGAGTTAATGAATAAAGCCAGTACAGTAATGCAAGTTAGTTTTGAAAAAGATGCGAGCAATGAAGATACTGATTTGATAAAAGTGAAATATCTAAAATGTAGAAGTACAGCAAAACACACCCCTTTTCATATAAAATACAGTGAAGAGGCAAAAGGTTTAATTTTGGCAGATGTGGGAGATGTTTCAACTTTAATAAATAGTCGTAAACACAAAGCCAGCAACGAGGACATGATAGATTTTATTGAAATGTATTTGGGCGATGGATTAGAAATGACACGAACCGAATTTTTAGATAAACTATGTAAAGACTTCAAAGCATCACAAAGAACTATTGAAACACGATTAAAAGAAATTTACAAAGGTAATTTGTCGATTTACAACAAAGATGGCAAATTTTGTAAACTTATAAAGACCGAGAGGGAAAAGGTTGTTTATTATAGTTTAATTGAAATTGAATTAACTGATTAATAGCAGTTTGCACGTTTGCAAAATACCTTTGCAAAAACTTTTTACAAATAATAATTTTCCTTTGCAAGTTTGCAAACCCTTATATAAGCATTTGCAATTTGCAAACATAATATTGATATGGAAAAGCAATATAAATACATATTACAAAAAGGGAACTCAAAAAGCATTTGCCCCGAGTGTGGAAAAAAAACTTTTGTTCGTTACATTGATAGTGTAACGGGCGAATGTTGCCCCGAGCAATACGGACGATGCGACCGTGAAAATAAATGTGGCCACCATAACAGACCAATTGCCGAACCAGTGCCAGCCAAAGCGTATTTTGTGCCGTATGATTCGTTTGAAAACTATTCAGACAAAAGCAATGTAATTGAACAGGCGGGCAAACGGTTTTATATTCCAAAAAAAATGATTTGCGAAGTATTGCCCAAAGGTTGTTTTGTATTGGATTGGTATTTGAGCCGAACCGACAAAAAGCCCTATTTCAATACATTCATTGAAAAAACCTTTGAAGTTGCTTTTGTGGATATACAAACCAGCTCAACCAAACACGAACCGCAACCACAAACCGCAATACCTTTTGAAGTATTGGCGGGGACGTTGGACAATTACGAAAAAAACGTATTTATTCAAAACCTTTTGGGGCGTGTTGCCTATCCGTTTGACCCGATCGAAATTGAAGCCGTGATTGCTCAATACTATTTGGGCACGGTTGCCGATTGGGGCGGGGCGATTGCGTTGCCTTTTATCGACATTAAAAACAATATCCGTGCAATACAAGTGAAGCGGTTTGATAGTGCGAACCACACCACCAAAACCAGCTTTATACATTCAATACTAAGATACAACTACTCACAGCGGGGCGACCTTTTACCCAATTGGTTGCCAGCGTATGAGTTGAATGAAACAAAAGTGAGTTGCTTATTTGGCGAACACCTTTTGACAAAATACCCGCTCAACCCCGTGGCATTGGTTGAAGCCCCAAAGAGTGCGATTTACGGGACTTTATATTTTGGATTGCCCAACGTGCCCGAGCGGTTTTTATGGATTGCAGTGTACAACCTAAGCAGCTTAAACGTTGCCAAGTGCCAAGCATTACAGGGGCGGGACGTGGTGTTATTTCCCGACCTTTCAACCGATGGCAAAGCGTTTGATTTATGGAACTCTAAGCTCAAAGAATTGAACACCATAAAAGGGGCACGGTTTACAATATCCGATTTGTTGGAGCGTGAAGCCAGCCAAGCCGAACGGGCGAACGGGTGCGATATTGCCGATTATTTGATTTGTCAGGATTGGCGTTTATTTCGTGAAAGTGTAAAAAGTGAAAAAAGTGAAACCGAAAACAAACTTATTTTTTGCCCCCCTCAAAATATTATTGAGCCAGCCCGTGCAAAAAGTGAAAAAAGTGAACTTGAAAACAAACATTTTTTTTGTGCCCCCTCAATTTCCGAACCTATTTATAAACCGCAAACCAAACAAAATTGGAGCGTGGAAATATCCGAACTTGAAAATTATTTTGCAGCGGTTGAACTACCAAGCCAGCCACTAAGATTAAACGAATGTAGTATGATTTTAAATGTGCCCTTATTTATTGAGAGCCACCTTTCAACATTGAAAGCAAATAACGGGGTAACTGTATTTTTGCCTCACTTGAATAGATTACAAACTTTAAAACAAATTTTATCAGCATGAAAACAAACGAACCAACACTTACAAAAGATTTGAGAGCTACTTTAAAATCAATAGTTGAAAAAGAGCTCAATCAATTACCCGAAAAATTAGCAGCATTGGCACCCGACAAAAAACTTGATGTATTGCTCAAACTTTTGCCTTATGTATTACCAAAGGTTGAAAGCGTATCAATGACAAAAGGCGAGCCGAGCGTTTGGGAAATTGATATTGATTAATCAGTTTTTTTCAAGTTGCAAACGATAAGTACTAACAATTTAGGTTATAATTTCAAAATATGGGACGAGATAGCACAGGGGCGCAAACAGTAAACTCAATACAAAGACTTGAAATTTCCAAGCTCAAAGCAATGGGATATTTTGATTTTTTCAAACGTGGACACGGGAGCCACACCCAGCGTATGAGTTGGAGCGATGGCAGTGTTATAGGTATTGAAACACACCACACCCAAGATGGCAGTTATTTAATACTCAATTACAATGTGATTGATAATAGAACGGGCACAAAAACCGCAATGAACTACAAAGTACAAATTGAGTTTAAACCCTCAAATTTGGGCAAAGGGAGTGTTTTGTATTTCCGTTGCCCCGTATCAAAAAAGCGTTGCCGTATATTATACCGAGCGTATGGGAGCCAACACTTCAAAGCCCGTGAAGCCTATCAAAACCGATTGTATTACACAGCTCAAACCAGCTCAAAAAAATATCAGATAATTGATAGATTTACAAACGTGAGGGATAAAGTTGAAAAGATTTGGGAAAGTAAAAAACGAAAGCAAACTACTTTCAGGGGTAAACCGACAAAACAAGCTATCAGAAAAAAGAAGTTAGAAAATAGATATTTTGAACTTGACGAAATGACTGAAAATTTTATGATGGCAAACATTTTTAAAAAGTAATACCCGCCCCCCTATTTTGCGCAAAAGAAAAAAGGTTGCCGAATGATACCGACAAACAAATTTTTACCAAAAATTAAAAACCGTTTCAATCAATTTTGGAGCGGTTTTTTTGTGGCCAATAATAACAAACCATATTTGGCAATAAAGAGCCTATTTGTTGTTGTTTGGTTGAAAAGTACACCTTTAGTACACCCCGAAAAATATAAAACCCTCACAACCTATTGATTGTGAGGGTTTTATACTTTAACCATTGTACCCGAAGCGGGACTTGAACCCGCACAGCCGTGAAGCCAAAGGATTTTAAGTCCTTCGTGTCTACCATTCCACCATCCGGGCAAGATAAACAGTTAATTATTGAGCTAAAAACGGGACTCCCCGTATGCCAATAGTCACGGGATAAACTTCTCGTCCCGTAAAAAAATTCACTAAATTTTCAATTGAGCGAAAAACGGGACTCGAACCCGCGACCCCGACCTTGGCAAGGTCGTGCTCTACCAACTGAGCTATTTTCGCAAAATGTTTTTTATGATTTAAATGTTTATTAAATCAAATATAAAATTGCTTTTCTCTTAAAGCGGCTGCAAAGATAGTCCATTTTTTTTATTTATGAAATTTTTTAAACTAAAAATTTCAATCAAAAAGAACATTTATATACAAAAAAGCAGACTAACAAATAGTTAGCCTGCTTTTTTTTGTTAGTTTTACTACACTAATGCAATAAATAATTCTCCTTCCACCTCGTTAAAAGCAATTTTACCTTCACGGGCTAACCATCCTAACGCTAAGTTTAGATCCTTTTCGGCAAGTTTTGTTGATTTTTTTATGGCCTTAACATTTAATTCGCCTTCGGCCAATGCACTCCATACAGCTCCTGCATTAATGCCAATTTTTTCGTTTAACATAAAAGTGTAATTTTTTAAGTTGCTTTTTAAATTTTCTCACTGCAAAGATACGAAAAATATGTTATTAAACACAAATTTTGAACCATATTCTAAAAAATCATCCAAATTACAATTAATTTGAGATTAAGAATTGAATTAACATGACATAGATATTACAAAATTGAATCAATATTTCAATAAAAGTAGACAAACAAATAAAATATAGAAATAAGCTAATTAAAGAAATATTTCTCTATTAGTTTTTGATAGTATAAAAAAAATTTCGTACTTTTGTAGTGCCGAAAAAGGTATAAAATAAAAAGATAAATCAAATATATATTAATTCAATTAAACAAAAAAAATGGCAAATTTGGATTTGAGCAAGTACGGCATTTCGGGAAATTTCGAAGTCCTACACAACCCAACCTACGAAGAACTTTTTCAGGCTGAAATTGACCCTTCAAACGAAGGTTTTGAAAAAGGGGTATTAACCACAACAGGTGCTGTATCAGTTGATACAGGCAAATTCACCGGACGATCTCCTAAGGATAAATTTTTTGTAAAAGATGCAGTAACTGATGAACATCTTTGGTGGGATGGCGTTATTAATCGCCCAACAACATCTGAAGTTTTTGATCATTGCAAAGACTTGGTTACAAAACAACTTTCGACAGCAAAAAAAATCTATGTAGTTGATACCTTTTGCGGTACAAACGAAGATACACGTTTAAAAGTACGTTTTGTTATGGAAGTAGCTTGGCAAGCTCATTTTGTTACAAACATGTTTATCCGACCTTCACATTATGAATTGGCTAATTATGGAGAACCTGATTTCGTAACATTAAACGGTTCAAAAACAGTTAATCCAAATTGGAAAGAACAAGGTTTGAATTCTGAAGTATTTACATTGTTCAACCTAACAACCAAAATGCAAGTTATTGGTGGAACTTGGTATGGTGGTGAAATGAAAAAAGGAATTTTTGCCTTAATGAATTACTATTTACCATTAAAAGGAATGGCTTCGATGCATTGTTCTGCTAACGTTGGTGCAGAAGGTGATGTAGCAATTTTCTTCGGATTATCTGGTACAGGGAAAACAACTTTGTCGGCAGACCCAAAACGTTATTTAATAGGCGATGATGAGCATGGCTGGGATGATAATGGAGTATTTAACTACGAAGGTGGATGCTACGCTAAAGTTATTGATCTTGAAAAAGACAAAGAACCTGATATTTGGAGAGCTATTCGTCGTGATGCATTGTTGGAAAACGTAACAGTAGAAGAAAATGGAACACCTGACTATACAGCAGCTGCTTCGAAAACAGAAAATACTCGTGTTTCATATCCAATTTATCACATTAACAAAATTGTTTCTCCTTCACGTGCAGGACATGCTAAGAAGATTATCTACTTGTCGGCTGATGCATTTGGGGTGTTGCCTCCAGTATCTATTTTGGACGAACAATCTGCACAGTATCACTTCCTTTCGGGCTTTACTTCAAAATTAGCCGGAACTGAACGTGGTATCACAGAACCAGTTCCATCTTTCTCTCCAGCTTTTGGTGAAGCTTTCTTAACTTTGCACCCTACCATGTATGCAAAAACATTGATTGGAAAAGCTAAAGAACATAACGCTAAAGTTTATTTAGTAAACACTGGTTGGAACGGAACAGGAAAACGCATTTCGTTGAAAAACACTCGCGCAATTATCGATGCAATTATTGATGGTTCAATCGAAAAAGCTGAAACAATCAAAGTTCCAATTTTGAACTTAGTTGCTCCAGCTGCTTTGAATAATGTTGACACTGAAATTCTTGATCCACGTAACACTTATGCTGAAGTTTCTGAATGGGAAGCAAAAGCAAAATCTCTTGCTGCTAAATACATCAAAAACTTTGAACAATACTGTGACAATGATGATGCAAAAGCATTGATTCCTTCAGGTCCACAATTGTAAGCAGATAATAAAAGTAATAGTTAATTACTTTTATCAAAAAAAACGAGCTGTTCGGAAAAAATTTCGGACAGCTCGTTTGAATTTTATATTACGAAATGATTAAATTGTATAATTCCTCAGTATCATTAACAAACGTTGTAGCTCCATTTTCCTCTAATTCCATTCGGGGACGAAACCCCCAAAGAACACCAACAAAATTTACTTTGGCATTATAAGCCGTAGAAACATCAACACCAGAATCTCCAACGTATAATACATCTGCCTTATCTACTCCCGCTGTTAAAATTATATCATTCAAAATAGTTGGATTTGGTTTAACTGGAATTCCACTGCGTTGACCAAAAATATTTACAAAGTTAATTTCAGGAAAAAATTTTTCAGTTAAATCTAAAGTTGCCTGATGCATTTTATTCGATGCCACTGCTAATTTAAAGTCGCCTTCTTGAAGTTTATACAGTAGATTTACAATGCCAGCGTATGGCTTTGTAAACAAATCAGAATTGCAGGAATAGTGCTTTAAAAACTCAAACTTCAACATAGAAACATAATCGGTATTTCGTTGCTGTTCAGGAAGAGCACGCTCAAGCAATTTATTTACTCCATTACCTATAAATAAGCGATAATCATCTGTACTGTGAATAGGAAAATTATATAGCTCCAGAGCATAATTGACGCTATTAGCTAAATCTTCTAAAGTATCAAGCAAAGTTCCATCGAGATCAAATATAATAAGTTTAAACATAAAATTTAAAGAGTTTAATAATATAAAATTTTGTACATTGTTGAGTTTATATTAATCAAAACAAACAATTAATTTTGCAAAGGTACATCAATTGTACATATTTTTTTGTATTTTTGTCGGCCTTGTTTTATCGATGGTTAATTTTGAAGTTAGTTTATTACATAATTATAAATATATACCAATCGTAAAATTAATATTATGCCAAAAGTTTCAATTATTGCCGCAGTAGCCGACAATTACGCTATAGGGAAGTCAAATAAACTACCTTGGCACTTACCAGCCGATTTAAAGCATTTTAAAGCATTAACAACAGGTTCGGCAATTCTAATGGGAAAACGAACTTTTGAAAGTTTACCAAACGGACCACTTCCAAACAGAAAGAATATTGTTTTATCTTCGATGTTTAACGAAGGTGTTCGAGAAGGTTATTTTGAAGCAAATTCCATTGATGATGCTTTGGAGCTATGTGATAATTCGGAAAATATATTTATTATAGGTGGGGGGGCTGTTTATAAACAGACAATGGATGTAGCTGATTACATGTATATTACTTGGGTCCACGCCAGTTTTGCAGCCGATGCATTTTTTCCTGAAATAGATTTAAACAAATGGAAGGAAATAAGCAGAGAGGATTTTGAACCTGACGAAAACAATCAATATCCATATTCTTTTGTAAAATACGAAAAGTCAATATAATACTCTTGAATTAAAATTCCAACACATCATAAATAAACAATCAACCTTAGTTTTATAAACCAAAACAGCCTAAGAAAATTTCTTAGGCTGTTTTGGTTTATAAATTTATAGTGAATTATTGCTCCCAAATATCTTGCTCAATATTCATCAATTCATATTCAATACGTTGTTGTTCACGTCTTAAACTAACAGGGTCGCTGTAAGTTTGTAGAAGCATTTTGTCGAACATATTACTATCACCCAAAAGATATGAATAGAACAAACGTTGAGTAAAGAAATCATCAAAAGTCATACGTTGGTTTTCATTACCATTTGGTACAATCAACTCTTTAGCAATATAAGGACGAAGCTCATCATACAAAAACCAGCAAACAACCGAACTTTGGAAGTAATTCCAAATACTTTCATCGGTTTTAGCTATACCACCTAAATTCAATTTTGTAAGATTTATCTCATTTTTTGAATAATAAGGAGCGATGGCTATAATTTTTGAATACATTTTAGAATAATGCTTATTAAAAAAAACAATTTCCTGAATAATGTATTTCAAAGAATTTTTAGAATATGAACCATAAGCATACTCATTAATAATAGGTTTATTCGTAATTGGATCATTTTTAATCACAGAAGTTTTACGAATTTTCGCATCCGTAGAGTCCCAATCACAATCGATAAAAAAATCCGCAAATTTTTCTTTACAAATTGGTTCTTTATTCCATGCAGGCTGTATATCTTCATCCTTTTTTTCATACCCTTTTAAGGTGTCGTTAACTGTAGCTTCCAAAATAACACGTAATAAATTTTTATATTTCACTGTAGGAGTAACAGGGAAATATAATTGGCTATTCTGCTTCTCTCTCATATCTATTATTCTATAAATAATACGAGACCAAACAATATCATCACGACGATGATTAACAATGGCAATAGTGTCAGACAGCGATTTCATTTCTTCAGCCTGAGACTGTACTTTACCTGATTTTTCGAAAAAAGGCAATGTCTCATTTTGTGCGAACAAAGACGAAAAAGTAGCAATTATCAGACTTTGTATTAAAATAAATTTTCTCATTTTTAATCAATTAAATTATTATCCAAGTTTTATAATTATATTTCCTACATCTTGATTAACTCCATCGGGGCCACGTGCCACAATACTAGTAATAATTACTGTTTTCCCTTTTGTTAACCGTGAAATAAAGTTCCCATCAATTTGAGGACCGACCACATTTTTAACAGGATATCCATCGGCTATCATAGTAAAAGAAATAATTTGAAAATTAGCTCTTACCAATTCATCTTTTCCATAACTTGCTATAAGTGAACATGATCTAAGTTCATCTGGGGACATTATACCTTTTTGTTTTTGATTACCAGATTTATCAACTAAGTATGCAGTAGGTTTAGGTAGATTTTTAATCCTAAACTTGCCCGAACCCATTGCTTTGACAGTTTTGTCAATTTTAGCTGAAACAGAAATTGTCAACTCACCCTCGCTCATTGTTGATATCTCATATCTTCCAGTGCCCTTTGGTACATACTTACCACCAGCAACATTTAATACAATGTTTTCGGGGGCTATTCCAGGAACTGAAACACTAAAATTATTAACAATACCACGATACACAACATTTAAATCTGAATTAGATATTGTAGCTGAAGGTTGGCTTACCATATATTCCGATTTGAATTTATATGTTCGAGTGTTTCCATCATTTCCCTGCATGCGTATTTCGCCGGCATAGTTCTTCAATCCTATACTTGTAGCCGATGTTTCGTATATACCTTTAGCAATTCTACTTCCACCAATGTAATACTCAGGAGTAATTGTAGAATCGACAGCGGACAAAACAATACGTGCTTTATATTTATCACCAGTAAACACAAATCTCGACTCAGGGATAACCAATGCTTCAATTTTATTTACACGAAAATCAGATGCATCTGTTTGGCTTTTGAGGTATTGAACAAGTTCAGCTTCGGCCGAACGAATATCATTTTGATATTTAGTAAGCATGGTTACAACAGCAGAAACTGGCATCAACTCAAACATCGACAATTCCCAAGGTTGCTTCTCATTCGTTTTATCATTAACAACCGAATTTGTAGCAAATATTTCAGAATAAAGCTTTTGTTTGCTGGTATTACCATCATAAGCTTTAAAAATCTTATTTCTATAATCGTCTATTTTCGATTTCAATATTTTTCCATTTCCACCGGTAATAGCATAAATAGCAGCTGCATCTAAATTATCTCTACCTTTAATATCACGGGCTTTAGGGTCAGCTTCTTCTTTGTCTGCTATTTTAACAATCTGAACTTTAAAATTTTCAATATAATTAAACAAATCATTAGATTCCTTTTTAATATTGTTAGCTTTTGTAAGCCACTCTCCTACTTTTGTAGGATTTTTTTTATACAAATCGTCAAAATCTACGTATAAGGCAGAGTTACGTTGTTCGGCCGACTCAATAGACGTATGCAGACTATTATCAACCTTCGTAAAACCGTTTAATATATCGCTTGACACATTCAGAGCTAACATAGCAGTTAACACCAAATACATCATACCTATCATTTTTTGCCTCGGTGTTTCCGGACAATTTTTAGCTCCACTCATTCTGTGTCATATATTTTAATAATAAACAAATAGTTAGTTTAAAGCATTTAGCATATTTCCATATACTTGATTCAGATCTTTGACCTGAGATGCTAGCTTCTCAGTACCAACTTTAAACAAATTAGTCTGTGCAGCAGCCATTTCAGTAGTCGATTTTATTTTAGACATTTCAGCATTTAAAGCGTGTAAATTAACATCGAGTGTACGTAAATTTTCTGATTGTTTTGTTAGGCTATCCGATTGCGCTTGAACATTTCGAATTTGAATTTCGTATATTGAATTTATGGAGGATAAACTTTTATTTATATCATCAACTTTAGAAGCATAAACTTTTGTATTTTTATCGACACCTTCAATTCCTTCAGCTATATTTTTATAAGATGCTTCTAACTTTAGCGAAGCCGAATTTAGAACCTCTTGCGAACCAATGAATTTACCGGTTGCTTCAGAGGCAGAATCGATATTTTTCACCAAGTTTTCAGTTGATTTAGCTACATTCGAAATAGTTGATAATTGATTTGCAGTATTTGATAAATTTTTTATTCCATCTGACAATTTTTTAACATCATCGTCGCTTATAGATTCAGAATAAGACAAACCTCCTTTAGAAGTAGAAGCAGCCGTTGCACCAACAGTACCTACATTAAGCTTATTACCACTTTCGAAATCATATATTTTACTCCAATCTACCTCAGCATGTGGCTTATCAAAAGCACCAAGTGCAAAAAGGATAGCTTCAATAGTCATACCCACTCCTAACATAGCTCCACCCCACGGCTCATGAAGTATTTTACCCATAGCACCAATAATTACAACAGATGCTCCAAGACTATAAAAAATACCTACTACACGTTGTGTTTTAGGCGCGTGCCAAATTTTATCAAATTTTGATTGTTCTACAGACATAATTTTTATATATTAAATTGCTAATTGATTATTTAAACTCTTAAATTACTAATCTCCGTTAAATGAACGAACACAACGGAAACCAATATATGGACGACTTTCGTATTGATACTCATAAGTTCGAACACCACATTGAAGGTAGTAACCTATGTCTTTCCAAGATCCACCTTTAACTACTTTACGTTTTAAAACATTTGAGTCATCTTGTTTTGCACTATACTGAAAATTAGGGTTCATATCGGCAACAAGAGAGCTTTGAGCATTAATATAAGCCGTTGAAGTCCATTCGGAAACATTACCAGCCATATCAAAAAGACCATAATCGTTTGGCATAAACGAACCAACTTTCATTGTTGTAGCGCCTGTATCGTCGGTATAGCTACCACGTGTAGGTTTGAAGTTGGCTAAATAACAACCTTTAGAGTCGCGTAAATAATTCCCGCCCCATGGATACATACCTAATCTACGACTTCCACGAGCAGCGTATTCCCATTCAGCTTCGGTAGGTAAGCGATAATCCTGTCCTCCAAAAGCATTTGAACTATTAAAGAAATCTGTGCGCCAATTACAAAATGCTTGAGCCTGTTCCCAAGTTACACCAACAACAGGGTAGTTAGCAAATCCGGGATGGGAAAAATACATTCTCATTTTGGGATCGTTATACGAATACTGGAAATCGCGAATCCACATCACAGTGTCGGGATAAATTTTAACTATTTTATTAGATATTAAATCCTTACGAGTTATAAGAGGACGGTTAATTGTTGAGTCAATAACATATCCATATTCGTTAATATAAGAAGTATCTACACGAGCAATGGCACCTTTGGGATAAGCACCAGTGTTAACATTCAACTTATTACCAGCTAATGCAGCTTGATCATAATTAATCCACTCGTATTTATACATTAATTTTCCAGGATCCAGCTGAGGTTTAGATGCCAAATCATTAGAACCTTGATAATTTAAAGATTTAAAAATACGTTGATAAACAGAATCTTTACTCATCCACGGAATTTTTACTCTCCAATTTAGACTAACGGTTTTTAATTGTTGAGGAGATAACTGATCTAAAGGAGTATTTTTATCATTATATGTCGTATACTTTTGTCGTTCTTTGATATTAAGTGATTGATCCTCAATTAAACTACGCATTACCAGAGAATCGCGTACCCAAGTAACAAACTGCTTGTACTCATCGTTTGTAATTTCAGATTCGTCCATCCAAAATGCATCAACTGTAACATTTATCGATTTATCCTTAACAACACTGAAAGGAGATTGATCATTGGCACCCATCATAAATGATCCGCGTTTAATAAATACCATACCAAAAGGGTTTGCTTCAACAAAACCACTTTTAAGCATGTTTCGCTTCGAAACACCCACAAGTTCTCCAATAGGTTTAGCGGCTATAATAATGATTGCCACTAAAGTTAAAATTATAAGACTTTTTTTCATTTGCAAATGTAATTAAAAAAAATGACTAAAATAAAATTTGTAACAAAAAATAAACTATAAAGTTCAAAATGCACTAAATAAAATTGAATAGAATACATTTTGACAAAAAAAGACTATAAATATCTTATACTTTTGTACTTTGAATTTTGTTTTGAAAAAACATATTCAAAACTGTAGGATAGTACAAATTCGTGTGAACCAAAGTTAGTTGTTATAAGCTTACTCGTTGACAAGTCGAACGAATACCCAATTGACAGTCCTGCATTAATATTAAGCCCTGCAAATAAAACAATTGTACTAAGAGGCCTAATTGTAATTCCACCCCAAAACTTATTGTCGTATTCTAAACGTGAACTTAAATCGAATTGCCAACTATTAAAGTCCGATTTGACAAGCATGGTTGGTTTAAAACTATACTTATTATCAAAGTAGAAATTATATCCACCAGTTAAATAAAGCGAACTTATTTGTTGAAATTCAGAATTCAAACCCCATTTTACAGTAGGTCTGTTAGTATGAAGATAAGAAACACCAGCATACCAAAGTTTTGTATTATACCAAAGTCCAAAACCTACATCAAGACTAAGACCTATTACGTTTGTTTGTGGAATTGCTTCATCGCCCGTAAAACTATAATATTCACTCGTGATATTATTCTGAGCAACACTATCGCCAGAAAAGCCCAAACTAACAAAACCTAATTCAGAACCAATACTAAAAACACCATCGCCTAAATTTCTTTTGTAAGCATATTGTAAATGAGCAGATTGATTAGTAAACCAACCAATTTTATCATCAACAATACTGATTCCAATACCACTTTTTCCATTTCCAACTCTAAGAGGTGAATTTATTGAAAAAGCAGTTGTAGAACCACCACCCGGCATGTTTATCATATTCAAACGATGCTGCCCAATAACTTCAATTAAATTGCTTTGTCCCACCGCTGCAGGATTAAAAGCATTTGCATGAAACATGTATTGGCTTAGTTGAGCATCAAATTGTGAATAAACAGAACCGACAAATAAGCTAAAAATACCAACTACTAATTTTTTCATTCAATTATATGAACCGATTTTGTAAATACAATTCCATTAAATTTAAAAAAATTAAATGGTTACTTTATCATAACTTCAAAATTTCTGAAAAATTGTATTTGTAGAAATTATTTTTAGATAATTTGATTCAAAATTTGCACTTAATACTCCTCCTCGTTGAAAAAGAAATCTTCTTTACTAGGATAATCCGGCCAAATATCTTCAATACTTTCGTAAATTTCACCCTCATCTTCAATTTCCTGTAAATTTTCAATTACTTCGAGTGGAGCTCCCGATCGCATAGCATAATCGATCAATTCATCTTTGGTGGCAGGCCAAGGTGCATCTTCAATTTTTGAGGCTAATTCCAATGTCCAATACATAATCAACTGTTAAATTAAAATAATTTGATAACTGCTCTATTTTCATGCAAAAATAGAAAATATTTTTATAAATCAACGTTTTTCCACAAAATTTCTTTTGCACCAATTTTCAAGGAGACATATCGCGCGAGTGTAAAAAAATAATCAGACAACCTGTTCGCATAAATAATTAATTGGTTATCAATACTATGTAAAATATCTAATTCAATAATTCTTCTTTCGGCACGGCGAGAAATTGTTCGACAAATATGACAAAAACTTCCTTCAATAGAGCCTCCAGGAAGAATAAAAGCAGTTAATTCGGGCAATTCAGCATTCATTTTATCAATTTCTTCCTCAATTTTTAGAATATCATCACTCCTGATTATCGATTTTTTGCTAATTTGTGTAACAGATGTGTCGGTTGCGAGGTGCGAACCGATAACAAAAAGTTTATTTTGAATCGTTTCCAAAATCTCTTTTTGCTCACCAATTGAGTCGTAACACATAAGCATTCCGATAAATGAATTTAATTCATCAACTGTTCCATACGCTTCAATTCTGACGTCGGATTTTGACACTCGCGTTCCACCAATTAATCCTGTTTCACCATTATCTCCTGTTTTTGTATATATCTTCATATTTTTTAAAATAAAATGCTATTTAAATTTTTAAAACCTTAATTTGTAATTTTTTTTATGTAAATCGGGATTAAAAAAGAGGATTCCAAAGTGATATAAATCAAAAGATGAAGTAACTTTTACATTCTTTTGAATATTTTTCCATGCCTTTTTCATGCCTACCGACCAATAAATATCATCGATGACAACTACGGCATTATTGCTTAATTTTGGTAAAATTAAATCAAAATAGCGAATTGTGGCATCGAAAGTGTGATTGGCATCGATATAAACAAAATCAATAGTTGAAAGTTTATCTATCGCAATATTAATTGTTTGGTCGATATTGCCAATTAGAATTTCGATGTTATTTAAGTTTAAATCCAAAAACGTTTGTCGGGCAATTTGAGCTGTATTTTTACAACCTTCGAGCGTTATGCAATTACGAGATTTGGAAAGAGCCGCAATATAAGCAGTTGAAATACCAAATGAAGTCCCAAGTTCCAATACAGAATTTAATTTCAAGCAATTAACAATTCTGCATAGCAATTCTCCTTCGCGAACAGTACAAATTGATTTTGCAGCAATTTGGCTTACACTGATTTGCTTACTTTCACCTGTACCGTAATCAATTTTATTTATTAAAGTGTTATTATTTAATAGTTTTGCACGTTGACTTTTAATTTTATCATAAATATAATATGGATTCTTTTCCTCCAAAATATATTTTACAAAATCGAATAAATAAGGTGAATGAATTCCGCTACCCCTCGTATTTCGAGCAGTAATAAAATGCGCAATAAAATTAAATGAACGAAAAAAATAATTCATAAATTTAGACTGAACTCTGATCAATTTTCTTCCTTTTTTATTTCTGACGGCACATGTAAAACTTATTTTTTTACAGATAATAAACTATCATACAAAGACTTATCATTTAATTTCTCTATTGCAATTTTCAAATCCACATCGGTTTTAAGCGAAAACTCGATTTCTCCTTTTTGAAAATAATAACGTTTAATAATTTCGAGACTTAATAATTCGATAATATCATTTTTGTTATTATCTATATTCAATTCTATATTCGGTTTTAGTTTTGCTTCGAGCGCTTTAAGTTCAGCATCGGCGTATTTATCTATTCCTTCCGAATTTGCCAACTCTAAAAACTCTTTATACATTTTTTCGGATTCGGTAGTGTATGTAAAATTCTTTTCTTTTAAGAAATCTTTGAACGCCAAAAAATCAGCATCATTTAATTTGAAATCAACAGGTTTTGCAATACTCTGATTATTAGCAACGTATTGATTTGCAAAATCGAAATACAGATTTTGAGCATAAATATAATATGCAATATTCAATTTTCGCTCGTCGGTAGTTTTTACATCAGGTACAATTCCACCACCATCGCGCACTTTTCGCCCATTACGCGTACTGAATTCGGTCGTTAAACTGTCAGGAACTCGTCCTACGCTTCCATCATCGTTTCGATGCGAATAGTCTATGGCTTGAATGCAACGACCGCTCGGAATGTAATACTTTGCCGTTGTAATTTTTAAATTTCCTCCATACCCCAATGGACGAATATTTTGTACTAATCCTTTTCCAAAAGTACGTTCGCCAATAATTAGTCCACGATCTAAATCCTGTATAGCTCCTGCCAAGATTTCGGAAGCCGACGCCGAGGATCTATTAACCAAAATAGCTAAATTCAGATTTGGGAAAAGCGGTTCGGTAGGTGTTTTGTAGATTCGTTCGGTAAATTTACTTTTGCCTTTGGTTTGTACTACTTCGCTCCCTTTGGGTACAAAATAACCAACTATTTTGACAGCTTCATCGATTAATCCACCTCCGTTGTTTCTTATATCAATTATTAATGATTCAATTTGGTGATTTTTAAGCAATTCGGAAATGGCAATTTTTAATTCAGCAGCAGATTTATCGGTAAAGTCCGATAACTGTACAAATCCGGTTTTAGGTGCAACAATTGCGGAATAGGTAATTGGATTAACTTGAATTTTTTCGCGCAAAAATTCTTTCTCAATAGGCATTTTTGTTCCTATTCTCTTAATTTTAAGGCGAATGATTGTATTTGGCGTTCCCTTTAGTTTAGCACTTACCTCGCTAACCGAAAGCCCGTTAACATTTTTACCATCCACTTCCAAAATCACATCACCTGCACGAACATCATTTCTTTGAGCGGGCATTCCTTCGTATGGTTCAGATACATATATATCCTTTCCATTTTTAGTAATTAATGCTCCTATACCAGCATATTCGCCCGTAGTCATGAACTTCAAATTGTCAGTTTCCTTTTCGGGAATATAAACCGTATATGGATCAAGTCGCGAAAGCATTTCGTTGATAGCAATCGTATTCATTTTGTCGTAATTCAAAGTGTCGACATAAAAGGCATCGAGCTCACGAAAAACGGAGTTGAAAATTGATAAGTTTTTACTTATTCGGAATGTTTTTGTATCCTGAGTTTTGATTTCGCCGGCTGAAGATACAAGAATACTGATACAAATAAAAACAATAAAAACAGGGACCTTTCTCATATTAATACTTTATTTTTTAGATCGTTTATAGGATTTTGCCCATTCCATAACATTAGCGGGCGGACGTTGGTTCATTAATTCCTTTTTCATAAAATCCATATATGGTGCCACATGCCCGTAAAACATTTTCCAGCCGGCACACAGGTAATTCAATCCATATTCGCCATCTTTCGTTCTTGCAAAGCGGTTTTTAGGACATTCGCCATTACAAGCAAACAAAAATTCGCATTCGCGGCATTGACGGGGTAATGTGTCGTGTTTATCAGTACCAAATTTTAATTGCTTTTCGGAATACATCATCGAAGCCAATGAATCTGTATTAATGTTGCCTAATTTGAACTCGGGAAAAACATAATGATCGCAAGAGTAGACGTCGCCATTGAACTCCATAACGCCTGCATGACCGCAATGTCGTGCCAATGTACAAATTCCGGGTTGTTCGCCCATCCAATTGGCAAGTGTAGAATCGAACATTTGAATGTATATTTTACCAACATCTTCCTTTATCCATTCGTCGAAAAGTCCGCATAAGAATTTACCCCACTGAATAGGCGAAACCGAGAAGTCGGCCAATTCGGCATCTTCGTGAGGTGTTGTGAGTTTCAATCCATTTTCTTGGCGGTTAATTCGCTCTACAATAGGTGCAAACTGAATATATTGAACTCCAATTTCTTTAAAGAATTTATAAAACTCGACCGGATAATCGGCATTATAATCATTTACCACAGCCATAGCATTAAATTCGACACCATGTTTTTTAAGTAAATTAATGCCTTTCATAACTTTTACAAAAGTAGGTAAACCACCTTTGTTGCGTCGATATTCGTCGTGAAACTCCTGTGGCCCATCTATCGAAATGCCTATTAAAAAGTTATTTTCTTTAAAAAACTCACACCAAGCATCTGTCAGCAAGGTTCCATTTGTTTGTAATACGTTATCAATTTTTTTTCCTCTGCCGTATTTTTTTTGCAATTCGAGGGCTCTTTTATAAAAAGGAATTGGGCGTAAAAGCGCTTCGCCACCATGCCAAGTGAACAGAATTTCGTTTTGAGTTTGGGCGTTAATATATTCCTCGGTGAATTTTTCGAGGAGTATATCGCTCATCATCTGACTTTTAGCCGATGGATATAAATATTCTTTTTCGAGATAATAGCAGTATGTACAATTGAGATTACATGCCGAGCCTACTGATTTCAGCATGACGTACATGGGTTTTGCAAAAGGTGCAAAAGTATTGTTCATTGTATTATTTACTTTAATTTGCCCCCCAACCCCCTAAAGGGGGAATAAAAGCCGATGTGAAAATTTAATTTTAATTCGAACCACAAATGTAGCTAAAAAGTGTAGACTACTTAGCGGGTTTTAGGTTTAACAACTAAATTTTGATTCTATTCAATTATTTCTTTATAAAAAGTGTATTAAAATTTTCAACCAGATACTTTTTCACTTCATTCATTTCTACTTTTTTACCCAATTCATTTTCGATCGAAGTAACCCCTTTATCAATAAAACCACATGGGTTTATATGGCCAAAATAGGTCAAATCAGTATTTACATTGAGAGCAAAACCATGCATGGTTACGAATTTTGAACTTCGCACGCCAATGGCACAAATTTTACGACAAGTAGGCTTTCCCGTATCGAGCCATACGCCCGTTGCACCATCGAGCCGTTCGGATTTTATACCGTACTCCATAAGTGTTTTGATAATAGCCTCTTCAATTAAAGAAATATATTGTTTTAACCCTAAATTAAAATTAGCCAAATCGAAAATTGGATATCCTACAATTTGCCCTGGACCATGATAAGTGATATCGCCACCGCGGTTTGATTTTACAAACTGAGCATCGGCAGCCTGAAGTTGAATGTAGTTGATCAATAAATTATGCTCATCGCCACTTTTTCCAAGTGTATATACATGCGGATGTTCGCAAAAGACAAGCGTACTTTCCGTTTGCTTACCCTCCGTTTTAAGTTGAATAGTTGCTCTGAAAATTGCTTCTTGTTTGTTCCAAGCTTCGTTGTATTCTATTAAGCCCCAATCTGTTGTGTGTATCATATTAATGTGATGATGTGATGATGTGTTGATGTGATGATGTGTTGATGTGATGATGTGTTGATGTGATGATGTGTTGATGTGATGATGTGTTGATGTGATGATGTGTTGATGTGATGATGTGTTGATGTGATGATGTGATGATGTGTTGATACGTTGATGTGTAAAGATAGTTATAGGGAGTGCTGAATTTAAGGGAATTTGACTTGATGAATTTTTCCCATTAAACTTTTAATTTTGGATTGCCGTCGAAGCATATAACCCGATGGATTGCCAATTTTGAATTTACGAGGATTTGGTAAACTTGCTGCTATCAATGCAGCTTGCGACTTGGTAAGTTTTGTAGCACTTTTGTTGAAAAAGCGTTGCGAAGCAGCCTCCACACCATAAACGCCTTCGCCTGTTTCGATAACGTTCAAATAGACTTCCATAATGCGTTCTTTGGACCAAACAAGTTCGATTAGTACAGTAAAATAGGCTTCTAATCCTTTGCGAATATAGGATCTTTGAGGCCACAAGAAAACATTTTTGGCTGTTTGCTGCGAAATTGTACTTCCACCGCGAATGCGTTTACCTTTTTGATTATGTTTCATTGCTTTTTCGATATCTTCGAACGAAAACCCGTAATGCGTAAGGAAAAGATTATCCTCGGAGGCAACTACAGCTTGCACCATGTTGGGTGAAATTTCGTTGATACTTACCCAGCTTTTATGGTTTTGAGGCATTTCTCCAGCTATTATTGCCTCTACGTTTCGAATAAGCATAAGCGGTGTAATGTAAATAGGAATAAAACGAGCTAAAATAACCCAGCTTATACTTCCAACAAAAAACACAATTATTGTATTGCGAATAATTCGCCACAAACGAGGGAAAAATGTTGATTTTGATTTGGGTTTTTTCTTGATTTGTACCATATAAATTCAGCATAAATGTTAATTCAACTTACCAACTCTTTAAGAGCGCTATCACATGTTGGATACTTAAATTTGAAACCACTATTTATCAACGTTTCGGGGCAATAGCGAACAGGATTGAGCAATAAGCCGGCTTCGGTATTTATAAAACGTGCCCCCACTTTAATCGCAATTTCGGGAGCGGGCAATCCAAAGTGCACCCCCATTGCCTGCCGCATAGATTTCATAAATAGGGCATTTGTTACCGGAGTTGGCGAGGTAACATTAATTGCGCCTTGCACCAATTTATTTTTGATAAGATATTCGATAATTCTAAAATAATCTTCTATATGTATCCAACTAAAAAATTGTTTTCCGCTACCCACCTTGCCTCCCAAACCAAATTTCGTAAGCTTTTGTAAGGGTTCAAAAGCTCCTCCATTTTTGCCCAAAACCACCGATGTACGTAGCGCTACCTGGCGAATAGCGAGGTTCGAAAAGCTAAAAAAAGCCATTTCCCAAGCTCGAACAGTATCTGCCAGAAAGTCCTTACCTTCTTCGTATTTAGTTTCCGTTAGGCAATAGTCATTTTCTGATTCATAAAACGCAGATGCACTTGCATTTATCCACAAAAGAGGTTTATGCTTACATTTTTGCAAAGCTTCTCCTAACATTTTTGTTGTATCAACTCTCGAGTTGAGAATAAGTTTCTGATTTTCGGGAGTGTGCCGACAATTAATTGACTTTCCAGCTAAATTTATCAAAATGTCTGTCTGCTCTAATGAATCAGTCAAATCAGTAATTTTCCACTGAATATGGTTTTTGCTACGCGACACAAAATTGACTTCAACGCCATTTTGTAAAAAACGTTTTGCAATGTATGATCCTATAAAACCCGTACCACCTGCAATTAAAATTTTCATAATATTTATTAGTAAAACCAGCCCCCTACCCTCTTAAATAATAAAATGAGAAAAAAGTGTTTGGTATGCAATTATTTTATTCGGCAAATTTAAACGAAAAAATTGGTATAAAAAAACTCTGCCGTTATATCTTCAGCAGAGTTTCTTATGTATCATAACAAGGAGATAATTATTCGTATGCTCCCATTTTAAGCATATTTATTTCGCGTTCGTTGAGGAAGCGATATTTGCCACGTGGCAAGCTTTTTTTGGTTAAACCTGCAAAATAGACACGATCTAAACGAATAACTCTGTATCCCAATTTTTCGAAAATACGACGAACAACACGGTTTTGACCCGAATGAATTTCTATACCTACCTGTTTCATGTCTCCATCTTTCACAAATTCGAGTGAGTCGGCAGCAATTTTTCCATCATCTAAAACAACCCCACCTAAAATTGATTCGAAATCGGGTGCTTCGAGTGGTTTATCAAGCGCTACATGGTATATTTTTTTCTTTTCGTATTTTGGATGAGTCAATTTTGAAGCCAAATCGCCATCGTTTGTTAATAGAATTACACCGGTAGTGTTTCGGTCGAGTCGTCCAACCGGATAAATACGTTCGCTGCAAGCATTTTTCACTAAGTCGAGTACCGTTAACCTATCATGTGTATCTTCGGATGTTGTTACGCAATCTTTAGGTTTATTAAGAATTAAATAAACTTTCCGTTCGGAACGTACAGGTTGACTGTGAAATAAAATTTTATCGCTGTGCATAACTTTCGTTCCCAATTCGGTAACAACAACATCGTTCACAGAAATCACTCCAGCCTGTATGTATTCGTCAGCTTCGCGACGAGAACAAATTCCAGCATTTGCCAAGAATTTATTTAATCGAACCGGTTTTGTTAAATCGACATAACTTTTGCGGAATTCAGTTTGCTTTTTAGCACTGTATTTAGCATTCGGATCATAATTGCCATCGCGTTTGCGCATTGGCTTACGGAAGTTTTTGGTTTCGTTCTGGTTATCGAAACGATATTCGACAAATTCAGTCAATTGGCTATCAGCCGGACTTTTAATTGCGAATTTTCTTTCACCATTTGGGCTATCAGTGGAATTGACCGACTTGGTACGAGGACGCATACGAGGCCTTGCACTATCTTCACTACGATTTACAAATGGTTTACGCTCACCATACTGCGGACTCTCGCCACGGTTTTCGTAAGGTTTACGTTCGCCAAACTGTGGGCGTTCACCACGATTCTCGTAAGGTTTTCGTTCGCCAAACTGTGGACGTTCACCACGGTTTTCGTAAGGTTTACGTTCGCCAAATTGTGGTCGTTCGCCACGATTTTCGTAAGGTTTGCGTTCACCAAACTGAGGACGTTCGCCACGGTTTTCGTAAGGTTTGCGTTCGCCAAATTGTGGACGTTCGCCACGATTTTCGTAGGGTTTGCGCTCACCATAACTATTTCCGCCTCTACTCTCAAACGATTTACGTTCGCCATATTGAGGACGATCACCATAGCTATTCCCACGATTTTCATAAGGTTTACGTTCGCCGAAACTATTTCCATCCCTTTTAGGAAGTTCAAATTTTCGCTTTTCACCACCTGTTTCAGATCTTGAATCATGGTTTTCGTAAGGTTTTTTGGTTTCTTCGCGGTTATAATTGCGATTATCGCTTTCGCCAGAGAATTTAGCTGCTCCTCTTGTGCCTTTTAAAATTGATTTCACATCACGTTTTTCAAAGGGTTTACCATCACGGCTGGCGGGTTTTCCCTGCCATTTTTCATTACTATTCATTCTTGATATTTATTAATAAATAAATTAAGGTGCAAATTTCGGAAAAAAACCCGAATTATCAATACAATTTCTTTGCATTTGTTTTTAAATAACATAAATAACATCAATAATGTTGACAAGAGCACAAAAAATATATACAAAGAGTATTCATAATCAACAAATTAAAAATAATAAAGATTTTACAAAAAACAAAATCAATAATTTTGTACAATAATAACTTTGTCATATTATCTAAAATAACTATCTTTGCACCGCTTTAGACGAAAATGGCGGGATAGCTCAGTTGGTTAGAGCGTCGGATTCATAACCCGGAGGTCACGAGTTCAACTCTCGTTCCCGCTACAAAAAAGAAATAAAACTTCGTTACCCAAAATGGATAACGAAGTTTTTTTATGCAGGCATACCTACCGTAAAAGTACCTTCCGAATATATAAAATTATTATTCACTTACAAATCACAGAGAAAGTACTTACAATCACAGAGAATTCACAGAGAAACACTTACAAATCACAGAGAAATCACTGTAGTATCACAGTACTATCACTTAGGAATCACAGAGAAATTATTGAATCCCAAATCAGGTGATTTATGCCACACTATGTAGTATTTTATTCAGAATTGCTAAGGGCATTTTATGTGTATTTTTTTAGAATCTATCTCTTTGATATATTCGAAAATGAACAATGTTATTTATTTTTGAATATAATTGTATCTATATTTATTATTTTAAGCTACTAATAAATAGAGTATTAAATGAGGTGGAATGATTTTTGATATGGCTTTTTTGAATAATAATTTTTGTATTAAAATATTATTCAACAAAATTTGATTTCAAGCGTTGTAATAGTAACTATTACATTATTGTATATTTATCACTATTTTTTGCTACATTATCTTTGGTTTATTTATAATTGGCATAAAATAATGGTTTTTTTATGATTAAAATTTTGATTTAAAAAAGATGAAGTAACTTTAAAAAACGAATTCTGATATGAAAACTTTCATTACAACTTTACCTGCAAAATTGATTAAGTTCACTTATAAATACCTTTTGGTATTCATTAGCTTAATTACTACAACTTTGTTTTCACAAAGTTTTAATTATCAAACAAATACAGGCAGTCTGGGTGTTACTTACAGTTGGATTGATTGCTCGGCCGGTACCGATATTGTATCGGGCGACGATGATCAAGCTACTATTGCTTGGCCATTTAATTTTCGTTTTTACAACAACATTTACACCACAGCCAATAGCTTAAGCGTTGCTACCAATGGTTTTATACGTTTAGATAGCCTTGCTTCCACAAACTTTGCAAGCGCTCAAACTTACACTCTTGGTAGCTCAAGCACCGAGCTTGGTCAGATTATTGCTCTGGGCGTGCAGGATGCCAATATTGGAAATGGTGGCGGCTGGGTGCGCTCACTTACTACTGGCGTTAGTCCAAATCGTATTTTTACAATCGAATATAACAATATCGAAATATTTCCGAATGAAGAATTATACGCCGATTTACAAGTTAGTTTTTACGAAACTACGAATAAAATGGTGCTTAAACTTGGAGCTACTTCTACAATTACAGAATCAGGTGCCGATATAGGTTTGCATAGCGGTGTGAGTGGTTATTTTAACAAATGGCAAGAAATTGTATCGGGAACAAAAGATGCCTGGATAGAATATTCATTACTACCCGTAGAAGTAAATGCAACAGGTGGAACTGCTGTAAATTTTTACAGTACAGTTAAAGGTGCTTTTGATGCCATAAATGCGGGTACACACACCGGAACGTTAACAGTAAAATTGAGTGGGAATACCACCGAGACAGCTTCGGCTGTTTTAAATGCAAGTGGCACTGGATCGGCTAATTATTCGAGCTTGGTGATGTACCCTACGCAATCCGGCTTAACAGTGAGTGGCGCTATCAGTGGTAATTTAATCCAACTCAACGGCGCCGACAACGTTACCATAGATGGGAGAGTTAACCAAAGTGGAGCAGCAAATTTAACCATTACAAATACTTCAACTACTACTAATGCTCGTACCATTGAAATCATAAATTCAGCCGAATCAAATACCATCGAATTTTGTAATATCAAAGGCGCTGGTACTTCAACTACGAGAGGAACAATTAATATTGCAAATTCTACTGCTGGAAATGGGAACGATGCCAACTACATACAATACAATAATTTATCGAGCGTTTCGGCTACCGAACGTCCTATAAATCTTATTTATTCTGCGGGTGCTACCGGTTATGTAAACGACGATATTACTATACGTAATAATAACTTTATCGATTTTCTTTCTCTAAGTACAACTTCCAATGGCATTCATGTTGCTTCATTTTCGAATGCTTATAGTATAACTGGAAATAGTTTTTATCAAACAGCTTCATTTGTTCCAACGGCCGATGCTGAATATTCTGCTATACGAATAAATAATACTTTGGCAACCGACTTTACCATTTCGGGTAATTTTATAGGTGGTAATGCAGCTAATGGAAGTGGTATTTGGACAAAAACAAATGCATTTAACAATCGATTTAATGGTATCTATTTGAATGTTGGAAATTCGGGCAATAGCGTTCAAAATAATACTATTAAAGGTTTTGACTATGCTAATTCGGGTAACACGACTTGGTCGGGAATCTATCTTGCAGGTGGAGATGTCAGTATCGGAACTGCCATTGGAAACAATATTGGTGAAACTACCGGAACAGGTTCTATCACATTTACGGGAGGTGCTAACAACGCTTCTATCTATGGAATTTATATAGCTACAACACAAAATATTACTATCGCCAACAATACTATAGGAAGTATAACAGTAGCAAACAGCACTTCTACAAATGCAACCAATTTTTACGGCATACACAAAACAGCTACTGCAGGCGAACTTAATATTACAAATAACGTAATCGGAAGCACAACAACTCCAAACAGTATTCAAACTACCTCTGCTGCCACAGGTAATTCGCAAATTTTATATGGAATTTATAATTTAGGTACTAATGCAATCACCATTTCGGGAAATACGATTGCAAACTTAAACAATAAAACAACCGAAACAACTCGTGCTTCTCGTATTCGTGGTATTTTCTCGAATGCCGGAGCGAATACTATTGAAAATAATACGGTATATAAAATTGAAACCACAGGTTTAAGTGGTGGGGCTAACTATACAAATGCTGCTATTGTTGGAATTTCAGTTATAAGTAAAACGGCTGGTAATGCGCAAACCATTTCGAAAAATAAAGTTTACAATATAGAAACTACTGCCACCGGAAAAATCGAACTATATGGTATCTATTACGATGGGCCAGATGCCATAGATGCAGTAATTTCAAAAAACTTTGTTCATACTTTTGTTGTTCCAGCCTACCCTTCAGGGGATACAGGGTCATATCTTCACGGTATTTCCTTGCAAGATGGTAGTTATACGGTATATAATAATATTGTTTATTTGGGTAATAATATAAACATTGGATGCTCCATCTGGGGAATTTGGACAGGAACTAACGACAATGCGAAAATGTACCACAATACAGTATATCTTTCGGGTGTTGCGCAAAGTGGAACTTCAAATTCGTTTGCATTCAGATCTCTAAATTGTCCAGCTACACTTGATGCTCGTAATAATATCCTTTGGGATGGTCGTACGAATTTATCAGGGTCTATTTCGCATTATGCTGTGTATCTGAATTGTAGAACAAATGTTACCATGAATTACAACGATTTTCAATTTGCTCAACAATTTGGAATTGCTGGTGGAACCACATATAATAATTTTGCCACTTGGAAATCGGGAACCGGATTCGATGCAAATAGTTTAGATGTTGATCCTCAATTGGTAAATTTAGGTGGTATATTGCCAATAGATTATCAAACCAAAGTACAACTTACGGGAACTACTTTGGCTGCAATACCTTCCGACTACGAGGATGTTACGCGTGTAACTCCTACTATGGGTGCTTGGGAGTTTTTTAGCAATCCTGTCGAAATTTGGTACAATACTGTATATCAAAATGCTTACACAACATTAAAGGGAGCTTTCGATGTGATTAATGCTGGTACTTATACGGGCGATATGATTATAAAATTCCGTGGAAATACCACCGAAACTGCTTCGGCAGTGCTCAATGCAAGTGGTGTAGGTGCTGCAAGTTATTCGCGCATTCTTATTTATCCTACCCGAAGTGGAATAACCGTTACGGGAGATTTAGCCGCACCTTTAGTTGATTTGAATGGTGCCGATAATGTAACATTCGATGGTCGGGTAAATGGAAGTGGAGCTGCTTATGAATTTACATTTACCAATAACAATTTATCCACCACTGCCGGAACTTCTACTTTCAGGTTTCGCGAAGCGGCTGTTGGTGATACAATTAAATATTGTACTATCAAAGGGGGGGCTACCGGAGCGTCAACGGCTTTGATACTTTTACATGAGTCAACTGCTGGTACAGGTAACAACAATAATGTTATTACTTTAAACAAAATTACGTCAATTTCGGCTGCCAACCGTCCATTAAATGCAGTTTTGTCTATTGGTTCTGTTGGTTTTCCAAATACCGGAAACAAAATAGCGTCGAACGAATTTTTCGACTTTTTCCGCAAAGAAAGTAGCTCGAATGGAGTAAATATTCAACCATACAGCTCTGCTACAACTATCTCCGGCAATAGTTTTTACGAAACAACTTCGTTTGCGCCTACAACAGCAGCTACTTACAAAGTAATTACGGTTGAAGATAATAACAGCAACGATAATGTAATTTCGAATAATTATATTGGCGGAAATGCTGCGGGTGCTACGGGTACTTGGACAAAAACGAATAGTAATGACAATATTTTTCAGGCAATTAATATAACTGCTGGCACTTCTACTGCAAGTAATATCGATAACAATACAATTCGAAATTTCAGTTATGCAAATTCGGCTAATGCTGCTTGGACTGGTATTCAAGTTGCTTCCGGGGCTATTAATGTAGGTAAAACTACCGGAAATACAATTGGAGCTGCAACCGGAACTGGCTCTATTACTGTTACCAATGCCACTAATGCTGGTTCTGTTTATGGTATTAATATTTCAAGTGCTGGCACTGTAAATTGTGAAAACAACATTATTGCTTCTATTACAGCAGCTAATGGGTCGGCTTTGAATGCTACAAACTTGGTGGCTATTAACAAATCGGCTTCTGCTGGTGCTACATCAATAAGCAAAAATACGATTGGTAGCACTTCTACAGCAAATAGCATTCAAGCAACTTCAGGGTCAACGAACAATGTGCAAACTGTTTATGGCATTAATTCGGCTGGAACAGGAGCTGTTACTCTAAATGAAAATACGATTTCAAATTTAAAAAATGCAACGACAAACACAACGGTAGGAACTCGTGGTCGTATTAATGGTATTTTAATTTCGGCTGGAACTGCAAATACGGTTACAAATAATACGGTACGCGATTTAACAATTGCGAACGCCAATAATGCTGCGACTTTCGAGATGCCTGTTGTTGGTATAAATCTAATAAATAGCATACCCAACCGTACAGTTACAAACAATACTATCTATAATTTAAGCAATACCTACGCAAGTTTTGCTGGCTCTATTTCTGGTATTTATTACCAAGGTGCTACTTCGGGAACAAATACAGTTGATAGAAATTTTGTACACAGCCTATCCACTACCAATGCAGCAGCCTCTTTAATTGGTATAAGTGCAGGTTCGGGCGTTACTACTTATACAAATAATATTATTTCACTAGGTAATGCTACAAATAATACTATTTATGGCTTTTATGATGTGAATGGAACTTCTCAAGCAACATATTTATACTTCAATACAATCTATATTGGTGGAGCAACTGCTGGTAACAACTCATCGTATGCCATGTTCTCGGGTAATGAAACCGGAATTCGTAACTACCGAAACAATATATTCTACAATGCTCGTTCGCGTTCAACTGGTACTGGCACACATGTGGCAATGAATTATTCGATAGTTGGAACAACCAATCTTACTGTAAATTACAACGATTATTTAGCTACAGGTACCGGTGCACTATTGTGTAACTATGCAGGTACTCCATATACTTCGTTGGCAGCAATACAAAGTGGAATTGGACAAGATGCAATTAGTTTAGTTCAAGATCCAACCTTTGCAGGGGCTTTGGGTTCTACTATTGCTACCGACTATAAAGTGGGCTTAACGCTTACTGCCGAAGCTGGTACAGGAATAGGAAATGATTATGGCTTATTTTCTCGACCAGCTTTAACGCCAACTATGGGTGCTTGGGAGCGTAATGTGAACAAATGGAAAGGAACTACTTCGACCGATTGGGGCACTGCTTCGAACTGGACTGGTAACTTAGTACCTGCAACGGATGCTACTATCGAATTTGATCCAGTACCTGTTAATCATTGTATTATGGATATCGATCGTTCGGTAATGAATATTATAAATGCTCAAAACACCTATCGAGTTGTTACTAACGGCAAAAATCTAACAATCAAAGGTGAATTGCTTTTTACAAATGGGGCTCAAATTGATGCTTCGGCTACTTCTTCGAAAGTGATTTTTGCAGGTTCTGTTGCACAAGTTATTCCTGCTACTTCATTCTATAATAATCTTGTTTATAATTTGGAAGTTAACAATGTAAACAATGTTTCGTTGTATGGTACAATAAAATTAATAAACACAATTAGTTCTACGGCTGGACGATTCGATGCTTATACCAATTTTACTAATTTTATTTACAGTGGTTCTGCAGCTCAAACAATCGAAAATAATGTTTTCTTAGATAATAAAGGATACAATATGACTGTGGACAATGCAGCTGGTGTAAGTTTGAATACAGATTTTACTTTGAATAATAATCTTACTGTTAATTCGGGTAAAAAGCTCCAAATAAATACAACTCGTACAATGACCGTGCTTGGTACTGTTTCTAATTTGGCTGGCACATCGGGCATTCTCCTCAAGGCAAGTTCGACGGCTGCAAACGGTTCGCTTATTTTCTTAAACAGTTTTGGTAACCCAGTAAATGCATCGGTGGAAATGTACTCCAAATCAACTTGGGACACCTCTAAACCATCAGGCAGTAAATATAATTGGCAATTCTTTGGTATTCCATTGCGTTCGCTTCCTGTGTTGCCTACATTTTATGGTGGTTACGTTCGCGAAAAAATAGAATCGGGAACAACAACAGCAAATCATTGGCTTCAGCTAAATAACTCGTCAACGGTAATGCCATTTTATGGTTACGAATTGTGTTTCCAAACACAACGAACAATTACTTTTACAGGCGCATTGGTAAATAGTAACTTTAGTTCAGGCATGTTGCCCAAAACCGTTGGTGCCATTTATCCCGGACAAATTTTATTTGCTAATCCTTACACCGCTGCTATCGATATTCGCCAAATTGAATTTGGAAGCGATATGGAAGCAACTGTTTATCTTTATAATACAGGCACTTACAATGCTTGGTTAGCAAGTCCTACTAAAATTGGTGATATTCCTGGCAGTTACATTGCCATCCCCAAAAACTTAGCAGGCTATGCTGGCATTCCTCGTCAAGTGCCTTCTATGAGTTCTATGATGATAAAAGTAATTAATTCTACTGCTAATGCCTATGTTAATATGAATTATAGCTCGGTGGTTATGGGAAATACCGATTTGCAACGTGCGCCTGGTGCTAGAAAAGCCAAAGTAAGCGAAAAGGATGTTGTTTCAACTATAATATCAGTAAACGGAGTTGCTGCGGGCGATAAAGTATGGCTCTTTAGCTCAGATGATTATACACGTACTTTCGACAATGGCTTTGATGGTATTAAAATGTATCCTCCAACCGGAATGGCTCGTTTGTTTGCCTCTGAAGCCGACAACGATTACCAAATTAATGCTGTGGATAATTTTGATAATACAGCTTTAAAATTCCGCGCTGCTACCGGAGAAACAAATTATAAACTTACTTTCAATCACAAAAATACCCAGAAAAAATATGCCAATATCTATTTGTATGATATGATTGACGATGTAACGACCGATATTACGTTAACGGGTTCTACTTACTCGTTTACTGCTTCAAACACTACATCAAGCGTGTTACGCTTCCGCATTATTACAACTCCTATTAATACAAATGGTGTTTCAACTACAACCGATGAGAATATATATGCTGCTGATAATAATTTGTTTATAAATCTCTCGAAAGAAGTTGGTGCTACTGTTAAACTGACTGACATTACAGGTAAGATGGTGGCTTCAACCAAAATAGGTGCAAATGGAATGGTTGTATTACCAATCGATAAACAAAAAGTGTATATCGTAACTGTTATATCAAAAGAGGGTACTTATTCTAAAAAAATCATGTCAAAATAGAGTAAATCTCAAAGCGTAAAGTTCTGAATTTTTAGTATAAAAAAAACGGTAAAGTCAAAATTGACTTCACCGTTTTTTTTTGCATTTCGAAAATTGGGTTAAATATTAATCAAGGCTATTCACGAGTCTTTAATATTTGCTCTTCAATCTTTGCTCTTTAATCTATCAGTTCTACAAAAATCCCAATTCTAATTTAGCTTCTTCGCTCATCATTTCTTTGTCCCAAGCTGGCTCGTAAACAATATTCACCACTACATTTGTGATACCTTCTACGCTACCTGCTTTCATTTTTACATCTTCTACAATAAAATCAACTGCAGGGCAACTGGGAGCGGTAAGTGTCATGTCAATATTCAAAACACCATTTTCCTCTACATCAATCTTATAAATTAATCCTAAATCGTAAATATTGACAGGTATTTCAGGATCGTAAACAGTACGAAGCATGCGTACAATTTTTTCTTCAATTTCTAAAAATTCGTTCATATTCAATTTCTTATATCTTAATACGTTATTTTTTATTCAATTTTATTATCTAACAAGTTAATCAATAAAATAGTTTGTTGCTATTTTATATTTTTAAGTCAATCAATTTATCAAATTCAGGTAAAAAAGTACCCAATTTACCATTAATAACCACCACGGCATGTACTTTAGCCTTGATAGCGAGTTTGTTATCGCTTTTGCGATAGATAGCCTGATGAAATATGTAGCGCACGCCTTCTTTCTGCACATAAAGTTTCGAAACAAACCAATCGCCGGGCTTTAGTGGCGTTTTGTATGCAATTTCAATGCTCGATACCATAGCATCGATTCCTCTATTGTGTAGCTCGGCAAAACTCACATCGTTTTGCTCCAAAAATTCGTGTCGCGTATGTTCTAAATAATTCTGATACACCGAATTATTGACCACACCTTGTATGTCGCATTCGTAGTCGCGTACTTTTAGTTCTATTTCGAAAATATACATGGTTGCTTGTTTTTAATTTCGTGCAAAAGTAATTCATATTGCCTAATCTCACAAAAACTTTTTATCAATACAAAAAAGTCTCATTTAATAGTAATCGAAAATATTTAAAATTGAGCACGGCATGGCGGGGTGTGGTGCGTTTAAGGTGGTACGTTTAAGACATAAGATGTTATGGGAGTAGAAGCCTGTTTCTATTTTGTTGTTGATATTTTTGGAATACGTAAATTCTTCGGGCTTACAATCAGATAATTGGTTTTTTTTCCAGTGTCTTCCGATTTCAAAATTTTCTTTTCAACCAAGTCCTGTAAATCACGCAAAGCCGTATCAGTTGAACAATCAGCCAATTTTGCGTAGGTTGAAGTTCGTAAAAATCCAATTTCCTTATCGTAATTGTCGTATAAATAATTAATTGTTTTTCGTTGTCTCTCGTTTATAGAAGTAAATTTATGTATTTCCCAGAAGTGTGATTTGTCAAGTATAATCTCCAAATTTCTTTCACTTGCAAGTAACGCCCGCTCGAAACAATCTAAAAACCAGAGCAAATAAGTCGTAATGTCGCTTGTTCCTTTCTGCGTTTTTTCAATTATTTCGTTGTAGTGTTTATGTTCTTTGAAAATCTGATTAGACATACTGTAAAACCGAATTTTACTTCCTTCACTTCGAGCTAAAAACATATCCATAATTGCTCGGGCAAGTCGTCCGTTGCCGTCATCAAAGGGGTGAATGGTAACAAACCAAAAATGCGAAATAGCAGATTTCAAAACTAAATCCATCTGATTCTTCTCATTCAGCCAATTCAGAAATATAGCCATTTCCAATGGAACTCTTTCGGGAGTCGGAGCTTCAAAATGTACTTTTTCTCGTCCAAACGCTCCAGAAACGACTTTCATTCCACCTAATCGAAAACGTCCAACATCAATTTTTATATTTCCACTGTAGCCTGACTGAAAAAGTGAGTTGTGCCAACCAAAAAGTCGTTTGTCAGTCAGTGTTTTATCATAATTTTGAGTTGCATCCAATAGAACATCAACAACGCCTTCAATATTTCGTGGTGTAGCTGCAAACTCAGCTCCTTCAATACCTAATTTTTGAGCAATGGACGAGCGAACAAGTTCAGGATTAAGAAACTCACCTTCGATTTTAGACGTGTCAATAACGTCCAAAATTAGAGATTCCAATGTTGCGCGCTCGATTAAGTCGAAACCCAATCTTTCCATACGTCCGAGCAATCTACCTTGTAAATGTCTTACAGAGGCTAATATTGGTAAAATCTTTTCGTTATCCCAAACAAAATTGTACCAGTTTTCTCTTTCGTGTATATACATAATTATTTTTCACTGCATAATTTGCGGTAAAAATAGCGTTTTTTCACCGCAAAAGCAAATTTTTAATCTAAAAACTGTAAAAAGTTTTACTCTTTATTTATTTTGCACTTTCGGCAGCTCGTCTTTTGTTAATAATAGAACAAGTCGCACTTAAACCTAAGTATTTTCCAAAATTAATAAAAAATTAAATTCCAGATTGAGAGCAGTTCAAATATCAATTAAAATTTTGCATCTAAAAATTGGAATGGAAAACCCCAAACTTTACCAAATCAGTGCAACTAAATCGCAACACCCCGTCAAGAATTCTGCTTGGCGGGATGTTTTGCGTTCGGGGTGCTGCGTTTAAGGTCTATGATGTATGCGTCAGGTGCTTTCATTTCTATAAGAACTTTCAGTTTTAAATTTGTTGAGAATTCCAATTACAACAATGTTTGTTAAGAAAAAACTTTCAAATTGTACAAAAATCCTTAGAAATGAAATAAAGGAATTATATATTGTTCCGTGATCTATATAAAAATGTCCAATTCCAAATGTTATTCCAATTCCAAATCCTAATAATATGGTTGTTAAAACAGCTTTTGTTATAGTTCTTATGGTTTTAGGTACAATTACAAAATATTGAAACAAAACAATTACTATAATCCAAATAAGTATTAAAATATACTCAATTAGAAAGACTATTCCATGTGTAGAAGAATCATCTATAGGATTTAAAGGGAAGTAGTTTTCAAAAATACTATCAAATATTTTATAAACTAAATATCCTATAATCAGTGGAATTATTGTCCGAACTATTTTTATCATATTCACATAGTATTAAGTCTAAAGCTAATATACTTACTTTTTGTCATTTCGTTTGATTAAACTTTAATTTCAATTTTTTCTCCCAAGAACTTCGGTTTTTTGTCGAAAATCAAATCAATAAACACTTTTACTCGTGCAAACTTTTCTCTTATTTTTGTCTTGAATCCATTGTACGCATTCACGTCTTTCGCATTAAACCCAATTGCGTTTAATTTCAAAGAGTTTGCTATGAATAAAGCTCTCTGATTGTGAAACTCTTGCGAAATAATGGTAAACTTGTCCTGTCCGAATATTTCTTTCATACGGAAAACTGAGTCGTAAGTTCTAAAGCCAGCAAAGTCTAAATAAATTCGATTTTCAGGAATTCCATGTTTAATCAATTCGTTTTTCATGTCTTCCGGTTCGTTATAATTCTTTTTACTATTGTCGCCACTAATGACTATGTTTTTGATTTTTCCTGCTTTGTATAGTTGAACTGTCGCTGAAATTCTGTTTCCAAAATACTGGTTTAAACTTCCACTTGTCAAAAATTTAGAAGTTCCTAAAAGTAGTCCAACATCGTTTTCTGGTATCGAATCCGTTTGAGAGTATGTTTTGTTTTCTGTCTGCTTGTTTATTATCGAATTTGCCCACAAAATGGAAATCAACGATAATACAATCAGGATAATAATTGTCGGTTTGTATATTTTTTTTAGTCTTATTTTCATGCGTTTGTTGTTCAAATTCTAACGTTTATATTTTTCTTGCAACTACGCCTAACGTATCGCTATCCAATTTTTTATTCGGCGAATCAAATTTCTATTTCTCTTATTTCCGCTTTATCAATCCTTTTATTGCTCCAGCAGCTATGAATCAATATGCGAAGTTCAATTTTTTTCGCCCCGCAAATATAAACATTATTTTTAGCTATTTAGTCAGTTGTCTTTGCAATTTGCTTTAATTTATGTCTAAAATTTGACTGTAATAGCAAAATTGGCAGCAGCTATATTATTGGGTGTTACCCCCATTTCCCCGAAGCCTCTATTTATTCCTGCATAGTTGCCGGAATATTTTATGCTGCCTTGGCTTAAAGAGTTTCTTGTTGAAACTTTGCTTTTTGCACTTCGCGTTGTTCACTTATCCGTTCTTTTGGTTTAATGTTAGAAATGTAAATAATGTATTTAATTACCCCTGAATTTGCATATTTATAAAATTCTATTGCATATTATTGCAATTTAATATTGGCTTATCTTGTACTTATCTTGTACTTATCCTATATGCTTTGTATACCTATCTCGTTAGAGTATATTTATACGATTTTTTGTGTGTATAAAAACAAGGTTCTCACCTTAGCTATTTCAAATAAATCTTGTATTTTTTTAAAATAAGACTGTTGCACTATGTTATAGATAATGTATTTTACGAATGGGAGGATAGTAAAGGTGTTATTTACCGAAAACTTTTTATCTTTGCAAGAAGTCTCATTAAACAGAATCAAATTAAATAAACTGCTTATCCCTTTCGGTCAAGCTATAAAATTTAAACCATCCCGATAGCTATCGGGAACACATTAGAATAGTAATTTGTTGATTAAGATGATACAGTTTTGTTAAATTTAAATACCTATCGGTATTTACCTATTGTTCTCTATATTATATATTTGCATATTAATTTTCTTTCTATTGTGCCCCCGATAGCTATCGGGATGGTTTAATTGATTTTTACCTTGGTAATAGGGATTCAAAAGTTTTAAAACGAATATGTATATTACTTGATTAATGTGGATAAGTAATTTAAATAATAATCACAGACATGAAAAAGCTCAATTTCAAATCATTATTAGCTGATTTTATAGCCGTTGTACTTCGTTTTTATCTAGTATTAATTGCCGTTTTTGGACTTGCCATTATGTCGTTGCTCGAAATTAATGTAAAACGTTTCGAACAGGATTTTAATGTTTGGAGCTTTTTTATTTTGGCTACAATTACCTCATTTTCAACCACTTTATTTTTGGAAAATGCCAAAAATAAAATACTCGGAGTAGGGGCGACCCTCCTGACTTTGGCAACTATTGCACTCTACTCTTTTTTCTATTTCAACAATAAGGTGGAGTGGGAAATAATGCAATTTGCAGCGCTTCTGTTTGCAGCAGTGCTGTCGATTACATTTGTACTTTATTTTCGTAAAAATACCGATACTTCGTTTTGGATTTTTACCGAAAA
The DNA here is from genome assembly GCA_945902955.1 of Porphyromonas cangingivalis. Taxonomy (GTDB): domain Bacteria; phylum Bacteroidota; class Bacteroidia; order Bacteroidales; family Paludibacteraceae; genus Paludibacter. Next base: position 55,606 of record CAMDNO010000002.1, read on the forward strand.
AACTGCTCGCGAAATTATCACAACTCTCATTTACGTGTCGGTTATTCAAGGTGGATTGAGTTTAGCTATTTATGCCGTAGATGTGCTTTTTAACGTAAAAGTTGAAAGCGAAGTGTATGGTAGTTTGGCGGTTGTGTGTTATTTAATGGTAGCTCCCGTTTATTTTCTAATGAATGTGCCACCAAAAAGTCAATTATACGTAGAAACGCCCGACTATGCTAAATTTCTTAAAATTCTTGGTTTAAATGTTTTGCTGCCTATTCTGGGATTGTATTTAGTGATACTTTATTTTTACTTGGTGAAAATTATCGCAATTTGGGAGTTGCCAAACGGATGGGTAACAACCTTGGTCTCTATTTTAGCATTGGGTGGTTATTTAGCAAAATTTCTACTTTTTCCAATATCGGAAAATAGTGTAGTGCGCTTTCTTAATAGGTATTTTTCGGTTTTGCTGTTGCCCTTAATTGTATTAATGTCGGTAGGTTTGGCGCGTCGTATCGACGATTATGGCATTTCTATTAACCGATTGTATGTGTTGGTTTTTAATATTTGGCTTTATGCGGTAAGCATTTACCTCTTTTTTACCCATTCCAAGCATTTACGATGGTTGGTTATTTCGTTTGCAACAGTTTTGTTGATAGTATCTGTAGGTCCCTGGAGTGTTTTTGCCACCACAAAGCGTGTTGTTGAGAAAGATTTAACTACATTATTAATTTATAATAAGTTGTTTGTAAATAATCAGTTAGTCGAAAATAAATCGGACAAAATAGCAATCAAGGATAGTATTAAAGCCGAAATTTCGGACAAAGTATATTATTACATTACTAATTTTGGGCTCGAAAGCTGGAAACTAAGCTTTAATGATAAGCGTAAACTGGATGGCGCATTTCAGATTACAGAATCTTTAGGCGTACATAATTACACGCTTAACGAAAAAATGAAATCGTTTTACACTTCATATAGCTCTAAAGAAGTATATGACATTAAAGAGTATAATTACCTGATAACTAATCTTGAATTAAATGAAGATAGTAATTTGGTGTTTTTGGATAAAAACTATAAAATAGAATTTATCCAAAATAAGATAGAAATTACCGACATATTGAAAGAAAGCAAATTTTCATTTCCACTTCAGAAAATTGTATCGGAGCTTTTTGTTTTGGATAATGAAAATGATACGCTGAAAAACAAACTTTTAGTACAAAAATCCAATACCTATATGTTGTTAATAAGTAATTTGTCGGTAGAATACAAGTCAACGACCGATTTTAAAATTAACCAAATGAATTTTACATTGTATGTGAAGTAGTTTTTAGCACGATTTAGATAAAAAAAAACTTCTACTATCTTTCGGACAGTAGAAGTTCTCTTTATTTTCTGAAAAACTAAATTTAGTTTTTAGGAAGTGCTTCTTTAACAACCATTGGACGGCCATCAAATTCAGCTCCGTTTAATTCAGCAATTACTTTTTTTGCAGCTTCGTCATCAGACATTTCTACAAATGCAAAACCTTTAGATCTGCGTGTGTCGCGATCGATGATAAGTTTGCATGAAACTACTTGACCATATTCTGCAATTGCTTCTTTTAGGTCGTTTTCTCTAACATTGTAACTTAAGTTACCTACGTAAATGTTCATAAAAATTTAATTTAAATTGTAAAAAAAGAGAAGTAAAGTGTCAAATGTCTTAATCAAAACGAACCGGAGGGTAAGTAATAAAAAATCTACAAAGGAGGTACTACATTTTCTTTTCGGGGTCAAAGATATACAAATAAATTGAATAACACAATTTTGTGGAAATATTTTCAAAAAAGGGGTATATAATAATAAAGTTGATTTGATAATGATAATATTGATATAATAATTTGTATTTCGCCAAAAAGCATTACTTTTGAACTGAAATTACAATTGAATAGCGATTTCCTTAAAATATTAAATTCAAATTATAAATTATAATATGATTCAAATTCACGACAAAGCAATTGCCCAAGCTGTAGAAAAAGGCATGGATGAATTTCTTCAGGTTTTTATTGATGCATATTTACAGGCTGTTGATGGTAATTTGACACCCGAAAATATGAATAAATTAAACGGATTGCAACACACTTTATTGGCATGGCACTTTTTTTCGACCGAAATGCGCGATGGGGGTTTTGTTCAGTTAATTCAGAACGGCTATGGTGGCTATATTTTTGCTAATCCCTTTGCTAAAGCAATGAAACAATTTGGCGCTGTGGAACTTGGAAAACTCGTTTACAAAGCAAAAGAAATTTACGATGCCAACAAAAAAGAGCTCGAACGCGAAACTACCGAAGAGGAATTTAACGCCATGTATGTCGATTTTGAAGTGTTCGACGACCTCGAGGAGCTGTATTTCGAAATGGAAGAGCAGCAAACTGCCTTGATTGCAGCCTACGTTGACGAACACATTTCGAATTTTTGCGAAATAATTGATTAAAATATTTTGAAAATTCAAAAAAAATAGAGATAAATAACTAAGAACCAGCTCTTATTACCCTCCCGATAGCTATCGGGATAAACAGGGGGTTAGGGGGCAGATAAATCAAATTTTATTTTATGAAACGAATAATTAACACAACAAACGCCCCTGCAGCTATTGGACCTTATAGTCAGGCTGTGGAAGCCAACGGAACTCTCTACATCTCTGGTCAACTGCCCATTAACCCTAAAGTGGGTAAAATTGAAGCAACAGATATTGCAACGCAAACAGAACAATCTTTTGCCAACATTGCAGCTATTCTGGCCGAAGCGGGTTATACATTTGCCGATGTGGTAAAATCTACCGTATTTCTGTCGGATATTAGTAACTTTGCAGGTATGAATGAGGTATATAAAAAATACTATCAATCGGAATGTCCCGCTCGTTCGGCTTTTGCTGTACGGGATTTACCACTTGGCGCTTTGGTCGAAATTGAAACTATTGCCGTAAAATAAACATTTTCGATTTTTTTCTTGTGCAATAATACACAGTAAAAAGCGTTTAAATGTAGGTAAATACGGTAAAAAAAATTTATGTCGAAAAGTAAAAAGATTCTCTTGTTGGTATTACTCGTTATAGCAGGCTTTAGCAAAATGAAAGCTCAAGGTGGTTATACCGGCGATGATAAATGGTTGCATTTTGGTTTCTCGTTAGGAATCAACACATTGGATTTTGGAATTACGCCAAGCCTTATGGATATTGGTGGAAAAGTGTATCAGGCAGATGTATCGAGTTTAAAACCTGGTTTTTCGGTGGGTATTATCAGCGATTTAATGCTTGCTCGCCACTGGAATTTGCGTTTTACGCCTACCATGCACATTGGCGATAGAGAATTGAGTTACACCAAAGGCTTGCCAAATCCTGATGTTACCTCCTCTATTTTGGTAAGCGCACCTGTTTATTTAAAGTATAGTGCTCAGCGATACGGCAATTTGCGTCCGTACCTTATTGGTGGCGGTGGTGCTTATATCGATTTGGGTAGAGATAATAATTTGGCCATTTTATTAAAACCTTTCGATCCTTTTGTGGAAGTGGGTGTGGGCTGTGATATTTATTTTAGCTTTTTCAAATTAGCCCCTGAGCTCAAATTTGCACTTGGATTTAATAATATGCTAACGCCACTTGAAAATCGCGATACCGGCACGTTGAAGGAAGAAAATAAAGTATACACTCAGGCGCTTTCAAAATTAACGTCAAGGTTAATAACCCTGACGTTTAATTTCGAATAAAAAACGGAATTTTTTAAATGCTTTCGATGTCTTTTATAATTTCAGCTATTTTTTGATTCCATGCTGTGTAAAGACTTCGATAATAGGCTTTAACCAATGCTGCATTTCCATTGCCGGCAGGTTTATTAGCTCGCAAACAGAATTCGCGCGTAGTACCTACAATTTTCAGTACAGTAGTCTCTACGGCTTTTTCGTCTGCATTTTTGTTTAATAAGTATCGAAAATAAACATCTGTAATGAGCTCGGAGCTAACAAAATGAATGGTTTTCTTGAGTTTCTTGCGGCTGGCCATATTAATTGTGTTTTTATGTGTGTTTTAAATTTTTACAAAGTTAATTTAATAATTCGGAAATAAATGTTTTTATTTGGTAAAGTTGAAACTTTTTTTATTGATTCAAAAATAGTAAAACAGTTACTGTCAGCAGTTTTTGTTGGTTTATTGCTTTTTAATTTCAGTTCTTGTCAGGACGAATTATTTACAACCGACCCCGAAAATAAAATTGAATTTTCGACCGATACGCTTACCTTCGATACTATTTTTACATCGTTGGGTAGTACAACCGAAAAATTTTTAATTTACAACAATAACAATCGCGCTTTGCGTATCAGTCGCATTAGTTTGGCAAAAGGAACAAGCTCTAAGTTCAGATTAAATGTAGATGGGGCAGTTTCGGCAACCAATGTTTTTACCGATTTAGAAATCAGTGCGCGTGATAGTATGTATGTTTTTGTGGAAACAACCATTGATACTTCCGATGATAATAATCCGGTTCTGATTGAAGATTCGGTGCTATTCGAATTTAATGGAAACAAACAACAAGTGTTGCTCGAAGCATTTGGACAAAATATGTATTTGCTCAAAAATGAGGTATTAAAAACGAATACAACTTTTAAAAATGATAAGCCCTATCTTATTTATGGCGATTTGGTTGTGGATACCACCAAAACATTAACGCTTCCTGCCGGATGTCGATTGTATTTTCACAACAATTCGAACCTGGTAGTATATGGGAATTTAAAAACGGAAGGAACATTTAATCAGCCTGTTGAACTGCGTGGCGACCGGTTGGACAAAGTAAAGTTTCTCGACCCTGTACCATATAATTATGTAGCAGGGCAATGGGGAGGCGTTTATTTTTTATCGCCCAATGGCATACACAACATCAAAAACACCAATATTACCAGCGCTTATGTTGGTATCTATTCCCCAAATACTGATAGGGATAATTTGCCTACTATTACAATTGAAAATTGTCGCATTCACAATTTTGTATATTATGGTATAGTAGCTCAAAATACCAATTTGACTGTTGAGAATAGTGAGATTTCAAATACAGGGAGTTATACTGTATATCTGAGTGGCGGAAAGCATGAATTTTTTCAATCGACCATTGCTAATTATTATGCAAACAACAGCTTCGAACCAAGTACGCGCGATAAATATCCAGCAGTGCTGATAATGGGGCTGCAACGAACAGCTCCTATGCAAACGGAATTTACAAATTGCATTGTTTCGGGAACTATCGAAAACGAGTTTGCTATTGCAAGCCGCTTTATAAAGGATTACAAAGGTGAATTTAAAAATTCGTATATCAAACGTACTATAAAATACGATCAAGCTCAGTTTCAGAATATTCGATGGTATCAGTATGGAGATACAATTTTTAAACAAGCCCGTTTTGATTACGAAAAGAAAAAATACTTTGATTTTACGCCCGATTCTATTTCGCCGGCTCGTCAAATTGCCGACCCTTCTATTGCTTCGCAATACCCGCTCGACTTAAATGGGAAAAGCCGCTTTAGCGATGGTTTGCCCGATGCTGGATGTTACGAATGGCGACCCTATAATCAATACTAACTATACCTCAAAAGTTTTAATATTCAATTTTTTAAGCATCAAATACAAATTGATTTATTTATTAAACAACTGTATTTAAGCCGCTTATATACATTTTTGATTTAAACAGCAAACTGTATATTTATTTTTATGCGTTTTTTCGAAATAAAATACTTATTTTTATGCCTCGTATCTAATCATTTTTATATTAAAAAATATGTTGATAATTGGCATTGCGGGAGGAACAGGTTCGGGAAAATCGACTGTTGTACGCAAAATTCTCGAACGCCTTCCCGAAGGTGAAGTAGCTATTCTTCCACAAGATTCGTATTACCGCGATAGTAGTCATCTGCCGCTCGAAGAGCGATTAGAAATTAACTTTGACCATCCGGATTCTATCGAATTTGAGTTACTTACCAAACACCTTAAAGAGCTTCGTAAAGGTAAAACCATCGAACAACCCATTTATTCATATCTAACTTGCACACGAGCCAGCGAAACTATTCCTGTAAAACCCTGCCATGTGATTATCGTAGAAGGAATTTTGGTGCTCACCAATGCTGAATTGCGTAAAATGATGGACTTAAAAGTATTTGTAGATGCCGACCCCGACGATAGGTTGATTCGGGTTATTAATCGCGATATTATAGAGCGCGGACGCTCGGTGAACAAAGTAATGGAGCGCTACGAACAAACCGTTAAGCCCATGCACGTGCAATTTATCGAACCCACAAAGCGCTTTGCCGACATCATTATCCCACAAGGAGGTAATAATCATATAGCTATCGAAATTCTCACTAATTATATCGAAAAAAATTTGAAAGAAAAATAAATTCTCTTTGCATACTATATACTATAAACTGTAAACTAAATATTTATGACTAATACGGAGCTACAAAAAATCATGTTTCTGGACATTGAAACTGTTCCCCAAACGGCTACATTAAGTGATATGTCGGAAGATTTAGTGCATCTTTGGGAAGACAAATTCCACACAATACAAAAGCGAATGCCCGAAAAATACACCAACGAAACTACAGCTACCGAAGCCTTTTCGAGCAGTGCAGGTATTTATGCCGAATTTGGTAAAATTGTATGCATCTCGGTTGGCTTTATCTATTTCAAAGGGCTCGAAATGTGTTTTCGTACCAAATCTTTTGCGGGTGATGATGAGAAGAAAATTTTAGAAGATTTTTCTACTTTAATTCAAAAATTTTGCACTTCGAAAGAACATACACTTTGTGGACATAATATTAAAGAGTTTGATATTCCTTATATTTGTCGACGTATGTTGATAAATGGAATAAAATTGCCAGCCATTTTAAATATCTCGGGTAAAAAGCCTTGGGAAATGGGTTTTATCGATACGCTGGAACTTTGGAAATTTGGTGATTATAAGAATTATACAGCTTTGAAATTGTTAACCGCCGTATTCGCAATACCAACTCCAAAAGATGATATCGATGGCAGTCAGGTGGCAAATGTTTACTACGAAGAAAAGAATGTAAAGCGAATAGCTATTTATTGTCAAAAGGATGTGGTGGCTACCGCTCAGGTATTTTTGCGTATGCAAGCTAATGAAGTAATAAAAGCCGAGAATATCGAATCGCTTTAAATCACACTATGTACTTGAAAATTCACAACATTTTTATTTTAATAGTAGTTTTCGTTATACATTTGTCGTGCACCGGCAAAAACGAAACTGACAATTCAGATCAGGGTGTGGATCTCGAAACCATTCTGAATGACGATACCCTGCGCATTGGAACAATTGCAGGACCTATTTCCTATTTTTATTATCGCGACGAAACAATGGGCTTCGATTACGAAATGGCTCAAAACTTAGCTGATAGCTTAAAACTGACGCTGAAAGTAGTGGAGGCACACAGCGAAATCGAACTCACCGAACTCCTCGCTAATAGAATTGTGGATATTGCTGCATATAATTTTCAACAAACAAAAGCACTCAAAAAGCAATTTGATTTTGTATTACCGCTCGAAGATAGTTATCAGGTGTTGGTGCAACCACTTAATATCAAAACATTTACAAACACTATTGATATAAAAGACATTACTATTACAGTGGCTTCGGGTTCGGCATTTGAACAACGAATAACGCAACTGAACCTCGAAACCGGAATGAATTTTACAATTGAGCAAGCAGAAGATTCTCTTACACAAGAAGACTTAATTGAGCAAGTTGCCAATGGGAAAATTGCTTATACCGTGGCAGATGTTAAATTAGCCCGACTGTATAAAAGTTATTACAAGAAATTAGATGTGCGCCTTCCAATAAGTTTTGTGCAACGCAATGGTTGGCTGGTTCGTAAAGAATCGGCTTATCTCCGAAAAGCAATTAACGACTGGACTAAAACCGCTGATAATGAATTGCTTGTTTCGAACTTGAATTATAAATATCTTCGTAATAGTTTGTTTTTTAAACAGAAAAAAATAAAAATCCCAAAAGGATCCATTTCGCCCTACGACCACTTATTTAAAAAATATGCTCCCGAGATAAACTGGGATTGGCAGTTATTAGCTGCTGTGGCATTTCACGAGTCACGTTTCGATTCGAGTTCTGTGTCGTGGGCTGGCGCAGCTGGTATTATGCAGTTAATGCCCCGTACAGCGTCTAATTTTGGTTTAAATCGTAAGAATATTATGAATCCCGAAAAAAACATCGAAGCCGGAGTGCAATATATCAAGAGTTTGAATTTAACTTTTTCGAATGTTGAAAATAAACAAGAGCGTATAAAATTTATACTTGCATCGTACAATTCGGGACCAGCCCACATACTCGATGCGCGGGCTTTGGCCGAAAAATATGGCAAAAATAAGAATGTTTGGTTTGGGCATGTGGAAACTTTTTTGTTGAAAAAATCCGAACCTGAATTTTACAACGATGAAGTGGTTAAATATGGGCGCTTCAGGGGACGCATTACAGCAGCTTATGTCGAAAAAACGTTAGCAACTTACGAAAAATACAAATCTCGAAAATGAAAACAGCCCTATTACTTGGAGCAACCGGAATGGTTGGTGCCGCACTATTAAATCAGCTACTTGCCAACAATGAGTACAGCTCTGTGATTATTTTTGTACGTCGAAGCACAAACCTAAACAATTCTAAACTAACAGAATATGTGGTTGATTTTGAGCAGCCATCGCTATGGGCTGAACTGGTGCAAGGCGATGTGCTTTTTTCGTGTTTGGGAACTACTTTGGCCGTAGCCGGATCCAAAGCAAATCAATTTAAGGTAGATTTTACCTATCAATACGAAATGGCAAAAATAGCATCCGAGAATGGTGTGAAATCATACATACTTGTTTCGTCGGCTGGCGCTAAAGCAAAATCAAGTAATTTCTATTTAAGCACAAAAGGAAAGCTCGATGATGCTGTACGTAAATTGAACTTCCAATATCTTAATATTTTGCGCCCGGGACAGCTGCATGGAAATCGTAAAGCAAAACGTAATATGGAGCAGATAGCCATTAAGCTTATGTTTTTTATAAATCGCTTAGGGTTATTACATAACTACCGCCCTATTCATGCCAATGAAGTAGCTCAAGCAATGCAAAAACTTGCAAAATCTTCAAGTTCAGGCGTGTACACCCTCAGCGAATTGTTTCAGCTCTTGTAGAGACGGAGCGTGCTCCGTCTCTTATTAAATAGGATGTTGCGTAACTTATTTTTACAATTTTGCCGCAGCTGCTTTGTCTACCATAAAATCCACATTGCCTTTGGAGGTACCGATATGTGCTGCCGGATAATTTTTAGCTTTAGGCTTATTTTCCACAATTTCTTTCAAAATTTCCGATTTACTTTCGCCGGTAATCATAAATACAATCTGTTTGGCATTGTTAATGGTGTTTCCGGTCAGGGTTAATCTCTTTTGCAAAGTATATGGATTTACAGTGGCAGCTACCGAAAGTTCCGAATCGAGTAACGACATATCATTTGGAAATATAGAAGCTGTGTGTCCATCGTTGCCCATGCCAAGCAGGATAAGGTCGAATACAGGATATCCACCACTTGCCGGTAGCTCCTTTAACAATAAATTGCTATATCTCTCGGCTTCATATTCGGGAATTTCTTCACCACGCATGCGGAAAGTATTTTCGCCTTGCACAAGGGTTTTTTGTAAAAAAGCATCGTAAGTCATACCAAAATTACTCTCGCTGTCCGTTGGTTCCACACAGCGCTCATCCACCCAAAACAGACGAACTTTTTTCCATTCGATAGATGAACTGTATTCATTACCAAGCAATTCGAAAAGCAATCGAGGTGTTGTACCTCCCGAAACTGCCATGTTGAAAAAACTCATATCTGGTGTTTCATCCACTTTTTCTTTAATAAGTTGGGCAACAGCATACGCAGCTGCAGCTCCGTTTTCGAAGATCTGAAGATTAATTTGCATAAAAAATATTAGAAAAATAATGTGTTTTTATTGTGTTTTTTATTGTGTATTTTATTCTGTTTTAAATTTACTAAATGGGTTTCGCCATTTCATAAATTTATCGTCGTACAAATTGTTTGATTCTTGTGGCCCCCAAGTGTTGCAGTCGTAATAATAGAGAGGAATTTCGGAATCATTTTTCCATGCATTCAAAATGGTATCTACAAATTTCCAACTTGCTTTTACTGCATCGGCACGGGCATAAAGTGTCGAATCGCCTATCATACAGTCGAGTATTAGACGCTCATAAGCTTCTGCAATTTTTTTGTCGGCTAAGTCGGAATAATGAAATGCCATGTTTACATTCTGTACTTTAAATCCTGCCCCGGGAATTTTCATTCCAAAATCAATAGCAACGCCTGCATCCGGATGAATGCGAAGTATAATCATATTGTTGGGCTCGGTGAGGCAAAGTTGCTTGAACAATTGGTGTGGAGCTGGTTTTAAATGAATTACAACTTCCGTAACACGCTCTGGTAGTTGCTTTCCGGTACGTATGTAAAAAGGAATATCGCCCCAGCGCCAGTTGTCGATAAATAATTTTAGTGCCACAAAAGTTTCTGTTTTTGAACTTGGAGAAACGCCTTTTTCTTCGCGATAACTTTTTTGAAGTTTGCCATCAATTGCACTCGAAATATATTGCCCACGAACCACAAAATCAGCTACTTTGCCCGAAGGAATAGGGCGCATGGCTTGCAAAACTTTTACAGTTTCGTTACGTATTGAATCCGAATCGAAAACCGCTGGCGGTTCCATTGCCACCACTGCCATTACTTGCAAAAGATGATTCTGAATCATATCGCGCAATGCCCCAGAAGTATCATAATAACCACCTCGATCACCCACTCCTATTTTTTCGGAAGCGGTAATTTCAACCCTATCAATGTATTTTCTATTCCAAATAGGTTCGAAAAAACCATTCGAAAAGCGAGTAACCATTATGTTTTGTACAGTTTCTTTACCCAAATAATGGTCGATACGATAAATCTGATCCTCGTGAAATCCGTTGTGTAATTTTTTGTCTAAATCGATGGCTGAGTCGTAACTATATCCAAAAGGTTTTTCGACAATTATACGTTTCCAGCCATTTTCTTCGTTGTTAAGACCAAATTTTACTAAGTTAGCGGCTACTACTTCGTACAAAAAAGGTGGTATAGAGAAATAATATACTATATTTTGCTTTATTTCAAGTGTTTGCGAAATATTGTCTATATAACTTTTTAATGCTCCAAAATCTTCCTCTGTTTGATTGTTTACTTTTTTATAAAAAACCTTTTGGAGAAAATCAGCCAACTTGTCGCTGTATTCACTGTACGAATTTTTTGCAAATGTTTTAAGCGCTTCGTCAACATCAGCTCTGTACGCTATTTCATCTTTATTCTGACTACCTGCACCCAACACAATAAATCTATCTGGCAGTAGTCCGTCGATAAATAACTGAAAAACAGCTGGAAGTAATTTACGTTTTGCAAGATCGCCATTCGAACCAAAAATCACTAATATCTGATCTTCAATATTGTTTTTTTTCATACTGATTTCTTTTATTTCTCAAAGTCGTACTAGTAAGTTTTTTTAATTTTTAATTCTTCCGGATTGTGCTTGTATTTAAACGAAATAGCAAACAATAAAGCTACTACTAACGAATAAGCAGCAAAACTGAACCAGATTCCTTGCCAATCTTTGATGTGTGTTATTGGGTCTTCGAACCATTTTGCGATTACTAATCCGGCAATTATATTACCTAAAACAGCTCCTACCCCATTAGTCATTAACATAAACACTCCTTGTGCCGATGATTGAATTCTCGAATCGGTATTTTTTTCGACAAATAATGCACCCGAAATATTGAAAAAATCGAACGCCAATCCGTATATTATGCATGACGAAATAATAAATACAAATCCAATTTCGGTGTTTTCGGCAATTCCAAATAATCCAAATCGTAGCACCCAAGCTATCATGCTAAAGAGCATTACATTTTTAATTCCAAATTTTTTCATAAAAAATGGAATCGCCAATATAAACAAGGTTTCAGATATTTGTGATACAGACAAAATAATGGTCGAAAAATTATTTATCAATCCACCAATTTCGAATACATTGGCATCTTGTAAAAAGCTATCGCCATAAGCATTTGTAAGCTGTAAAGCAGCTCCAAGCAACAGGCTAAACAGAAAAAAAAGTGCCATTTTCTTTTGCTTGAATAGAACAAAAGCTTCCAATCCTAATTTTTGTGTCAACGATTTTTTTTCGTTACTTACTACCATTGGCTCTTTCTTTAAAGTAGGTAGCATGAAAAACGAAAAAAGAGATAAGCAGAATGCAAAAATGGCAGATATTATAAATGAAACTTTTATACTTTGACCGAAACCCCATTCTTTTGTGAATATATTTGTAATCCACATAGCAACAATAAAACCAATTGTACCCCAAACTCGTATAGGTGGAAAGTAAGTGGTTGGATCTTTTCCTTCGTCTTTCAAAATTTTAAATCCAATCGAATTATTTAACCCAATGGTAGGCATGTAAAAACTCATTGCCAATAATAATGTCCAAAAGAAGGGAATTGGATTATCAATTAAAGGTAAAAAACACATAGTTGCCCCAAATAATAAATGTAAGATTGCAAACACGTAATTTGCTTTCCATTTATCGGCTAAAATGCCAAACAAGGTAGGCATTATGAGCGATGCAAATCCCATAGTAGAAAATACCAAGCCAAATTCGGCTCCATCCCATTGTTTTTCAACAAATCCATAATGTCCCAAAGTCATCATCCACGATCCCCATACGAAGAATTGTAGAAAATTCATTATTATTAATCTGATTTTTAAACTCATTATATTATTAGTTTATAAAGTTTGTAAAGTTATAAAGTTTGTAAAGTTCATCATCACATCATCACTCCCGATAGCTATCGGGGCACATCATTCACCTTTCCGCTTTATAGCGTCGCGAATATTCACAGCCAATTCGTATTTTTCTTCATGTAATGCCATTCCTAGTATTTCCTCTAAATCTACCATGCTAAGTAAATCGAGTTCGTCGGAAGTGAGGTCTTCGGCATTTACCTCCTCTTCAACTTCTTCCGCTTTTTCGGGAGTCGTTGTTTCGACTACTGTACCTACAATATCTAAAATTTCGGAGCTAATGTAAATAGGGGCATCACTTCGCACGGCCAAAGCCACAGCATCGGAGGTGCGTGCATCAACAATTATAACCTCTTCGTCGCTTTTACGAATGTGTAATTCGGAGTAAAACACATCGCTTATCATATTATAGATAAGTATTTTGTCGAGCTTTGTACCCAAAACATTTAACACATTATTTATTAAATCGTGCGTGAGTGGACGGGGCGATTTCTTATTATTTAGCTTCATTGCAATAGATTGGGCTTCGGGCTCACCTATCATTACCGAAAAACGACGGTTGCCATCTATCTCGCTCAAAACCAATCCGTACGTACCCACAATTGTCTGATTATAAACTAATCCCGTAATCGAGAGTCTTTTTTCATTATCCATATTTCAACAGTTTTTTATAAAAGTCCGCAAATATAAGCAATATTTTAGGAGTATAACGTTTTAAATGCTGTTTTGTGCACTCTTTGAGCCTTAAATTTTTCATATTTTTTTTACTAAATAAAAAAATCAGTAGCTTATTAATAGAAAATTAGTTGTAATTTTGCACGCCGAATTTTTAAGGTATAAAATTCAAGTATAAAACGGATATTTTTTAGCAAAATTTTTAGTGTAAAGCTACAAATGAAAACGAACATTCAGCTTATTATAGAGCGTACGTGGGGATTAATGACATCAACATCTCAATCTTGGGAAGTTGTGTTGAGCGAAAAGAAACTAAATTCATTTCAAAAATACTTTTTACCCTTTTTATTCATTTGCGCAGCTATTGTATTGGCATTTAAAGCGCTGTATGCCCCTTCCAAACCAATTCAATTTGGATTTGTTTACGCTGTTATTACCATCATTGCTTATCTGAGTACCTTTTATCTAACGCGTTATTTTACAGTATCGTTTCTAAAAAAAAATCATCCTGCTACGGATTATTTTCATCTTATCGAAAATTTAGTTTCATATTCTTTCGCCGTAGTTTTTCCAATTAAAATTGTTACAACACTTATTCCAAGCTTGTTTTTTCTACAAATACTCAATGTCTACACAGTTTATATTGTATGGGAGGGCTGTCGCATAATTTTTGACATGGACGAAGATGAACGTGGCAAAATTATGCTTATTGTTGGCATATCCATAATGTTTTTACCCGCCATTATTAGCAAAATTATATTATTAATGATTCCTAGTTTTTAATTAAATATCCATAAGGAATTTAATTAAAAACACTCACTATTAAAGTCTTACAACTTTACAGTTTTCACAACCGCCCAATTGTTTTTCAGTTTCGATTTTTGCAATTCCAGACCATTTCTATTCGCTTCGGCTTCAATAAGTGGAATATCCTGGCTGTAAAATCCACTCATATAAAGTTCGCCACCCTGCGTAAGACAATTGGCATATTTTTCCATATCGGCTAATAAAATATTACGGTTGATATTTGCTAAAATAATATCAAAATGCAAACCATCAAGCAGTTCTGCACCGCCTTGTTTTACTTCAATTCCGGCTACCCGATTCAATGATATGTTTTCGATGGAGTTTTCGGTACACCAACTATCAATGTCAATTGCCACTAATTCTTTGGCGCCGCGCATAGCTGCTAAAATTGCCAAAACCGAGGTTCCACAGCCCATATCCAACACTTTTTTACCTTCAATTTGCATACCTAAAAGTTCCCCTATTACCAAACTTGTCGTTTCGTGATGCCCAGTGCCAAAAGCCATTTTAGGGTCGATAACAATATCGTAGGTTGCCTTTGGAACATTTTTATGAAACGAACTATGTATAACACACTCATTGTCAATAACAATAGGTTCGAAATAATGTTTTTCCCATTCTTCGTTCCAATTTTTTGATTCGATGGCTATGGCTTTAAATTCGATTGTAGCTTCGAACACAAAATCAGAAATTAGTGAATTTAAAGCGTTTTCGTCGAAAAGTTCTTCGGTAATAAATGCTTGAACGCCTTCGATAGTTGGTACAAAAGTATCGAACCCAATTTCGCCCAATTCGGCAGCAAGCACATCGGCAATGTACTCTTCGTAGGGAGTTATAATCAAATCAACTTGAATAAAATTCATAATCGTGTGTTTTTTTGTTTTTATATTTTCATGCAAATGTAATATTAAAATTTGATATGTTGTAGCACGCCCATTTTAAACAAAACTAATTTTATCGAACAAAAAAAAATAGTACTTTTGTACTACTCTCAAGATCAATTTATTTATAAAAACAATTCGTCCTAACTTTTAATAAAATGAATTCACTTTTAAAAAATATCGAAAAATACAAGATTGTGTTGGCTTCGCAATCGCCTCGCAGACAAGAACTATTACGCGGTTTGCAAGTAGAATTTAGCGTAAAAGTGTTACACGTCGACGAGTCCTATCCGAGCGATATTGTAGGTGTGGATATACCCATGTATCTGGCCGAAAAAAAAGCAGATGCCTATACTATCGACGACGAAACATTACTTATTACTGCCGATACCATTGTGTGGCACGAAGGGCAAGTGTACGGAAAGCCCATCGACAAAGCAGATGCTAAACGTATGCTCAAACAGCTTTCGGGTAAAATGCACGAAGTAATTACGGGCGTTTGTATTCGTACCAACAAAAAGCGAAAAGTGTTTCATGTAATTTCAGAAGTCCGTTTTGCAAGTCTTACCGAAAACGAAATTGATTATTACCTCGAAAACTTTAAGCCCTACGACAAAGCAGGTGCGTATGGTGTGCAAGAATGGATTGGCTATGTGGGCGTCGAACATATCGAGGGCTCATATTTCAATGTTATGGGCCTGCCTATACAACGAGTTTATAACGAATTGAAACGTTGGTAGGCTTTTAAATCTTACGTTTATTTGCAATAACTTCGTGCGCACGGACTAATGCATCGTTAATATTCGAAAGAATGTTCTCTTGTCCAAGCATTTTTTCAATACCTGTATTAACCAATACTGAGCGAACACGATCGTTTACACCCGAAAGCAAAACTTGTGTTTTGTCTTTTTTCGACATTTTAATAAAACTTTCTAAGTTATGGCAGCCAGTGGAGTCGATAAAAGGAACTTTACGCATTCGTATAATGCGAACTTTAGGTTTATCGCCAATTTGTTTCATCGTTTCCTCAAATTTGCTTGCAACACCAAAAAAGAACGGTCCTTCAATTTCGTAAATCTCAACATTCTCGGGTATTGTAAGTTTTTCGGTAGTATTTCCTACTTCGGTATAGTCGGTTGTACTTATTTCATCTTTAAATACCGATACGTTTGAAGTTTCGGATATACGACGAATAAACAATACTACGGCCAATAACAATCCAATTTCGATAGCAATTGTTAAATCGAAAATAACGGTTAGTAAAAAGGTAGTAATCAGTACAGCCACATCAGCTTTGGGATTTCGAAGTAAGTTTTTAAATGTGCGCCATTCACTCATATTGTAGGCTACAACAATCAATACACCTGCCAAACAAGCCATTGGAATATGTTTGGTCAAATTTCCCAAAAATAGCATTATCAATAACAATACAATGGCATGTATTATACCTGCAATTGGAGTTTTTCCGCCATTATTTATGTTTGTCATTGTGCGAGCAATAGCTCCCGTAGCGGGGATACCTCCAAAAAGTGGTGTTATAACATTAGCAACACCTTGAGCAATTAATTCAGTATTAGAATCGTGTTTGTTACCCGTAACACCATCAGCAACTGTGGCCGATAGCAACGATTCGATAGCACCCAAAATGGCAATAGTAAAAGCAGTTGGTATTAGCATTTGTACTATTGCAAAACTTATTTCAGGTGTTTCGGCTTTGGGTAGCGAAGGGTCGATTGTAAAGCGGTCGCCAATGGTTTCGATGCTCGTAATACCAAATTTATTGCGTAAAAAATAAACAACCAAAGTTAATAAAATAATTGCGATAAGTGAACCGGGTATTTTTTTTGATATTTTTGGCATTAAAAAAATGATAACAATAGAAAGAATACCTACCCCCAGCGACCAAAGATTAATAGAATCGAAATGCTGACTGTAAACAACCCATTTATGAATAAAATCGCCCGGCAAAGCACCTGTGTTCATTCCAAAAAGATCTTTTATTTGGGTAGTAAAAATGGTGAGTGCAATGCCACTCGTAAAGCCAACCACTACCGGATATGGGATAAACTTAATAATGCTTCCCAATTTGAGTAATCCCATTGCTATAAGCATAATACCAGCAATGATGGTTGCGATTGCCAAACCGGTAACTCCAAATTCTTGAACAACACCATACACAATAACAATAAATGCACCGGTAGGGCCACCAATTTGAACTTTAGTACCACCCAAAAACGAAATGATAAATCCCGCTATTACGGCCGTAAAAAGTCCTTTTTCGGGCGATACACCCGAAGCAATACCAAAAGCTATGGCTAATGGTAAAGCTACAATTCCTACAATAATTCCTGACATTAAGTCGGCATAAAAAAGTTCTTTCGAATAGTTTTTTAGCGTACTAAATAATTTTGGTTGAAAAAGCATAACTTTATTTTTCTAATTTTTACCTTCTATATGAAAACGACACCACTCAGCAATGCCACATTCGCCGCATTTGGGTTTGCGAGCCACACATACATAGCGCCCATGCAAAATGAGCCAGTGATGTGCACGGGGAATAAGATCTTGCGGTATATTTTTGACCAATTCGAGTTCCGTTTGCAGCGGGTTTTTCGATTTTGTAGTAAGCCCTATCCGTTCCGAAACACGGAAAACATGCGTATCGACAGCCATAGCCGGTTTATTGTAAATAACCGACGCTATTACATTTGCGGTTTTTCGTCCCACACCAGGCAAAGTTTGTAGTAAATCCACATCTTCGGGCACTATACTTCCAAAATCGGACACTAACCTCTGTGCCATTCCCACCAAATGCTTTGCTTTGTTGTTGGGATACGAAATGGATCGGATATAATCGAAAACCACCTCCGAAGTAGTTTCAGCCATTACTTCGGGCGTTGGAAAAGCTTCGAACAAGCGGGGAGTAATCATATTTACCCGCTTATCCGTACATTGTGCCGAAAGAATAACTGCAATAAGTAGTTCGTAAGGATTGCTGTGATGAAGTTCCGTTTCGGCAATAGGTTGATTAATTATGAACCAATCAATAATGTGTTTGTAACGCTGCTTTGTTGTCATTTGTAAGCTTAGCCGGAAGATAAAAAAAATACGGCTGTTGTTGATTTGAAAATGATAGCAAAGGTAAAACAAATTTTTAGTACATTTGTCATTCAAAATTCACTATACATTAAATAAATTTAAAATATGTGGCATCGAATTGTCGAAACTAAAGTTTCGGTTTATAGTTTTAATGAATTATCCAAAAACCAGCAGCTTTTGGTCGAAAAGGCTAAAATACAGCTTGAGAATGCTTATGCCCCCTATTCAAGCTTTCAGGTAGGCGCAGCGGTTGAGCTTGCAAATGGAGTTGTTTTTGCAGGTAATAATCAAGAAAATTCGGCTTATCCATCGGGCTTATGTGCAGAGCGAGTAGCCTTGTATTATGCCAATGCTCAGTATCCGCAAACAGGAGTCAAATCCATTGCTATAGCCGCTTTCACCAATGGCGCATTTCTAAAATCGCCTGTAACCCCCTGTGGTGCCTGTCGACAAGTAATGCTCGAAAGCGAAACCAGATTTGATTCGGATATCGAAGTCATTTTATATGGGACCGAAGAGATTTTTGTTATCCAAAATGTAAAACAATTATTACCGCTTTGTTTCGAAAAATCAAGTTTAAACAAATAAGTTAATTGTTGAAAAAAAATTTTTATCATCGATATTATTGATGTATATTGCGAACGTTTTAAGAATCGAATGATTGAAAAGCCGTAGACGTGATGTCGAAAAAGAATTTGTGTATTGAGTACTTGCTGAAAAATGCCTCTATTCCGTTATTATGGACGAGTATTGGAACACCACTTGGCTTAGCTGAATGGTTTGCCGACGGAGTAACAGTAGAGGGCGAGAATTACACATTTAATTGGGAAGGTGTGGAGCAAACAGCTCGCCTTATTGATAAAAAAGCAAATAGCTTTATTCGGTTTCAATGGCTGGAAGATGAAGGCACTGAGGAGCATTTCGAAATTAGAATTGTTAAAGAAGCCATTACAAGACAATTATCGCTTTTGATAACAGATTATGTGGTAGAAAGCGATCGCGAAGATTTAATCTTATTGTGGAACAAACAAATTGAAGTCCTCAGAAGAAAATCCGGAATTTGATATTTAGTTTAACTTTAAATATGTAGTACGTTCAAAATCAGAAAAACCTCCGTTTTCATTTATTGAAAACGGAGGTTTTTTTATGCGGTAAATTCTGTGGAATAAAGAACCACCCAACTTAGAGTTTTTTAAGTTGGGCGGTTTTGAAATAATGAAAACTTATATTTTATTTTACTTCAATAGCCTCTACAATTACATTTGTAACCTCGGCTGTACCAGCCGCAGTTGCAGTTGAACGATAACGAAATGCAATGTGTACATTAGGTTTACCTGTGTAGGCAGTCAACGAACATTGATAATCGTAGAATGTGTAATTTTTTAATGAATAAACAAAGCCTGTTAGCTCTTTCCAATTTGCTACATCAGGGTTGCTTCCATCTACATAAGTACTACTTGCATAAATTTCAATATCATCTGTCGTTCCCCAAAAATTGGCAACTGCCTTGAAAACCACCCGAGCAACTTTTCTTTCAGATAAGTCTAATTTTGGAGAAACAAGCCAGTCATCTCCCTCATGGTTTGCACCTCCCCAGTATTCAGTCATTTTAGCTCCATATTTTGCATCGTAGTGCCAAAATCCTTCAGTTCCATTTCCTTCTCCTTTCAAATTGTAAACCACAAATGGCTCTAATCCACCATCAAGAAATGTTTCTGATAGGATTAATGTATTTACATACTCCCAACTGCGATCTGCAAGCATTTTGAACCGATCTTGAACTGGTTTAACCACCCAGCCTGTTGTTGTCTTAACAAAAATATCTGTAAAGTCTGGAGTCTTATAACTTACACCCGAACCTGTATAAAACTTATATGTGAGTGCAACTTGAACACCTGCTTTTGCATAAGGATATTTTTGAGTTAAAAATGTAAGCAAATAATCTGTATGATTCATTGTGGCATCAAAATTATTGAATTTACCAGGATACCCAGTTGCTGTACCCATTGCAGCATAATCGGCAGTTTTTAATGTATCAAGAATATTCGCTTTTGCAACGTCAATATTAGTAAAAAGACGATATTCTGTTACTATTTCAGAACCAGGATCTATCGAAAGTTTTCCGTTTGCTGGTTGATAAACTGATTTTAAGTATTTTGGAATCCACAATCTTGCATCCACTGACGTAGGGAATTGACGAGAATTATTCAATGCATTTGTTAAATTTACTAAAGCTACGGAATCAGTTCCGGTTAATTTTACTACTTCTGCTTTCATTAACTTTACAATAGCATCAATTTCCACTTTTCCTAAAACCACAACACTTTCTGTTGGGTTTAATGTGGCTTTATTGTCGAGATATCCAGGAAAGTTGTTTTCTGTCCAATCTGTGCAGGATGTTGTTGTCAACAAAATAACTGCAATTATATAAATTACCTTTTTCATTGTTTAATATTTCTTAGAATTTAATTTTTAATGTTACAGAAGAAGTTCTTCCAAAGCCGTACATAACGAGAGCAGAATCCCAATTATGTGTCGACCCATCGTTAGCGTCAGCTATATAAGCTGTATTCAATATGTTATTTACAACACCATTTACTGAAGCATCGAGCCCGTTAATTTTAAATGAATAGCTTGCAAAAGCATCCAAAAGATAAACATCAGGAATTTGCCAAGGCTCAGCGATTGAAAATACACCAAAACCAGAAGGGATAGAGTAATAAGAATAATTACGACCATAATAAATAGCATCCAAACCAAGTTTGAAATTTCCAAAAAGTCGATACGATGCACCAAGTGATGCTGATGTTTGCGCAGAGTTACCTACGTGAACTCCCTTAGTATTTAGAGTCATAAATGCGTGATCGGCACTAAATTCATCAACAACATTTCCGTTTTTGTCAACAGGTTGCGATTCACGATTGTAAGTATATCCTGAAGGATTGCTATTCCATTTCCAATCGCCAATTGACAACATACCTTTTATTTCAAGGTCTTTAATAGGTTTTGCAATCACTTCTAATTCTACACCCATGTGGAGAGCATCAACGCCCTGTAAGTTGATAGTTCCTTTGTCTGGATTTGCAGGATCAATTGCTTTAATCGTGGTTCTATCGTTCCAATTGGTATGATAGAGGTTTAAGTTTGCTGTAAAGTATTGCGAACGATAACCTGCTCCTAACTCTTTTGAAAATACTTTTTCGTTAACTCCATTGGTATTAACACCGTTAGAAACAGTTAAGTTAGTAAAAACACCTCCACTCATAAATGGAACACGAGAAATATACCCTATGTTGCCAAAAACATTAAAATGCTCATCTATATTATAATTTGCACCACCTTTTGCAACCCATCCCAATTTATTAACTGTTTCTGATTTTTGGTTATTGTAATAGAACTTATCAATTTTCCAATATGTATTATTGCTTACAGAACCCGAAATAAATGTATTCAGATTATCTTTATTATATTCTGCCTGTCCAAACAAACCACCTTGAATAACATAAGAAGTGTTGTCGCGATAAATAGCATCGCCTACATAGAGTTTTTCGTTAACCCAATCTACCATCGTATTGTTGTATTCGGGATTTAAAGCGGGCTTAACCGACGAACGGTATTGATTGTCAATATAGAACGCACCACCCATAAGGTCGGTAATAAATGCTTGATGTATACCTTCATAGTATCGTGCATCGATACCGCCTGACAAATCTATGTTACCCAATTTAGTAGTATATGTTGAAAGTAATCCATACCAGTTATGCTCGTTTGTCGAAGTAGCGGCTATTGCTTGCGAACCATTTGGATTAGCCGCATTAGCAGTCATCAATCCACCATAATCAAAATATCCATCTGTGGTGCGATATTTATTGTTGATTACGCCCGAAGATGTACCATACAAATCACTTGAGTTTGTTCCTCTTGCACCATAACCACCACCACGTCCAATAGATACATATAATACAGTCGAAAGATTTGAATTGTCATTAATATCCCATAAGTGATTCAATGACATTTGAGGTTTGTGGTAATAGTTATAGTTAGCTGTATGACGTTGTCCATTAGCATCATAACCATAAGTAGGATTAAACTTATATTGTCCAGGAAGTTTTTCCCAATCACCTATTTTCAATCTGTCATTATAGTAACGTTGATTGTGCCACTGAGGTGCACCAAATGCTGTAAAGGAAATCTGTTGATCATCGTTAATGATTTTTGAAACATTAAAGAAATAAGAATATCCTTCAAAATTTGTTCCCAAAATATAACCATCACCCTGAGTTTTTGCACCAAGCAAAGTCATTGCCCAACCATTTTTCATTAAACCTGTAGAAACATTGAAAGAAACTTTATTATAACCATCATTTCCAAGTGAATAAGAAAAGAAACCGCCCTTTTTGGCTTCAGTTGATTTTGTAACAATGTTTATTGAACCACCCACAGAAGGAGCAGCCACTTTTGATGCACCAAGCCCACGTTGAACTTGCATAGACCGGGTTACATCGCTTAGTCCTGCCCAGTTTGACCAATATACCGAACCATTTTCCATGTCATTCATAGGTACTCCATTAATCATTACAGCTATGTTAGCAGATTCGAAACCTCTAAGGTTGATTCGAGAGTCACCATAACCTCCACCTGATTTAGTTGCATAAACCCCAGGGGTAGTTTTTAGAATTTCAGGAAATTCCTGAGTTCCCAGTTTCTCTTCAATTTCGAGTGGTGTAACTACCGATAAAGCCACAGGGGTTTTACGACGAGTTGCTAACGATGAAGTTACAGTAACATCATTCAATCCGATAGCCTCACTTTCAAGATAAATAGTTAGCTTTTCGCCATTTTTACTGTTTGCTTGAATAGTTTTAGTTGTATAACCCACATACGAAACAGTTAAATCCTGTTTTCCAGCTGATAGTTTAATACTAAAAGTTCCATCCAACGAAGAACTTACGCCAACACCCGAACTTGGGTTATAAATACTTACACCAACAAGTACCTCATTGGTAGTTTTATCAACCACTGTACCTTTAATTACGTCTTGCGAATATGCCATAAAGACAAACATATTCAATACAAAAAAGAAAATAATTTTCTTCATAAATGAATGTTAATTAATTGTTATTATTTTTAATCATACACTATCTAATCCCCTCATTTTTTTTGAGAATTCGAGCGCAAATATAGTACAACTTTAGTTAAAATACATTACAATGGAATGAATATTTATCAACAAACAATGCAGAATTGAATTGCCATTACATCATCATTTTGCATACTTATCAACCGATGGTTACATATTGTAATAATTATTACATTTTAGAGCTTAAAATGCAAGTATGCGTATAGCTAATTCAAAAAACTGACACTTATCACTTTCTTCTTTTTTTTTTGCGGGAACCTAAAACTTTAACAATTGAGTAAGTGGTGTTATTTATCAATCGAGAAAATACCTTCGATTGGTTCATTCTTAACTTCTAAATATGTAAACTTCACAATCACGGCAACTTTTTAGAAAAAATTCAAGCCAAATTTTGTATCTTTGCAACCCCCGTTAGCTATCGGGATAAATTTTAATTCCACACCATGCGTATCGATATTATTTCTGCTGTACCCGAACTTTTAGAAAGTCCTCTCAATTATTCTATTATTAAGCGAGCCCGCGACAAGGGGTTAGTAGAAGTGTATGTGCACAACTTACGTGAATATAGCACCAATAAACATCGACGGGTAGACGATTATGCTTTTGGGTTTAGTGCGGGCATGGTACTTCAAATTGAACCTATCGACCGCATTATTTCACAGCTTAAAAGCGAGCGAAACTACGACGAAATAATTTACACTTCACCCGACGGAGAAAAATTCGACCAGAAAATGGCAAATCATCTTTCGATGTCGGGAAATTTAATTATCCTTTGTGGGCACTACAAAGGTATCGATCATCGCATACGTGAGCATCTCATTACCAAAGAAATAACCGTTGGCGACTACGTGCTTACGGGTGGTGAACTTCCTGCGGCCATTATGACCGACGCCCTTATTCGCCTCATTCCGGGTGCTATTGGCGACGAGCAATCAGCACTCACGGATTCGTTTCAAGATAATTTGTTGGCACCACCCGTTTATACGCGTCCCGCAGAATATAAAGGCTGGAAAGTTCCAGAAATCTTGCTTTCAGGACATCAAGCTAAAGTGGATGAATGGAATCACCAACAATCTGTAGAACGAACCTTGTTATTGAGACCTGATTTATTGAAATAAGAAAAAAATAAAAAATTATTGTAAATGACAAAAATTAAAGTAGGCGTAATTGGTGGCGCAGGATATACGGCAGGCGAACTACTCCGTATTTTGGTAAATCACCCAAATGTAGAAACTGTATTTGTAAACAGTAGCAGTAATGCCGGAAACAAAATTTCGGATGTTCACAGCGGTTTAGTGGGTGAAACGGATTTGGTTTTTACGTCCGAGCTTCCTTTCGATAGTGTAGATGCACTTTTTCTGTGCTCAGCTCATGGCGACAGCAAGAAATTTATGGATGAAAATCCTATGGCATCAAAATTAAAAATTGTAGATTTATCGACCGATTATAGAGAAAAACGCATTGATCACGATTTTGTATATGGGCTGCCCGAAATGAACTGTGAAGAAATTAAAAAAGCACAACACATTGCAAATCCGGGATGCTTTGCTACTGCTATTCAACTGACACTTTTGCCATTGGCAGCAGCTGGAAAAATAACTGACGAAGTGCATGTAAATGCAATCACAGGTTCTACGGGTGCTGGTGTAAAGCCCTCATCTACAACGCATTTTAGCTGGCGCAATAATAATATCTCTATTTACAAACCTTTCGAGCATCAACATTTACAAGAAATAACACAGTCGGTATGTCAGTTGCAAGCCGACTTCGACAAAGAAATTAATTTCATACCTGTACGTGGTAATTTTGCTCGCGGAATTTTTGTAACAACTTATCTAAATACCGACCTCACTTTACAAGAGGCTCAATCAATTTTTAAAAATTATTATAAAGAGGCTGCATTTACTTTTGTTGTTGATAAAAACCCTGATATGAAACAAGTGGTAAATACCAATAAGGCAATTGTTTACCTCGAAAAGCATGGCAATAAGTTGTTAATCGTATCGATGATTGACAATTTACTTAAAGGCGCCTCGGGGCAAGCAGTTCAAAATATGAACTTGATGTTTGGGCTCGACGAAAAAGCCGGATTGGGATTAAAATCGATAGGATTTTAATTCTACTTTGACAGATTAAAAATAACGATATCAAATTCTCGAGACAATAGTAACTTTAAGCCCTACCGATTCCCGATAGCCATCGGGACGGTATAAACAAGGGGTTTGGGGCAGAAATTTTCAATTATTTTAACTGCCCCAAGCCCCTAAAGGGGATGTAAATTAGTACCGTCTCTGAAAGTTAATTTTTAAATTATCTAATCTATCAAAGTAGAATTAAGAATGAATTAATTCAAAAATCAAAAACAAATTCGATATTGTTTAAAAAGTTTACTCTTCTGATGATTCAATATCATCGGCTTTTGTAAGCTCTTTTTCTCCTTTACGGTAATAAAAAATTAAACCGTAATTCTGACATTTTGTTAGCCGTGCAAAGGGCTTTTCGTCTTTAAACTTTATTTCAACCTGATTCCATATATCCAAGATAATGGCATCACCCTTTTCGCGGAGTTTCACCAGCTCTTCCCAAGTGCGATTAGTGGAGGATTGGTGCATTTTTTGAGTTGATTTATACTCCTTAAAAACTTCAAAATGCACTTGCACTTTGGCAATTGCTGGATTGTAAATTGGTAAGCCTCCATTTCTAACACGCTCATTTTCACCATCAATAATAGATTTACCCCATTGCAACAAAGAAGCTTCGGTTGTTAAATCGGGTACAGTGTGATTGTTGGGATCGAGGTGGTAAAATATTTTATGGTCCTTTTTAATATCGCCACGAATTACAGAGAGGTTCAGTACTTGAATAAAATGCGAAATATACAGACGAGCATTGTGTACAATTTGTTGGTATCGCTTGTTAGCCGAAACTTGACTATCAAGCGCTTGCTGATATTGTATTAGTTGTTTTTCGAAAACATTCAGAAAGTTACGAGCATCTAAAATAGTTTTGTAGTTGACAACCTGCATGCTATAGTTTTGATTTTCACTAAACTGCACTGCTGTTCGTAACGCTCGTAAACGCGCTTGATCGGTGTTGGGTAGTCGGCGATAGGGCATAAATTTTAAATTTACAATTATTCAATTTACGAATATCAACTGATGCGATTTTTAGTATTCAATTAATTGATAATTGATAATTAAACAGTTGATAATTATTTTATGCCCACAAAGATATAAAAAATTAATCATTACGAGACATTAATTTTTCGGCTAATTTTCTCAATTCGTGCTTTTTAGTGCTATCAAGCTGTAATTTTTCGAGATTTGCGACTGCCATATCGAAATAAAACATCATCTTATCTTCGCATATTTTTTTAACTTTCAGCTTGTTATACATTTTGGTAACCTGAGCAATTTTCTCATCAGGCTGTTCATAACTTTTTTTCAAATAATTGCTTAATTCTTCAAAATCAGCACCTTTTGCCAATTTTAGGGCATGAATAAGTAAATATGTTTTCTTATTACACAGAATGTCGCCACCAATTTTTTTTCCAAAAGTAGCTTCGTTACCATATACATCGAGCAAATCATCTTTTAGCTGAAAGGCTAAACCCATATTTAATCCAAATTCGTACAATTCATTTGCATCAACTATATTAGCTCCACCTATCAGAGCACCTGTTTTGAGTGAGCAAGCCAACAAAACAGCTGTTTTAAGTCGAATCATTTCGAGATAATCATCTGGCGTAACTTCATCAATCGCCTCGAAATCAACATCCAATTGTTGCCCTTCACAAATTTCGCGTGCGGTGGCAGAAAACAAATCAAGAACCGGCTTTAAGTACTCTAATGGGGTTTGAGCTATCAGCTGATATGCAGCAATTTGCATTACATCTCCCGAAAGTATAGCCGTATTATCGTCCCAACGTTTATGAACGGTTGGACGACCACGACGAATATCAGCTCGATCCATAATATCATCGTGTAGCAGCGTAAAATTGTGAAAAACTTCGATACCTAATGCTGGTGCAATAGCTTGTTGGATATCGTCGGTATACAAATTGCAAGCCATTAGCGTCAATGCAGGGCGAATACGCTTCCCACCCATCGACAAAGTGTATGCTATGGGGTCGTACAAACCCTGTGGCTGCATAGACCAATCTAATTTTTCTATTTCGGCACTTACTATTTGAGTTATTTCATTAAAACTTTTCATGTGTTTATAAAATTAGAATTCACCTATACCCCAAACCAAACCTAAAGAAACATAACTCATATCACCCTTAGCAAGAAGGTACTTAAACGAAGGAATAGTAACAAATCCTGCATCCATTTTCAAACTAAAATAGCCCAAATTCTCTATTCCATACATATAAGTGGCATTTGTTTTATTTTTATACCCACCTAATTTATATTCAAAATTCACTCCAAGACCAGGCGTAAAACTGTCGTAAACGCTGAATTCTTTATTTTCTTCGTTTTCATATTCATACAAATTACTTTCCAAAAAGCCACCAGCCAATAAAGTTACATAAGGCGCTAAATGAAAATGCTTATTACGAATTAAATAATAACCGGTTTTGAAACCAACATCTAAACGACTAAATTTATCGCCAGTATTAAAACTGTATGTTTCCCCACCTTTTTTTGAAAGTGTAATTGGCTGAAGGAGTTTCATTTGAGCATTACCTTCCATGTACATAGACACATACACTTTTGAAATACAAAAGTCCATCGACACACCAAACGAAGTTGGATTAGTAAAATAATTTTTTAGATTTCCGGATAAAGAGCTAAACTTAGGCCCAAACGAATAGGCAATGGATGCTTTAATTTTTGGAGCTGGCAGATACTTTTTGATAAAATTTGTATAATTCGACTCTGGATATTTTTTCTTGAAACCAATTATCAAAGCATCATATTCATCATTTTGAGAACCTTTTTGTAAAATATGTGATAAAATTTTAAGTATAGCTACATCTTCTTGTTTAAATGTATCATTAGTAGAAACATGGTCAACAGTAGGTGCATTTTTTTGCAATTCTGCATATAAGGCATCATCTATCGACTCCAGATTACGATAACACATAAAATTATTAACCTCATCAGAATAGCTTTCAATCAACTTTAATAAAGCATTCCAATCGCTGAAGACAGCTTGTAGCAAAATTTGCTCTTTGAACGAAAACGACCAGCAATTGCGCTCCTCTCCTTTCATCATTAAATAATGAAATACCTCTTTCGACTTTTGCAAATTTCCATCCTGAATTGATTTTGATAATAATTTACGTCCATTATTTATCAAAATTTCATTACTATCAACGTAATTTTTAATCTCATTTTCAATTTGAGCTTTTGCTGTAGTACTAAAAGCAAGTATAAATAAAACTGCAATTACAAGTTTCTTTTTCATATCAAAAAATTTTAATATCTTAATTATGTCCCTTTCGAAATGTATTTTTTTGAACGCAAAGTTGAAAAGATGCTAAGACACGAAGAAAAACCCCATAATAAAAAAAAACTTTGCGACTTTGTGTCATAGCGTACTTAGCGTTCAAAAAAAACCTTCTATGTCCTTTTTTTTTGTAGAAATGTTTAAAATTCATTTTCAATAATCTCTGTCATAACATCCTTAATATCAAGTTCGGCAGCAGCAATTTGTTGCGGAATAAAGCTTGTAGCCGTCATACCTGGCGTGGTATTTACTTCAAGCAAATTAATGACATCGCCATCCGAAATAATATAGTCGATACGTACAATGCCTTTACAACCTAAAATATCGTAAATGGCTGAAGTGAGCTGTTGCACGCGATTGGTAAGTTCGGGGCTGATGCGAGCTGGTGTAATTTCCTGCACTTGACCTTTGTATTTGGCATCGTAATCGAAAAATTCATTTTCGCTCACCACTTCGGTTACAGGCAGTACTTGCGATTTTGTTTTTGTTTTGTAAATGCCACAGGTAATTTCGGTTCCGGCCATAAATGCTTCAATCATTACTTCGTCGCCTTCGGCAAAAGCTAAATCAATAGCCGGTTGTACTTGCTCTAATGTTTTTACTTTGGTTACGCCAAAACTACTTCCACCTACATTTGGCTTTACAAAACAAGGGAAACCGATTTTCTCCGCAACTTCTTCGCTGTTTACCGATTGACCATTACGTAGCACCAACGATTCCGAAACTTTAACTCCAAAACCTTTAAGATATTGGTTACAAGTAAATTTATTAAATGTAACAGCCGCCGCCAAAACGCCACAACACGAATATGGAAGCCCGATTAATTCAAAATAACCTTGCAAAATACCGTTTTCGCCAGGAGTGCCGTGTATAGTGATGTAGGCAAAATCAAATGTGATTTTTTGGCCTTCGCGCTCGAAACTAAAATCATTTTTATCAATAGCAATTTTTTCTGTTTCCGACCATTCAACCTGCCACACTTTGCCCACAATGGTTACAATAAAAATATTGTAACGCTCTTTGTCCATAAACGAATACAAACCTGCAGCACTCTTGAGCGATACAACTACTTCCGACGAATCGCCACCAGCTACAATGGCTATGTTTTTTTTAGATTGTGACATGTTTTTCAATTTTCAATTTATCAATTACCAATTTTCAATTAACTATTATAAATTATCAATTATTTTCGGGGTTCAAAGTTACAAAATTAACTCGAAGTTTTTAGAAAGCATACCCGAAATTTAGGGACAACGGAATTTTAACCGCTTCGTTATCTATACTTGTATTTCCATTAGAATAATGACCTATACGTATTTCGGCATTTAGGTTACGGTTTTCTCCAAAAAACACCCCTGTTCCCATATTGTCCTGAAAGGTAAAATGACCGCCTAATTTTTTAGTATCAACCATTGTTTTAGAAATGTAAGTAGGACCGGCTACCGAATAATAAAAATAAGCATCGAACTTTTTGGCATGCCAATAACTCAAGCGAAACACCGGAAAAACAGATAGCGTGAAAAACTTCTCATTATTCAAGTTGCTTTGCCAGCTCGAAGCATTTACACCCCAATCGAGCGAAAAAACTTTAGGCCCATGAAAAACATTGCGCTGATAAGTAAGATGTACACCATTTTTCACCTCAGCATCGCCACCCCAAAAAATAGGAATTTTACCCGAAACAGCGTCATTAACACCATAACCCAATATATTGCTCGTATAGCCAATCTGAATCCATTGTTTGGGATGTTTATAACCTAATTCAGCCGCTTTTTTAAGACGTTCGGGAGTAAAGGTGCGGAAGTTATATGCAAAGCCTGTACCTACAAAAGTAGTATAGGGCTGTTTATTCTTTTTACTTTCGGGTGAATAATTAGCGCATAATTGCAAAGCCCAGCGATTGCTTAGGTGGTATTTAATACCCGCGCCGAACAAAAATGTAGCATAATTTACGCTGCTAACTACGGGAGCATTGTTGTTATTAGCGTCGTTAAATCCTTTGCGGGTAATGGTTCCCAAGCCTACTTCGCCATAAAGCGAAAAATTATTGCTCAATGGCAATGTTGGTTTCAGTGTAAGTCCACCCACATTCATGCGAACGCTTCGGCCACC
Source organism: Porphyromonas cangingivalis (assembly GCA_945902955.1). Classification (GTDB taxonomy): domain Bacteria; phylum Bacteroidota; class Bacteroidia; order Bacteroidales; family Paludibacteraceae; genus Paludibacter. The sequence continues at coordinate 86,663 of CAMDNO010000002.1, forward strand.
AGGCACATTGCTATTTGCAACTCCAAGTATATCAACCTGTCCATATTTTACCCAAATAACAGGACGCATATAGGTGATTTGTGCCGACAAGTATTTGTTGAATTCGTAGCCCAAAAGCACCAACCGAGCCGCGGCAGCTGGAACCGTAACCGCATCGAGCAATTGATAACCAGACTCTAAATGTTGTTGCCCAAAGGGATGATTGATAGCTCCGATGTTTACTTCGAAATACGATTTTTGTAACAAAGGCGGTATTTGCGAGCGATTGTCCTGCGCTTGAGCATTATAAACTACAATTAAAGTGAGAAAAAATGCAAATAAAATTCTTATAAATGAATTCATGGTTTAAAAATTATTTCAAGGCACAAAGTTAATGAAAAAAATGAAAAAAAAATGCCCTTTACCAGAACAGTAAAGGGCATTAAGTAAATTCTATCAGCTTATTTTTTTATTAGTTTGAATGTCTCTGTTAAACTGTTTTCTGAAACTATTTGAACAAAATAAATTCCGGATGATAGTTGAGAGGTATTAATTGTAAGATTTGATGAATTACCACCAACCTCAACAAACTGAACAACTCCTAATTGATTAATCAAAACAACTTTACTTTTTGAATTTAACCCTGCTACATAAATTTCATTATCGAAAACTGCCGGATAAACTGAATGTTTGTTTAGCACATTCACTTTAGTACCAGTGGTTGTATCAAAAATTGCGTGAATAGTTTGATTCGAATTTACATTTGTAAAATTGTATATTGACACAGCACCTACACTCAAGCCATTTACCAATACATCTTTAATATAAAATCCATTGGCAGCGGTAATTGTATAGCTTTTACCATCACCTGCATTAAGCATGGTAGTGCCCGAAGAAGAAATTGTTCCATTGTTGGTTGAAGTAGCCACAATAGCTAACTGAGGCGTAGTATTTATACCACTGTTTGTAACCACAAAATTTCGATTTTCAACATTATCAACCGACTCGGTGATGGTTACATCATAAGTAGTTTCCATATCTACACCCGGTATTTCAACCACTATTTCATATACATCGTCGATAAGATTTTCGAAAGTATAAATTCCATTTTCGTCAGTTATAGTACGTGCTACAATCTCGTGATTCGATTTTCTGCGTAATACTACTGGCACATTACTCATTAAAATGCCCACTTGAGTACTTGCTTTTATGGTTGCCTTGCCAGCGACTAAATCTGGCGCATCTGAATAGCTAATAATTCCCGAAATACTGCCAGTGCCATTTAATACTGCATTTATAGCTGCAAAAGTTAGATTTAAATCAGCCCATTGGTTGCAAGTAAGCGTAATAGGGTTGGCATCTTGCCACGAAGTTACCTGATTCAATATACTATCAAAATATGTAACAAGCAATGTAGGATATTTAGAAGCATCAAGAATATTGGCACGAAGCTTATATTTAGACGGTGATAATCCTTCGAATTTAAATTCTCCATTACTGTCGATAGTGTCCGATTTCAGTGCTATATGAATGCCATTGTTAGCAATCCCGTACAAATCTACCCTTACATCGCCAGCAAGGAAAGCGGCTAAGCCCGACTCTACTTTTCCTTTTATTGCGCCATTTTTGCACTCTTCAGTAATTATTGATTTTGGATCAGGCACTAAAAATGATTTTTCGATATGATAAAAACAGTTCATATTCGACATTTCGGAAAGAGAAACTTTAATTGTGTGTATACCCGGAGCATAAGTATAGGTGCCATTGGGCTCCGTTGACGAGTCATAATTTCCTCTATCGACATATAAATTGTAAGTTGGAGCATAATTTGAAATTACAACCGAATAGTTTACAACGCCGGTTAGTGGATTTATTTGCGTATTTATGTTCACTACCGGATTATATACGGTAACTGTATCGCGAAATTCGGCTGTATTAGTGGCATCTGTTGAATCGGTAAGTACTACTTTAATGTAACTAATGCCCGCACTAAAGCTATATCCACCCATTTGATTTTCACCAAGCAAACTAAAATCGGTGCCTTTGGCCACATCATTTACATACCATTGCACTTTGCTTTTTATATTTGGATTTACATTGATAGAGTATTGTCCGCACCCTGTGCCATACGCCATGATTTGCGCTTTAATAATTGGTTTTGGGTCTAAAACAGAAAATACGTATTTGTTATCGCCTTGGTTACGTTCAACAACATGATCGCCAAAAGGGTATGTTACATTACTTGCGCTTGTTTCGAAATTTATAGAACCAAGAAGCCTTATTTTACCATCTGCACCTGCTTTAATTGTTGCCGGCATATACATACCTTCCGAAATAACCGACTGACCAGCAATGCTGTTTAACTCACTATCATAAAACCCTACAAAAAGATTTTCCTGGGTCGATTCGCCATTGAACAAACCATCTATCCCAAAGTATTGTCCGTCGGAAGTAAGATTTCCGGCTACGCAAAATGAACCATTAGGGCCTGTCGCTATTTGTGAAGTTTTCGAATTAATCATTTTTTTGTATTTCAAGTCACCCGTAAAACTAAACAAAGCAATATGATTCATTTTAGTGGCATCGCCTTGTACATTAACAGCCTCATCGCCAATTTTCATTGCATTGGCACCACCATTAAATAAAACAGCCACGCCCGAAGCACTATTAATAGCAAGTGAAGGGTATTGCCCCGAAGCATTCGTAATAATTTTCACCCACGAAATTTCGCCAAGCGTTCCCACACGCAATACAAACTGCGATTCAGCAGCTTCGAGGCCGGTTGCAATATTATAAACTGTACCAGCAACTTTTAGCTGATTTGAACTAAACCCACCCGATAGATACAAATTTCCTGCATTATCGACGTCCAAAGTATTGGGATTTCGCAAAATATTATTTTCATATGTTTGTTGAGTTAAACGGTTTTGACCTGTTTTAATACCTTGAGCAAAAACAATATCACCATCATTAGCCGACAAGGCACCCACCATCATATCGCAGTCGGAGAAATGTTGTAAACTACCAAATTTCGTCATCAAATCGGTTTCAAACAACATAAGATTTTCATTACTCGAACTCCATGCCGCAACAAAACCGATGCGACCTAAGCTATATTTTATTTTATGAACCGATCCATACGAAGAATTTCCTGCCTTAAACCATTGTATGCTTCCGGCAGCGTTGGTTTTCATTATAAAATAGCCATACGTAGAACCTACATCATAAGTTTGTGAATTTACAATAACCGAATTAGTAAAGTCTCCACCAAAGTACATGTTGCCATCGTTGTCCACATCCATTGTACGAACACTCAACGAAGAGTTCGGTCTGCCTTTTTCTACACTTATTTTTTTTGTCCATTGATGTTCGTTTTGAGCATTAAGCTTAATCACAATAATGGAACCTGCGTCAGTTACTGCTTCTGAAGTGACAGAGTAGCCGTCATATACAACATTACTGTACGAAAACCCATAAAAATAGGTATTGTTGTGCGAGTCTACCGTCATTCCGGTAGAGTTCATTCCATTAAAAGCTTTGGCATGTAGCCAATTGTAAGAATCATTGTTTGCTGCATGTATTTGAATAAATGCAAAATACACAAACAAAATACACAAGGTAGTCTTTTTCATTTTTTGATAATTTATTTAATTGTTTTTTAATCTAATAATTCATTTTAACTCATCCAAAATTATTGTTTAATAAATGAAACACGGTTGGTACCCGAATTGTCTTTTAAAATAAGAAAATACAATCCTGACTTTAATGTTGATACATTTATACTTATATTTTTATCGGAACATTCTTCTAATACTGATTCTTTTATCAAACAGTTTCCGCACAAATCATATATCTCAACGCTTGAATTTCCTTCAGAATTATAATCTTTTGAAAGATGTAAAACCTTTTGAACCGGCTGCGGATATATTTTCAAATCCGGTTTAAAAGTATTTTTATCTAATGCAGTTAAATAGGACAAAGTAATATCAGGTATTGCCGTTTTTGTTTCCACATATCCAAGGCTATCAACTGCCAATGAATATAATTTAATGGTCTTTCCTTTTTCAACCGTAAATTTTTCTATTGGCTTGGAAGTAGTTTTAAGCAGTTTATATGCACTGTCGTTTACCGAACAATATACTTTGTAATGTTGTATTCCAGCGCCTTGGTCATTTCCCGAAAATTCGAGGCGGTAATCGTTAATCTGCGTGCCTTTCACCGATGACAATTTGCTATCTGGCGCACTAAAATCGAGCAAGTTCGAGTATTCGTTGGTAATTATCGGACTGTTTTTATCGAAAACAATTGACGCTTTATTTTTTACATAAGTTTTATCAATCAAATTATTATGAAGAGCAATATTAAAACTTACATAACCTTCGCCATCGTGATTTGCATTGTTTGGCGGAAGAAAACCTGCATAAGGGTCTTCGGGCAAATCCATTGTTGCTGGGTCGAATGAACGGAATGTCCAGTTTGCAATGCCTTTTTCTACATTCAACTGTGCTATTAAACGAACAATCAGGTTCTTTTTAGGTCTTAAATCCACATCGTGTATTATATTTTGTTTAAAACCATTGAAGTAAACGGTAGTATCGCCAAACGCAAATGCTGTAAAACTGAATTTATCAACATCATAAACAGCAGTATCGAGCGTATCAGCAATAAACACTTCCTGAGCCGGCGCAGAAGCCGACGATTTGTTTTCGAAACTAATAATGTAAGGTAAATTTTCGGTTTGATTTATACAATTCTCAGCGCCATAGCCATTAGGTCCTCTTTTCTCATTAGGATCGACCGAAGCTACGGCTTTTAACGAATTTCCATTTTTTCCTTCGGGCTTATAACAATCCTGCATATTGTCGGAATAATCACT
>CAMDNO010000003.1 GCA_945902955.1 Porphyromonas cangingivalis
ACTTGAAAAATATGCCAGCTCTGAAATTCAACTAGTTACATAATTGATTCAACTAAAATCTACTAATAATAGTAGAATATCTCATATTATAACTTGATTTTTAATTGTAATTTAACCTTTTAGAGTGGAAAGCTGCAAGATGGGTTAAAAGCCTTTTCAATCCGGACCGAATCTTTTATCAAGAAGTCATTTATTCGTTTCCAGTCGCCCTCTTCTGCATAATTAACATTTTTAATCTTTGTCATCATTGTCGCCAATATTCATTGGCGACAATCTTCGACCTCATTTTATTAGCCGATTCCCATATTTTAGCAGCAAGTTGTTGTTTGTTCATTGGATAAATTTTGTGATAATAATTACAGAGTTTTAAATGGCAGGGTTGCACATTCTTTATTTCGAAATTTCAAGCCACAAAGTTAACAATATTGTGCATTATTCAATCCTCATAAAGGTATGAAAAATTCACTAATTTCATTCAAAGCCTTTCGGGGTAAGGTGATATGAAAAACTGCGAAGCAGTTGAATGTCCTTAGCCATGTACGAAGGATGTGATGAAAGATAAATCAGGAGGGGTAATAATAGAAAACGCCCCCCAAGTATGCTGCCCATAAGGCAAGCCTGGGAGGCTTATTATCATTGAGTTGGATAACTTGCGAGTAGAATGTTTTACCGAAACGGTGTGCAAAAGTAACTCATTATTCGCATATATGCAAACAATAGAGCATGTATTTTTTTGTATATTTATTTATTTCCATATATTTTCTTCTTTCCAGTTAGTAGGGAAGCCCATAAATCCGGTATTTACCACGTGTTTATATTCGTCAAACAGGGCAATTAATCGGGTTTTGAAACTCGAATGGGGATTAGCTGTTTGCAGCAGATAATTTATCATGCATACAAAATAATACATTTTTGAACGCTGAACAGTGTCAGGGTTCGATATCCAGACCTTGGTTTTCGAAAAGCCAAGTTTCATGGGTACGATGTTCATATCTCTGTTCCATAACCGTGCGTGATGTGCACAAATATTGCGCACATAATTTACAGAATGCAGCCACGACGAGAAGGTTTCGGGTGGTAAACCAAACCATTTTGCTATGGCGGCAATATCGCTTCGTTCTTTCAGATTATTGCATATTTGCGATAAGTGATTGAAATACATAATTTCAACACTCATCCACGAAGGTGGATTTGTAGGCGTATCGTATTTTTGTGCGTAATGTTGAATAAAAACTTCGGCTTTGTTGCTAACAAGTTGTTCTTTAATGTGCTTCTGAATGTCCTTAAAAACATCAATTGTTACTTCAGCACCATCTTTCCTTATATGCGTATGAACTTTAAATATATCTTTGTTGTCCTGCCAGTGTGAACCATATTTATGACTAAGTTGATAAATTATTTGAGAACGAATAGCAATTTCCAAACGTTCAATAGCATCGAAAATCAACAGTCGTAATTTTCGATCAAAAACATATAAATCGTAGATATGATACCAGCTTGTGTTCGGTTTAAAATCATCAGTACGAACACCATCAACCCATTGTTTGTATGGCAGCATATACGCACTCATTCTGTAATAACTTATACCCGAAAGATGTCTTTTGGTTCTTTCGTTGTTCTCTATAAGCAAACCTCTGCTTTTTAATAAATCAACTTGCTCCTGATAGTTTTTAGGGGGTTTTGTATATTCACATTTAGCCATAACTATTCGTGTACCGTTTTTTTTTTATTTTTATTTGTTCTGCAAATATATACATTATTTTTATCGTATTAACGGTTATCAGGTATTTAAATTAACCACCTTAATTAATAATTCCATTTATTTCTATGAATAAAACCATATTTTCGCTATCTGATACTTAGTTTGTGTCTCATTCATACCCTTACTATTTACAATACCACGACATAACTCGAATGCACCCATTCATCAACACCTATCTTATACCAAATCCCATCCTGCCCCGTCTTGGTTACTATGTCGCCTGAGTTTAGTTTGCGTTTTATCGGGTAGTTTGTTCCGCTTCCTGTCCGTACATTTAACGTGGCGGTGTTTACACGTAGTTTTACGGTTTCGTTGTCGTCAGTTGTTTCGCCAATTTCCTGTTTAAACTGCTGCCATATCTCTTTATCAAGCATCATTTTAGGGCAGTCTTTTCCGGTAATATCAAAGTGTCTGTATACATTAGCAGTAGTTAAGTTATGCTCTTTTAGCAAGTACCTTGTAAGTTCAATGGTATTTTGTCGGGTTACAGAAAAATCGCTGTCCGAATTCACACACATTTCAATGCCAATCATATAATCGTTTGGTCTATCGCTTCGCGGTATGCCTATTTCGTTATAAATTAACTCTTTATATCCTGCTTTTGAGCCTACATGATAACCCACTTCATCATCGGGAATGCATCGGATAATCTGTTTATCATCCACCACATAATGCGCCGAAGCCGAAATCTTTACCTTTTCGCCGTTTTTCTTAGTCAGATATTGGTCCGAATTAAAATACCGTGCATTCGCCAGCGCATTTGCACCCTTATTCGTGTTCGCAGTCCAATGAATAATTATAGCTTTTAAAGCGGTAAGTTTCCGAAAAGGGCGGTTCTTACTTAGTAGTTGGACAGTAATTTCAATCATATTTTTGTTTTGGTTTTTCTTTCTTATTCCCCTTTAGGGGCTAGGGGTCATAAACTCACATCCTCATCATCCTGCCGTTGGTCGGCAGTAACAGCCGTAAACAAACTATCAGCCGTTAAGTTATTACTCGATTCCAATAGATTATTTTCAATCTGCTGTTTATTATAAATAGCCTTACGCATATTTTTGAAGTACAAAACAGTATTCAATAAGTCGTGAAAAAACTTCGACCCCTGACTTAGAAACAATCCGGTAATAATACACCCAACCACCCCTTTAAAAGTAAGCATCGTAAGCGGTTCAATTTTACTATTCTCGGAAATCAGCATAAAAAAGTCAGCATTACAAACCAACGCCACCGCAATCCCAATCACTCCCGAAAGCAACTGTATTTTGCGTTCACGCTTCTTTTCGCCAACCACATCGCCCGCCTTATCAGCCAACGAACGTACATGCAACTTAATAAAATTCGCTATTTTCTCGGTTATCAAACTCAACATAAACAAAGTGAGTGATACAGAAATGATAAGGTTGTCCATAGAGAGAGGGGATTGGGTTTTTTAGTGGGTTTTATAGTTTATTGGAAGTGATGGTAAATGAATGGCAGTCAGCAGTTGAAAAAATGCGTTTTATTGGGCGTTATTTTTAAAATTATCTATATTTTTCAAATAGTCTGCATCTTTAGAATATACTTTATAAAATGATTCTTGTTTGGTTAGAATATTAAAAACAAAATTTCTAATCGCTCTATTTATTCCAAATTTATCTTTCATTAAAAATAAGATAATTCTGAAAAAAATAATACCTAAAATAATAATTGCATTTGTATTGAAATTTTTATTTATAAAGCTAATTATAATCGCTATTGTTGATAAAAGCATGACTTCAAAAATATAAGACGTAATGACTGAAATATTCATTAAATTTGGTAGCCTAGATAATGCTTTTTTTCTAGCACTTTCCATAATATTGAGTTTTAGCCTAGATTCTCCTAGTTCTTTTTCTAATAAACTATTAGCAAATTCTTTCAAAGGAATTAATTTCTCGTCCGTATTTTGTTTTACAAATCTTTGCTCAAAACGATAATTTGCGTATGCTTTAAGGGATGATACTATATCCTCTGGATTTGAAGTACTTTCTCTTATTTGGTTAAGGTAGCTAAATACTTCTTGACCTGGAAGATTAAAGTCAGTCCTCCTCATTTTTATGTATTTTATAAAATCTGCATAATCTGCTTCTTTCTCAACCTTATGAAATGAATTATGAATTACAAAAAGTTGTGATGGCAAAATGGTTTCTGCAATGGTATTTGGATTGTCATCTGTTGTAATTTCATTTAAAGTACCATCGGTGGTTAAATAGAAAGACTTAATATCCTTGTAATTGTAGTCGTTATGATCTCTTATTTGTCGAACATGCAGTATGTTTTTTGCATCGACTAAGGCAGCCCCCATAGTGTATGACCATCTACCATATTTCTCGTGTTTTATTTTAAAAATTTTCTTTTGTAAAAGTGCCAAATCGATTTGTTTTATACCTTTTATTGGTTCAACAACAATTTCAAAGTTATCACAAAATGATTGAAATTGCTTTTCAAGATTCAGTCTATAATTATTAGGAGATGAAACTTTACCTGATTTTCTTCTTTTTAGATAATCCGTTTCAAAGGAATTATTGAAAGGTAAATCATCAATAATCTCACATAAAATTTTCTCTGAATCAGGTGTAGTTTTTTTCTTTAATTCTATAGTTCGTCCATTTAAGTTTTTATAAATCTCATCATAAGAAACTTTTGCTAATTTAAATTTTATGCCATCATTCTTACAGGATTCAATTATAGATACGATACTTTCTTGTCTTTGTTCACCATCAACACCTAAAGCTCTTATTACAATGTTTGTATCTAAATAATAAGTTTTATTTGTGAAAATATTTTTAGAAATAGAAGATACTCCTCTACCAGAAGTGAGAATTGCAAATTCAATAGATTTTGAAAATAGAGCATATATTGCTTTATTTTTAAAATTATTGTCCCAATCCAAAAATGAATTAAAAAGGATTATGTCATCTTGGTTAAATTCAGACTTAATTGAATCACAAATTAAAGTTTTTAAATCACTTACTGCAAAAGAATTGATATTAATATATAAACTTTTTAGCAATACATTTTTAATTGATTCTACTTTGTCTTGTATTTTTTTAGTTTCACAAAACTGAGTAATAAATGCTTCAATAGAGAATTTGTCATATCTTTCTCTAAATTTTTGTACTGCTTCAACAGTCAATTTCACTAAAATGTCATCATCAGTTGGCTCAAGTATAAAATTACTATTTGAATCAATTATTTTTAAATAATGTTCATAATTAATTTTGATACCCAAAGTCTTTTTTATATATGAAAATATCTCATCTCGAAGATGTTCTTTATTGTCTTGAGACATAAGAAACTCACAAACTATTGCTACAATTGAAGTTGAATATTCGTTGTCTTCAATATCTTCTAGCCAGCAATTAATCCTGAAAATGTCAAATCCGTTCATATTTATTTTTTTATAATGCCACGTAACGAATAAGTATAAGAGCTTATGTTAGCAGCCAGTATTAGTTATTTGTCGTTTGGCAAATATTGTTTGTACTTGTTTCTTAGATAGTTTAATCCTTCTTTGTTGTCTTCAAGATTAAGATTAAGCTTATCTTTTATAAATTCGTGTCGGAATCTTGATTCACTGATTATATCACCCCATGATAAAATAAAAACATCAAAATTCTCACCTTCATGAATGTGTCCATACTTTCTATTCCTTTGAGTTAGCAATGGCTTTATTTCATCTTTAAAATCTTTTGTTACAAGTAAAAATTTCCATCTTGTTTTTCCTTTTGGGAATCTATTGTCGTTAGCAACTTTTGTTGCGTATGATTCAATTTGGGTTTTTTCTTCAAAACCAGCATCTAAATTCGGTCTTTTTAATTCAATTACAAGATTTTCTTTTCCAGCACTACCAAGACTATATTGTTGCCATAAACATACGTCTGGAATTGTTTGTAATTCGGAGTTATCTTCAGACTCTATTTCACTTTCGAAATCTTCTCTTTTTAAACAATCCTTTAAATAGGATTTTAGAACATTCTTTAAAGTCAAATCATCAACACCATAAGTATATTCATCTCCAAAAATCCAAGTTTCTTTTATTATAATTTTATGTAAGTGTCTACGTTCTAATATGTTTTTATTTAAATCTTTGTCGTAGATAATCTGCTCAAGTCCATTTAAAAAGTTCAGACGATTTTTGATTTCTGTCATTGCATCAATAATGCTAGACAATGATGTTGATTCAAGTAAATCAGCTAAATCATCAATCTTTTCCACAGGTAATTCAATTACATCGCTTAAAATCTTCCTTAGATTTTTTGAGTCATTCTCAAGAGCTTCACTTACTAGCTTTAATGTCAATTTTTTATTCCTGTCATCTTGTTCGTTAAAAGCTGGCAAGAATTCGTTTATCTGTAATGCAACAATATCAAAAACTTGTCTCTTTGATTGTTCAATTATATTTTCTGCAGGCTCTTTATAAGGATAAAGTCCCTTTTGTTTTAATTCGTCTATGAATTCTTTGGAATACTCGTGTAGCCTTTTACGAACATATTCTCTTGCAAAATCTTTAGCAAACTTGAAAATACCTAAAAGAGTTTCATCGGTCTCATACATATTTAATAAATTCTCCCTGTGTAATTTTTCAATATATATTGATTGAATGAAAACTGAGATAGGAATACTCGAGCGAATTCCCAAATTGGTATCTATATACGGTATTCCATCTTTTGTACACAAATAGGTTTTTTTCTTACTGTTCTCGAAATTCCACTCTAAAATCTTAATTGTAAATTTATAAGTTAATTCTCCTACTTCTGCATTAACTTCTATTAGGTCAGAGTTTTTTATTAAAGAAGCAAATTCAAGCTCATTTTTATTAAAGAAAATTTTGAATTGCGGATAACTTACCCAATATGAAGCAAATTTCTCTTCAATTTCTTTTCGATTTTCAATCTTTAAAGCATTCTCAGCATTCTTAAAGTTAATATTGTTTATCTCTACTTTAAACCCAGTTTTCGTTTCTCCTTTCGGTTTTTGTTTTAAATCGCTAATTTCAGTTCTTGAAAGTTGATTTCGGTCTAAAGTGATTGTGAATTCAGAAACATTTCCATTTGTTTGAAAATTACTAGTGAATTTAACGAGATCACCTAGAGCAAGTCCTTTGTATCTCCCTTTTCCTTCTTTTCCGTGATATTGTCTACCTTTTGGGCTTTGCGTAATTATTTTCTTTTCGGAACCACCAAGTCTTGAAAAAACATCCTGAGCTTTTTCATATGTTAACCCATGACCATTATCAATAATTTTTATATATTCATAACCACCAAGTATCGTTGGCTTATATTCAACATGGATTTCGTCTGCATCAGCATCTAATGAATTCCAAAGCAATTCTGATACTGCATTAATCCCATTTGATTTTGTTAAAGATTCAATATGGTCTTTCTCAACGCTAATGTCTATTATTTTGCTCATTTTTATAGTTTTTCTTGGTTCTTATTTTTTTATACTTGCTGTTAGCCTGTAAATATGGTAATAAAACATCTCCAAATAATTACAAATATCCCCATATTCCCCAGTTTTCCACATTTATTTAATTCTCACATAAGCAATTATTAAAGTATATGCAGCTACTTTTTTCGCCCCGCAAATATAAACATTATTTTTAGCTATTTAACCTATAAAGTATTTATTTCTAACTTTTTATTTCACCAGCAGCAAACCCACCAACAACCCACCTACCGTAACCCCACCTGCTCCCCAAAGCAGGTTAGTTCCAAGATTTTTCAGTTGTTGAGCTTTCAGATTAGCTTTTACCTGTATTAATTGTTCGTTTGTTTTTAGCATATTATCGTTCAGAGCTTTGTTGTCGATAGTAAGTTGCCGGAGGTTTTTATCCGTTTCGGCATTGTATTTCCGTATAAAGTTGGTTACATCGTTTATATTGTAATACATTCGGTTTACATCGGTTTGCAGGCTATTTATATTTAGCTGTAGACTATCTAATGAGCCCACGAGGTTTTTTACTTTTTGGAGGTCGGTTATAGCTTTTTGGAAAGCACTTACACCGTAACGGTTAATTATATAAAGTGTGTCGTAGTCGCATCGGATGGTTTTGTTTTTTATTCCCCGAAGGGTATCAATATCCACTATGGTGCTGTTGTTTTTGCGTGGGATTACAATGTCGGTTTGTGCTTGTAGGCTTGTTGTAAAAAGTAGGAATAGAAAAAATCCACTTATTATTTTTAAAAAGCTTGTTGTGGCTGGTGTTTGCAGTTTCATTTGTATGTTTTTTAATTCATTAGATAGTTATAAAAATTAGGTACGCGGATTATACGGATTGAGCGGATAGGTGCGGATTTTCATTTTCAACTAGTTGAAAATTATCAAAACCAATCCGTATTATTTATATTTCTTATCCGTTTTTATCCGCTTAATCCGTTTCTCCCGTTGAGACGGGACGTCGAAATACTCCGTCCGCGTTACTATTTTTTTCTTTCTTATTCCCCCTTTGGGGGCTAGGGGGTCTATCCTTCGTGGGTTAGGTTTCTTTTATCTTATTTCAGGTATTTGTATATTTTCAATTTCTTTCTTTATATCTTTCAAACTATTCGTGGTATTGCTAAACTTAGCATCAATAGTCATTTTTATAATCCGGTTCATCGAGTCAGCCCGTTGTACTTTCACATACAAATCAGTATTGAGTTTTTGCATTTGGTCGATGGTTTGCGATTGTCTACTTATTATCGCTTTCGATTCGGTAACGATTCGCAACACGCTGTCAATTTTTTGCTTTGAGTCGGTAAGCGCAGTTTGTGGTTTGAGCATATTTACTATGCCTATAATACTCAGAAACACCACTGCTGCCAATATAATATATTGTACAATGTTTTTAGATTCCATAAATAAACGTTTTTAAAACAGTAATAATTTCTTTTCAGACATAAGCTCTTTGTCAGTAGCAACAAATGGTCTTTGTCAGTAGTAACAAATGGTCTTTGTCAGTAGCAACAAATGGTCTTTGTCAGTAGTGACATAAGGTCTTTGTCAGTAGTGACATAAGCTCTTTGTCTGATTAAAAAAAATAATTTTAGTTGTAAGTAAATGATTTAAACAAAAAGCGGTTTATTATACATTTCTGTAAAATAAACCGCTTTGAGTATTACTGCACTGTAAGTACTTTATCGAAGAGTAAAACTCTTGGGTCTTTTAATAATGAACCTATAGCATATTGCGTTGTAACTTCCACCTGATAAGTTCCTTTAGCGAGTGCAGGTGTTACAATAATCAGTTCGCTTGGGTTGTTGTTTACAAAATCAGTAGTGTCAACCTTCGTACGTACATTATCGGCTAAGTTTACGAATGTAACACCATTTGCAGTATTATCACCTGCAATTTTAAGTTTATACCCTTTAATTTTTAGATTTCGATTAGGGGTAATTAGGTCGTTTACCGATCCGGTTTTAACATCAAGTACTTCGCTTACAGTTAAACTTGCATCGCCTACACCATTCATTTCGACAGCAACATTTACTAATTCTTTACGTAGCGATTCGCCTTGATTGAACTGAAACAAAATGGAATGTTTTTCAGGATTAAACGTTTCGGTACCACTGTTAAATACGCCACGTATTTGAGTAGTGGCGGTAAAATACCCTGTATTTACAGAAAAGCCATCGCAAAGCTGATAAGCCATTTCTTTTAAAAACAAGTTTACATTGTTTTCCATAGCTTCGGCTGTAGTTTGTGCGCCGCCTCGTCCTACGGCTACGTTACAGATTTCAGTTACGTTTAATGTACGTTCGGAGATTACCCTTGCTGCGAAGTCGTTTGGATCTTCTGTAAGCAAATTCGGGTAGAGATTTGCTTTGATCCTGTGCAAAATGTTTGACATAAAAAATAAATAATTTAAATAGTTAATAAAATTGATATGCGCACAACATGCCGAGCATGATGTGCTTTTTTCGTTTAAATAATATGTTCAAGTTTGAATGCTTGCAGTTAAGGTTTCTTTTTGAATAGTTGAGCTATTGGGGGTAGCTATGGTGTAAACAAGAATAAAAAATTTCTTTAACTGAAGACGGTGCAAATATATTTCAAATATTTGAGAAATCAAAGTGTATTTATAATAAAATAAATATGTTTTAAAACATGTATTTGTGAATATCTGGTCTTTTCCTGTAAAAGTAATATTTTTGTGTTAGTCTATAACTGATTTGTTTGTATATATCAAATTAGTACAGTGAGATATTATTATTATTTGGTTTTATGCAAAAAAAAATCCCACAAATCTTTCGCCCGATACCTATATTTTTGTTATCTTTGCAGCTTATAAAATACAAATAAAATAAAGTTATGGGAAAAATTTCAGAAGTCGTAAAACCAGGTGTAGTAACCGGTTCCGATTTGCAATTTGTTTTTAAAGTAGCTAAAGAAGCCGGCTTTGCTATTCCGGCAGTAAATGTAGTAGGTTCGTCGACAGTAAATGCTGTGCTCGAATCGGCAAAGGTAGCCAACGCACCTGTAATGATTCAGTTTTCGAATGGCGGTGCAGCTTTCAATGCCGGTAAGGGCTTGAAAATGGAAGGCCAGCAAGCTGCAATTCTTGGTGCAATAGCGGGAGCAAAACACATACACACCGTTGCTGAGGCTTATGGCGTATATGTAGTGTTGCACACCGACCATGCAGCCAAAAAACTTTTACCTTGGATTGATGGATTGCTTGATGCAGGCGAAAAACATTTTGCCGAAACAGGTAAACCTTTGTTCAGCTCGCACATGCTCGACCTTTCGGAAGAACCATTGGCAGAAAATATCGAAATTTGTAAAGCCTACCTTGCTCGCATGAGTAAAATTGGTATGACCCTCGAAATTGAATTGGGTATTACCGGTGGCGAAGAAGATGGAGTTGATAATAGTGGTGTTGATAATAGCTTGCTTTACACACAACCCGAAGATGTATACCAGGTTTACAAAGCATTAAGCAGTATTTCGCCTAACTTTACCATTGCAGCTTCGTTTGGTAATGTACATGGTGTTTACAAACCGGGAAATGTAAAATTACAACCAGTAATTCTAAAAAACTCACAAGAATATATCAAAACCAAAGATGGACTTTCTGAAGATCATCCGGTAAGCTTTGTATTCCATGGAGGTTCGGGTTCATCGCACGAAGAAATTCGCGAAGCAATTAGCTACGGTGTTGTAAAAATGAATATCGATACCGATACACAATGGGCATTTTGGGATGGTATTCGTGGTTTCGAAGCCAAAAATCGTGCTTATCTACAAGCACAAATTGGAAATCCGGAAGGCGACGAAAAACCAAATAAAAAATACTACGATCCTCGCGTATGGTTACGCAAAGGCGAAGAGTCGTTGATAGCTCGTTTACAAGTAGCTTACGACGATTTGAATGCTTTAAATAGTCTTTAAAAAATTGCCGACAATAGAATAAAATAAATGAGCGGATAACAGTATGTTATCCGCTCATTTAATATTTGTGAAACATGAAATGAGTTTAATTCACTCTGAATTTTTCGTTTCCGTTTACAATAAAATCAACAATTTGATTTGCAGCAGCAATGCCGGCATTTACATTGGCTTCGGCTGTTTGAGCTCCCATTTTTTTAGGAGTTGTAAAATACTGATTGCCCACTTTTTCTTTCATTTCGGCATCGTTGTTGGGCACTATATCCGTTACATATTTAAAATTGGGGTGCGAAACCATAAATTCGAGCACACTTACTTCGTCAATCACCTCTTTGCGAGCCGTATTTACCAATACAGCGCCTTTGGGCATTAAACTCAATAAATCAGCATTAATCGATTTCTTTGTTTCGGCAGTAGCCGGAATATGGAGCGAAATAATATCCGAAACTTCATAAAGTTCGTCAACAGTACTCAGAGCCGTAACACCATCGTTTTCGATCACTATTTTGGGGCAAAAAGCATCATAAGCATAAAGCTCCATGCCAAAACCTTTGGCAATACGAGCCACATTACGCCCTACATTTCCGTAGGCATGAATGCCTAATTTTTTGCCTTTTAATTCGGTTCCCGACGTGCCATTATAGAAATTGCGAACAGCAAAAACCAACATGCCAAAAACCAATTCGGCTACGGCATTCGAGTTTTGCCCGGGCGTGTTCATCACACAAACATTAGCCGCTTTTGCTGCATCCAAATCTACATTATCGTAACCGGCACCTGCACGCACTACAATTTTCAATTGTTTGGCAGCTGCAATTACTTCGGCATCAACAATATCACTGCGAATAATAATGGCATCAGCATCTACTACGGCGTCGAGCAATTCCTGTTTTTGCGTGTATTTTTCGAGCAGCGCCAATTCGAAACCAGCCGCTTCCACTTCTTTGCGAATACCGTCCACAGCTACTTTAGCAAACGGTTTATCAGTTGCAATTAATACTTTCATGTTTTAATATTGACTTCAGATAGCAGACAACAGACAACGGTTTTTTTGACGAATTTCTGTCGTCCGTTGTCGGTCGTCTGTTGTCAGTTTTTCAGTCTATTTTTAATGTTGTTTTTCAAATTCGTTCATACAATCAATCAAAGCTTGAACACTTTCGATAGGCATTGCATTGTAAATAGAAGCGCGGTAACCACCCACCGAGCGGTGTCCTTTTATTCCGTCCATTCCGGCGGCGGTAGCAAATTTCAGAAACTCGCTTTCAAGCTCTTTGTATTCGGGTTTCATTACAAAGCAAACATTCATAATCGAACGATCTTCTCGTACAGCTGTGCCCACAAACATTTTACTATTGTCGATAGCATTGTAAAGAAGTTCGGCTTTGGCCATATTGCGTTTTTTCAATTCGGGCACACCACCATTTGCTTTCATCCAACGCAATGTTTCCAACGCACTGTAAATAGGCAAAACAGGAGGGGTGTTAAACATGGAAGCCTCTTTTATATGAGTTTGATAGTTGAGCATGGTAGGAATATAACGTGAAACTTTGCCCAAAATATCGTTTTTGATAATTACAAAAGCCAATCCGGCAGGCGCTAAATTCTTTTGCGCTCCACCGTAGATAATACCATATTTCGAAACATCTATCGGACGCGAAAATATATCGGATGACATATCGGCAATCATAGGCACCGGCGAATCTAAATCGGTGTGTAATTCGGTTCCGTAAATGGTGTTATTTGTAGTGATGTGAAAATAATCAGCATCCGTAGGAATAACAAAATCTTTAGGGATAAAGGTGTAATTTGCATCTTTCGACGAGGCAACTTCTACTACTTCACCAAATCCTTTGGCCTCTTTCATGGCTTTGCTTGCCCACACACCCGTAGTTAAGTAAGCAGCCTTTTTTTCCAATAAATTAAACGGAACCATACAAAACTGCATGCTTGCACCTCCACCCAAAAATAATACAGAATAGCCTTCAGGGATTTGTAAAAGTTCGATGAACAACTGACGAGCTTCTTCAATGACAGCTTCAAAATCTTTAGAACGGTGGCTGATTTCGAGTATCGAAAGCCCCGAGCCGTTGTAATCTAATACTGCCTGTGCTGTTTTCTCAATTACCTCGTGAGCCAGAATCGATGGGCCTGCGCTAAAATTATGCTTTTTCATGCTTTAAAAAATATTAATTGAATTATACTTGTATGGAACTAACATGGGCAGAAGCAAATGTAGTTTCGTACACTAAAATTAAGTTGATTTTTGTAGTTTTATTGTTTCAAAAATGAGAGTGCAAAAGTACGGAATTTTTTAAGTATAACCTTGAAAAAATGAGTATTTATAAATAAAAAACGTCATTATTTTATACTTATAAATTTTTGTATAAAATGTCTGTATTTTTATACCGTTTTAATTGCACACAACATGTATTATTGTTACTAAAATTAAAAAGCACAGCGTTTATTTCTGTGCTTTTTAAAACTTATTCTATCGTTGTTGTTCTTTAGCCCAACTGTCTTTTAGCGAAACGGTACGGTTGAAAATTAGATTTTCAACTGTCGAATCAGGGTCGACATTAAAATAACCCAAACGCTGAAATTGGAATTGTTCAAGTGCTTTTGCGTTTTTCAAAGATGGTTCTACAAAGCAATTCTTGAGTACTTTTAACGAATCGGGGTTTAGCAATTCGCGGAAATCGCGTGGGTCGGCTGAAGGGTTTTCGATGCTAAATAGTCGGTCGTACAAACGAACTTCGGCTTTCAATGCATGTTGAGCCGATACCCAATGGAGCGTGCCCTTCACTTTTCGTCCCGATTCGGGCATACCACTTTTTGTTAATTCATCGTATTCGCAGTAAATTTCTTCTATTTCGCCTGCATCATCTTTTTTACAACCTGTACATTTTACAATAAACGCACTTTTAAGACGAACTTCTTGGCCCGGCGTCATACGGAAAAACTTTTTTGGAGCATCTTCCATAAAATCTTCGCGCTCAATATACAATTCGCGCGAAAACGGAATAGTACGCATCCCTGCTGTTTCATCTTCGGGATTGTTTACGGTTTCCATCATCTCCACTGTATCAGCAGGATAATTGGTAACAATCAGTTTTACAGGGTTTAATACAGCATTTACACGTGTAGCAGTTTTGTTTAAGCTTTCGCGTACCGCATGTTCGAGCAATCCAATATCGTTTTGTGCTTCGAATTTGGTATATCCAATTTTATCAATAAAATTATGAATAGCCTCAGGCGAATATCCTCTTCTACGAAGTCCACAAATAGTAGGCATACGCGGATCGTCCCAGCCGTTAACCAACGCTTCTTGTACCAATTGAAGCATTTTACGTTTGCTCATTACGGTGTAGGTAAGGTTCAAACGGTTAAATTCTATTTGTCGAGGACGATAATCGCTGTTTTTAAATTGGTCGATAAACCAATCGTAAAGCGGGCGATGCACTTCAAATTCGAGCGTACACAACGAATGTGTTACCCCTTCGAAATAATCCGACTGTCCGTGTGCATAATCGTACATTGGATAAGCTTTCCAGGTATATCCTGTGCGGTGGTGCGGATGCGAAGTAATGACGCGATACAACAAAGGGTCGCGAAAGTGCATGTTCGACGAAGTCATGTCAATTTTGGCACGAAGCACCATAGCGCCTTCGGCAACTTCGCCCGAATTCATTTTTAAAAATAAATCTAAGTTTTCAGAAATAGGACGGTTGCGGTAAGGACTTTCAATACCCGCAGTGGTAGGCGTGCCCTTTTGTTTGGCAATCTCTTCAGCACTTTGTTCGTCTATATAGGCTTTGCCCTGTTTAATCAAGTCAATGGCTAAATCCCAAAGTTGTTGAAAATAATCGGAAGCATAATATACGTTTTCCCATTTATATCCAAGCCATTGAATATCTTCTTTTATTGAATCTACGTATTCTACATCTTCTTTTACAGGATTTGTATCGTCGAAACGAAGGTTGCAAATGCCATTGTTATTGCGTGCAATACCAAAATCAAGACAAATAGCTTTGGCATGGCCAATGTGTAAATAGCCATTAGGCTCGGGTGGAAAGCGAGTTTGTATTCGCCCATCGTTTTTACCATCTTTCAAATCTTGTTCAACAAAAGCCTCTATAAAATTCAGGCTCTTTTTTGGTGTATCATCTGTTTTAGCTTCCATTCTTTCTTATATATTACGTATGTCATTAAAAAACTAATTATCCTACCTACCAACCAATCAACCAATCAACCAATCAACCAATCAACCAATCAACCAATCAACCAATCAACCAATCAACCAATCAACCAATCAACCAATCAACCAATCAACCAATCAATCAATCAACCAATCAACCAATCAACCAATCAACCAATCAACCAATCAACCAATCAACCAATCAACCAATCAACCAATCAACCAATCAACCAATCAACCAATCAACCAATCAACCAATTAACCAATCAACCAATCAACCAATTAACCAATCAACCAATCAACCAATCCAACCAATTAACCTATCAATCAAAATATCCTTTTACAATGCCACGAGGTGAATTTTTAATAAATAAAATTATTTCATCCCGTTCTTTGGTGGCAGGCAATTCGGCCATAATACGCTCTATGGCATGCGAAGTATTCATTCCTTTGAGATACACATAGCGGTAAACATCCTGTATATCGCGTATTTGTTCGTTGGTATACCCTCTGCGACGTAATCCTATCGAATTGATACCTGCATACGAAAGTGGCTCACGACCAGCAGTTACAAAAGGTGGAATATCTTTATTCACTTTTGCGCCTCCCTGCACCATAACATGTGAACCAATATGTGTAAATTGATGTACTAAAATACCACCGCTCAGGATAGCAAAATCGTCGATAATAACTTCGCCGGCAAGTTGAGTAGCATTTGAAATAATAATATTGTCTCCCAGCAAACAATCGTGTGCCACATGGCAATAGGCCATTATTAAGCAATTGTTTCCAATTACGGTTTTCCCTTTTGCCGAAGTGCCTCTATTTACTGTAACATACTCACGTAGTGTTGTATTATCACCAATAATTGCAAGAGTATCTTCGCCTTTATATTTCAAATCCTGAGGGATAGCACCTATTACAGAGCCAGGGAAAATGCGACAATTTTTGCCAATTCGCACACCTTCCATAATGGTAACGTTTGAGCCAATCCATGTTCCGGCGCCTATTTCAACATTTTTGTCGATGGTTACAAAGGGATCAATAACTACGGTTGCGGCTATTTTTGCATCGGGATGTACGTAAGCCAAAGGTTGCTTCATTTCGTGCGTGTTTTTTTAGATTTGCTTCCTCCCTAAATGGGTGTGAAGATATAATTATAAAATTTTTATAAACTCTTTATTCTATTTGTTTTTTACTATCTGAGCCATAAATTCGGCTTCGGCAACAACTTTACCACCTACAAAAGCATAACCTTTCATAATAGCACATCCGCGACGCATAGGCTCAGGCATTTCGAGACGGAAAATTATTGTGTCGCCGGGAACTACTTTTTGACGGAATTTTACATTGTCGATTTTTAAAAAATAGGTCGAATAGCGTTCAGCATCCTCAAGTCCATGCAGAACCATTATTCCACCCGTTTGAGCCATTGCTTCTACCAACAAAACGCCCGGCATGACAGGTTCGTCGGGAAAATGACCCATGAAAAATGTTTCATTTCCTGTTACATTTTTTAATCCAACAACAATATTTTTTCTAATTTCAATCACTTTGTCGACCAACAAAAATGGCCAGCGGTGTGGCAATAACTTTTTGATGGCGTTAATATCCAAAATTGGAGCTATTGTATCGTCGTAAACCGGACATTGAACATCCTGTTTTTTTATTTCTTTTCGAATAATTTTTGCTATATCGGTATTTATTTTATGACCCGGATAGCGTGCTATTACTTTGCCTTTGAGCGGTTTACCTATAAGCGATAAATCTCCAATCACATCGAGTAATTTATGGCGAGCAGGTTCGTTTGCATAATTCAAATCGCCGCTTAGGTAGGCAGGCATCGAAGCATCTATCGTTTCTTGATGTAACTTTGCACAAAGCTCATCCATTTTTTCCTGCGAAATAATTTCGTCGTAAATTACAATGGCATTCTTTAAATCGCCCCCTTTAATGAGATTCATACTCAATAGAGGTTCAATTTCGCGTACAAAAACAAAGGTTCGAGCTTTCGATATCTCAGTTTTATAATCGCTCAAATTGTCCAGAGACGCAAATTGATTTCCAAGTACAACCGATTTAAAACCAATATGAACATCGACACTGAAATCATCATCGGGTAAAATAGTTATTTTAGCCCCAGTTTCGGGGATAGAATATTCTATTTTTTTTGTTACAATATAATAGTCTTTTTCGGCTTCTTGTTCCGCAATGCCCACTTCTTCAATCTTAGCTACATAAAATTGAGCACTACCATCTAATATCGGAAATTCCGGAGCATTTACCTCCAATAAACAATTGTCGATACCATAAGCATAAAGCGTTGATAATGCGTGCTCAACAGTACTTATTTGAACATCGCCTTTTTGCAAAACTGTTCCACGAACTGTATGCGTTACATTTTCGGCCAATGCATCAATTATAGGTTGTGCATCTAAATCGATACGCTTTATTTTTATACCGTGATTTTCGGTTGCAGGATTAAAAGTTAATACAATATCCAAACCCGTATGCAATCCCTTTCCGCTCAAGGAAAATGCTTGTTTTATTGTTTTTTGATTTGACATTAATTGGAAACTGGTTAATTTGTTGATTTTTTTTTGATTGGTTAATCTGTTGATTGATAAATTAATTGATCAGCTATTTTTTTGTAATTCGTCTACTTTACGTTGTATATCGTAAACGATGCGCTGTAATTCCGGTAGATTCTTGTGAACTATGGCAGCACGTTGAAAGGTTTTCATTTGAATGGCCGGATAGCCCATAATCATTTGCCCCGGCTCTTTTATTGAATTTGAAATTCCCGATTGTGCTCCCAAAATGGTGTTGTCGGCAATATGTAAATGTCCGGCTACACCAACTTGCCCGGCAACAATACAATTTTTTCCAATTTTTGTTGAACCGGAAATTCCTGTTTGAGAGGCAATTACTGTATTTTCGCCCACTTCTACATTGTGAGCAATTTGAATTAAATTATCGAGTTTTGCTCCTTTGCGTATAATAGTACTACCAAGTGTTGCCCTGTCAATAGTGGTATTGGCTCCTATTTCCACATCATCTTCAATAACCACATTGCCCATTTGCGGAATTTTTTTGTAAACGCCATCTTCGGCAGGTGCAAATCCAAAACCATCGGCACCTATACTTACACCCGAATGTATTATACAATTATCGCCTACTATACTCTGATTGTATATATTTACATTGGAATAGAGCGTTACATTATTGCCTATTTGCGTTCCTTCTTCAATGGAGCAACTGGCATAAATACGTACATTATTTCCAATTTTTACATTGTCGGCAATATACACAAAAGGCGCAATATAAGCATTTTCGCCTATTTGCGCTGACTCGGCTATTTCACATTGTTTGGATATGCCTGTTTTTTTTGGCTTCGATTGCTCTACAACCGACATGAGAAAAGCCAACGATTCGTATGCGTTTTCTACGCGTATGAGTGTGGCTTTTGCAGGGCGTTCGGCTTTAAAGTCATTATTTACAAGAATCACGCTTGCATTACTGTCATACAAATAATGACTGTACTTCGGGTTTGCCAAAAAACTCAAAGTTCCAGGTTTACCTTCTTCGATTTTCGAAAAATCACCAACTTTCACAGTTCCGTCTCCTTCGACAGTACCATTCAGATAATTAGCAATTTGATCGGCATTAAACTCCATAAAAAAAATTTTTGGGTGCAAAGGTACAAAACAAAATTCAATTTTTAGCTTAAATACATATATTTGGGTCGTATATTCAAGTTGATTGTGTCTATTTGCTACTGTATCTGTATTTCTAAATTTTATAATAGCAATAAAAGTGTTTTTCTACTTTTTTAGTAAGTACTTGTATATTAAGCATGTCCGAAACATCAGCAATGTCTTTCACCATTCCATTTTTCAATAAAATCTGAATACTATCATCTTCGGGCGAATAAGTATCAGTTGTAACTATTTCGTCGCCCATAAAATAACTCGCATCCGCTAAGCTTATTGCGAAGTGAGTTGCATATTTCTCCAAATCTTTTGCATAAATAGATTTATCGACTGAAGTTGGATTTATTTCTACTTTAAATAAACGACGATTTGTAAAATCTTTACACAGGGTCGAAAGTACGCTATCCGAATGATTGCCCCATACTTTTATAGCACATACCAAATCCGAATCGTCTAACATTACAAAATTTTGTATTGCCTCATCTGAGGTTAAAAACGCATTTTTATCTATGGTATTGTATAAAAAATAATGCAAGGCAGGCGATCCAAATAAATCATGCCCATGGTATGCCAACTCTTTGGCGCGTTTTAATATATTTACCAACATGCGTTCGGCAGCTACCGAAGTTTTGTGCAAATACACCTGCCAATACATTAAGCGGCGCGCCACCAAAAATTTTTCGATAGAATAGATTCCTTTTATATCTACTACCAATTCGTCGTTGTGCAAATTGAGCATTTTTATTATACGTGCAGCTCCAATTATTCCTTCGCTTACGCCCGAAAAAAAACTATCGCGACTTAAATAATCTAACCTATCCATATCTAATTGCCCGGAAACAAGTTGATGCAAATATTTTTTTGGATAACGACGCGTAAAAATTTCGATTGCCAAATCGAGTTTTCCTTCAAAAAATTCGTTTAGCTTTTGCATCAAAATAAGCGAAATTTCTTCGTGGCTAATATTATTGACCAAACTATGCTCTAAAGCATGCGAAAACGGTCCATGCCCTATATCATGCAAAAGTATACAAGCTCGTACAGCCTCAGCTTCGGCAGGCGAAATTAGGTGCCCTTGTTGTTGAAGTTGTGCAATGGCTTCGCCCATCAGATGCATTGCACCCAACGAATGTTGCATGCGTGTGTGTTGAGCACCCGGATATACAAACGACGAAAGCCCTAACTGCTTGATTCTGTGTAGGCGTTGGAAATAAGGATGCTGAATTAAATCGTATAAAAATTCGCTGGGAATATTTATAAATCCAAATACAGGATCGTTTATTATTTTGCGTTTATTTGGTTTTTGCATTTTATTTGATAAAAAATAATTGCTAAAAAATATAACTCAATGTTGCTAATGCTCTATGATTATTCACATTGTAAGGACTGGTAATTCGTCCATTTGATTGAATTGTACCGTACTTTGCAGTTGTAAATTCGTACTCAAAACCCAAGCGAAAATTTGGTAAACTATAGCAGATATGAGGTGCAACCCGATAAAGTTGATCAATTATTAGTTGGCTCGCATCGTAAAAACCATATCCGTAAACGCTATTTGGCGTTAACATTAAATTTTTATTTGTTCCTAAGTTTTGCGATAGTCCACCATAAATACCAACCTGTATTTTTGATCCATAAGCAACACTTAACCAAGATGTTGAGGTGTTGAAATTTGTATAATCTGCTGTAGCATTTGTAGCATCCACACTTAGTCCATACCCTCCAATCATAATATATTCACTCATATTTTGCCCCAATACAGATTTTGCACGTATCTGAAATTTTTTATTGGTATATCCGGCATAAGCTACTGCAGCGCCCGAATTAAAACGTACATTGTTAATTTTCAACGATTTTCCTTCTACTCCAACTCCGGCAACAATACTTTTTGAATTGTAATCTAACCCTACATGTAAGCCTGGCAATAAGCCGGTTTTCATATAACTTGCACTTGCGCCAACAGGTCCTTGAGTCATGTATTGCATTTGATACGAGGCAGCTGTTAGAAAGGTGATATTGTCGTTTAGTTTTTGATTTAAACGTATTTGTGGACTACGATTAAATGGTTGAAATGGTGTACCCACACTCAAAGCGGGTGTTATGGGCTGTAAATTTGCATACATCGGGTGCCATGTTTGACCAACTAATAATTCAGTTTTTGACCAATTTAGTTTCATATATGCCTGACGGAGACGAATTAAATAATAACTTGAAGAGATTCCGGCAAAATCACATTCAATTTTGGCAGAAGATTTTGCGCCTAAAATGGGTGTACTTGTAAAGTCAATTCCTAAACGGGTTGAAATGGCAAGCATTTGTGAATTAGAAACATTATTTTTATCCTTAAATTCGCCATTAAACAAATATTCATCTTTGGGTTTTGGAAAAATATTAAATAAACCATCGAGTGCTTCCACATTTTGGCGCGAATTATAATACAATTCGTTGCGTACAAAACCATATAGTTTGTAAGTTGTGGGCTGTTCGGCAGCCGATATAGTTAGAAATGAGACCAAGAGAGAGAAAGCTAAAAACGAAATCTTTTTTAAAAACATAATTTAAAAATTTTGCTGAATAGTTAATTCAGAGATAATAAATATGTTCTATCAGGATTTTTAATCCAATAGCTATTAAAATAATGCCACCTAATAGATTGGCATTAATTTTTATGCGATCGCGAAAACGAACACCAAGATAAACTCCAACTATTGAAAATAAAAAGCTAATAAAACCAATAATTAATACTGCAAATGTAATTTTGGTTGAAAAAGGTACAAAAATAATTCCTGTTGCTAAAGCATCAATGCTTGTTAGAAGCGAAAGCATAATAAGAATTTTCCATCCAAATGGATTTGATTGAATTTCACATTTTGGGTCGATAGGCTTAAGACCTTCTATCAACATTTTCAAACCAATCGCTCCCAATAAAATGAATGCTACCCAATGATCGTAGTCGGTTATTTTTTTTGCAAAACTATAACCAGCATAATATCCAATCAGAGGCATAAATCCCTGAAATAAACCAAAAAGCACCCCCATTCGGAATGCTTTTTTGAATTTGAATTTTTTCAGGCAAACGCCCTTGCTAATGGAAACTGCGAAACAGTCCATAGCAAGGCCGATACCGATTATGATGATTGAGAGTAAATCCATTTAGAGCATTGATTTCACTTGCTCGTAAACGTTTTTGCCGTTGAAGCCAAGCTTTTCGTCCAATACTTTGTAAGGTGCCGAAAAACCAAACGATTCTAATCCCCAAACTTTACCATTAGCTCCAACTAATCCTAAAAGGTTTACAGGTAAACCGGCTGTTAGACCAAAGATTTTAGCACCTTTTGGCAATACACTTTCCTGATATTCTGCCGATTGACTGCGGAATAAACCTTCGGAAGGAACGGATACCAAACGTATTTTTACGCCATCGGCACGAAGCAAAGCTGCACCTTCGTTCAGGGTAGAAACTTCGGAACCAGAAGCTACCAAAATAACATCCGGATTGCCATCACATTCAACCACATAACCACCTTTTTCGGCCTGAGCAGCATCTACTTTACGACCATTAGCCGAAGGAAGATCCGTGATATTCTGACGCGAAAGTATCAGTCCGGTAGGTGTTTGCGTGTTTTCGAGTGCCATACGCCATGCAACAGTACATTCTTCCACATCGGCTGGGCGAAGCACTAACATCGAATTGTGACCTTTGTGGTTTTTGAGTTTTTCCATCAAACGAATTTGTGCTTCTTGCTCCACAGGTTCGTGGGTTGGTCCATCTTCGCCTACACGGAAAGCATCATGTGTCCAAATAAATTTCACTGGAACTTCCATCAAAGCAGCCATACGAATAGCTGGTTTCATATAGTCGGAAAATACGAAGAAAGTAGCACAAGCCGGAATAACACCACCGTGTAAACTCATACCAATACAAACGCACGCCATAGTTAATTCGGCT
Source organism: Porphyromonas cangingivalis (assembly GCA_945902955.1). GTDB lineage: Bacteria > Bacteroidota > Bacteroidia > Bacteroidales > Paludibacteraceae > Paludibacter. The sequence continues at coordinate 23,013 of CAMDNO010000003.1, forward strand.
ACACCAGCTTGAAGGAAAGCACCCGAAAAATCGTCTTTTGTAAATGCTTTTGTGTTTTTAAGGAAACCATCGGTTTTGTCGGAATTCGATAAATCGGCACTCGAAACCACCATGTTTTCAACTTGCAAAGCCAATTGAGCCAATACCGTTGCCGAAGCAGCACGTGTAGCTTGTCCGGGTTTTTGAACTACTGCATCCCAGTTTACTTTTGGAGCTTTGCCTGAGAAGAAAGTTTCTAATTTGGCAGCCAATTCAGGGTTTTCTTTTGCCCATTCGGCTTTAGCAGCCTGTTTCGAAGCTACTATTTTTTCTAATTCTGCCTCACGTTTAGCGTACAATTCAACTGTTTCGGGAAACAATACAAATGCATCAGCAGGGTTTCCACCCAAATTTTTGATTGACTCATCGTACGATGCGCCACATTCGCTCAATGGCATACCGTGTGTTGCACATTGGTTTTCGAAACTTGTATTATCGGCTTTACGAGCGCCTTTACCCATAATTGTTTTACCAATAATAAGTGTTGGTTTCGATTTCTCAGCTTTGGCTTCTTTTAAGGCTGTACGAATTTCAACAGCATTGTTGCCATTTATTTCAATAATTTTCCAACCCCACGAAAGGTATTTTTGAGCTGTGTTTTCGGTGGTAACATCTTTTGTTTCAGTTGATAACTGAATGTCATTCGAATCGTAGAACATAATCAGGTTATTCAATCCGAGGTGTCCTGCCAAACGGCCTGCTCCTTGCGAAATTTCTTCCTGAACACCACCATCCGAAATATAAGCATAAATGGTTTGACTCATTACTTCACCAAAACGAGCTTTCAAGAATTTGGCTGCAATGGCTGCACCTACTGCAAAAGTATGACCTTGTCCGAGAGGGCCTGAAGTGTTTTCAACGCCACGCATAATGTCTACTTCTGGATGTCCTGGAGTAGCACTTCCCCATTGGCGAAATTGAGCTAACTCTTCCATCGTGTATTTGCCTGTACAAGCTAATACTGAATAAAGCATAGGCGACATGTGTCCCGGATCCAGAAACATGCGGTCGCGTCCTTCCCATTTCGGATTTTTAGGGTCGTACTCCAAAAACTCTGAAAATAGAACATTAATAAAATCAGCTCCACCCATAGCACCCCCCGGATGCCCTGATTTTGCTTTTTCAACTGCCGATGCCGCCAAAATACGGATGTTGTCGGCTGCACGATTTAAAACTTGAATTGAATTCATAAATACTTGTTGTTATTTGGTTGTTGTTTTGTTAATTAGTTTATCTGTTAATTAGTTCATCGGTTCATCAGTTTATAGCTAATAAACCGATAAACATTATGAACAAATTAATTAAAATTTATACCCAATGGCATAGTTTACTCCCCAGTTGCCTCCATCGCTTTTTTTGCCAAATCCAGGAATATAATATGGATCTATTTCGCCTAAAATATCCGTTCCCAATAGTTTTTTATTTCGTACTGTCCAGCCCATGTAAATGTTTTTCAACACTTCTACACGCATACCGGCCACTACTTCTATCCATACTTTTGTTGTTGTAATATCATTATAATTTTGAGAAATTTGAGTTCCCCAATAATTATTTTCAACCACAGCATTTTTATAACTGTACGAAAATGGTGAAAAGCCAATTCGCGCTCCTGCAAAAAATATATTGTGGGTAGGCTCTTTATCTTTTTTAGGCTTTATCAAATTGAAATCAACCCCAAGTCGTCCATACAATCCGGAAGTTTTGAAATTTAAAGCATCGATAGATGTTTTGTTTGCTCCGGCAAATCCAATTTCAATAGTCGGAAAGTATTTTTGTTTTAAATTAGCAGAAATGCCTGCTTCGTAGCCATACAGCTCACCTTTGTAAATGAAATTGGATGCAATGGATGCTAAATCTATTTCGAGAACTAAGCCACGAAATGCAGTCTTTACAACCGTATCGGTTTTTTGTTTGCTAACTTGTGCATTTACAGAGTAAATACCTATCAGGCAGAACAAACTAATTATGAAAAATCTTAATATGTTCTGCATTTACATTTATTACTTCGCGTTCTAAAATTCGGACTGAGTCGATAAAATGATTCGTGCTAATTACCTCGTCGATAGTTTGTGTAGCAATGTAGCCACACTCAAACGATATAAAATAAGCATTGTTTGGAGTATAAAAAACTAATAATGTATCTGTTGTATTGTTGAACCGGATGATAAAATCGGATTGTTGTCGGGCTGCATTCAAAGGAATACTTACTGAATATAACGATTTAGAATTTACAAACAAAAAGGAATCTTTTTCTAATCCGTTCATCCACAAACTATCCACTTTTATGGAAGTATCGGTTAAATCAGTTTTTTGATAAAATCCAATTTTCATATTTACAGTTTTGTCTTCGTGGCATTCGTCGGTAGAACTACAGCCCGCAATCAAAACTGAAAACAGCAAAACCAGAATAACTAAGAATTTACAATTTACCATTTACAATTTTATAAACTATATTTATCTTCAAATCAACACATTATCACATCATCACATCAAAATAATCCCCTCACTTCTTTTTTCAACATATCAGCAGCTACTTCTCCGGGTGAATTGTTGCTTTGGGCATAGAGCTGTATTATTCTTTCGGCTAATTCAGTCCCAAATGCATCGGCAGCGCATTGCGTAGCACACAAATTTACTAATTGAATTAAACTTTCTTGCGTGGCACGAATTGCCGACCACAACTCGTTGCTCACATATATTTGTTGAGAAGCATTGTGCCCAAATTCATGTCGAATGCTTGCTACTAAATGCGATTGCAATTCAAAACAATTCATATTAGGCTTTAATGTTTCGAGAACAATATTGGTTGGTTTTGTACGTTCAACAACTAATATTAAGCGCTCGTAAGCTCTCAAACGTAATGGAGTTGTAGCTGAAATATTTTTCTTTTGTATTTCAAAATTACGCCTTCTTTCGTCGTTTTTAAGCATTTTATCCAACAAGATATAAGCTGTTGCAAATACCAAAAGCGCCGGAATAGTAAATTGAAGAATTTCTATCATTTTCTTAAGATCCTAAAATGTAACCTAAATAAACAGCTAAAAAACCGAGCGTTATACTCAGTATTGTATACAAAATGACAGTAAAGAATTGCCCATTTTGCATAAGTAGTAGATTTTCGTTGCTAAAGCTCGAAAAAGTAGTGAAACCACCACAAAAACCAACTATCAAAAGTAGTCGCAATTCGTTGCTAATCAAATTGCTTTTAGCACTTAATCCAACAATAATTCCGATTAATAAACTTCCCAAAACATTAACTGTTAGCGTTCCCATTGGAATGGCGAGCACCTGCCAAGATACATTTAGTTTCGAAACTAAAAAGCGTGCAATGCTGCCTATAAATCCTCCAAATCCAACTAATAATAGTTCTTTCATAATTGCCCCAAACCCCTAAAGGGGCTTAAATTTCTTTCTCAATCAAATAATTATTTCGTTCAGAAGAGTTGCGAGCAATTAATTCACCCAAAAATCCGGTCAGAAAAAGTTGTGTACCAAGCACCATTGCCAAAAGCGACAAATAAAAATAAGGTGTTTCGGTAATTAAAGGCGCTTTTACATGATTCAGAATTGCAAATAATTTATTTATGCCTACAGCCACAGTGGCTAAAAAGCCAAATACAAACATCATGCTGCCCACCATGCCAAAAAAGTGCATGGGTTTTTTGCCGAAACGCGATAGAAACCAAAGACTTATCAAATCGAGATAGCCATTTACGAAGCGGCTTAAACCAAATTTAGTTTCTCCAAACTCACGCTTGCGGTGCACAACTACCTTTTCGCCAATTTTTTTAAAGCCTGCGTTTTTTGCTAAATAAGGAATGTAACGGTGCATTTCGCCATAAACTTCAATGTTTTTAACCACCACGTTGGCGTAAGCTTTTAGTCCACAATTCATGTCGTGGAGCTTTAGCCCTGTTACCTTACGTGCTGTGGCATTGTATATTTTCGAAGGGATGTTTTTGGTGAATTTGGAATCGTAACGCTTCTTTTTCCAGCCCGATACTAAATCGTAGCCTTCATTTTTTATCATACTAAATAATTCGGGAATTTCATCAGGGCTATCTTGCAAATCGGCATCCATCGTAATAACCACATCGCCTTGCGCAGCTCTAAAACCACAATACAAAGCGGGAGATTTACCATAATTGCTTCTGAATTTTATGCCTCGAACTGTCTGTGATTTTTTCTGTAATTCTGTTATTACTTCCCATGAGTGGTCGGTACTACCATCGTTTACAAAAATTACTTCGTAACTGAATTTGTTGGTAATCATTACTTTTTCAATCCAATCGTACAATTTTAGGAGCGATTCTTCTTCGTTATATAAAGGAACAATTATTGAAATATCCATTTTTTTATTATTGTATTCGGGTTTCACCGTAGGGGTAACACGATTATCTTGCAGAATAAAAACGTGAAACCCCTACGGTGTTACCCGTTTTTATTCTGCAAAAATACTTTTTTCTTTTTTCAAAAATAATCCTAAAATTAAACCCCAAAAAGCGGCAACAATGGCACTACTCAATAAATTGAAAAGTGCGTAAGGAGCTGGTTTAAAGATTGAATTTAATAAATCGTAGGTTTTGTCGTCGATAGGAATATTCAGTTTTTCGTAAATCATAAGCGTATCGTTGAGGAACGTTGCTAAAAACTCAACATTTAGTAAAGCGTAGATTAATATTACCAACGAACCAATAACAGCACCGTAGATATAAACACGAAATACATAATTAAATGCTTCGCCAAAAGTCATTGTATCGCCATTTTCAGCTATACGAAAGCGTTTAGTTACAAAGAAAAGAAATACGATAATGCCTATTGAAATAAAAAAAGTGAAAGAGGAAAGTAGTGGAATTTTTGTTGCTGTAAATAAAAATTTAATAGCAATGAGTGCGCCGGCAATCAGCCCATTTTGCATAGCTGATTTATTGAAATTTTGTTGCATAAATCTTATTTTTTTAAGTTCGCACAAAATTACTAAAAATGTGGCACATACGAAATATTTTCAAAAACTTTCCATATAGTATCGTCTTCGGGTGTTAGAGCTGTTATGTTAATTTTTTCTTTCGAAACGGGGTGAATAAAACTTACATTTCGGGCGTGTAAACTTATCCCACCGTTGGGGTTCGAACGTGGAAATCCGTATTTTAAATCGCCTTTAATGGGGCAGCCCATTTTGGCTAACTGACATCGAATTTGATGATGTCGGCCTGTTTCGAGCTGCACTTCGAGTAAATAGTAGTTGTCCGAAGAGGCTATTAATCGGTAGCTCAAAGCAGCTTTTTTTGCTTCGGGTACCATTTTAGTGTGGGCTGTGGTTTTGTTTTGCTTTTCATTTCGTACTAAAAAATGCTCTAAACGCCCTTCCGTTTCCTCGGGTTTATTTTTCACAATAGCCCAATAAGTTTTTTTTATTTCCTGATTCTTAAACATTTCATTCAGCCTGGTCAAAGCTTTACTTGTTTTGGCAAATAATACTACGCCGCTCACAGGTCGATCAAGCCTATGTGTAACACCTAAAAACACCTCACCAGGCTTATTATATTTCTCTTTTATGAATTTTTTGATTGTTTCCGATAGTGGTTCATCACCGGTTTTATCGCCCTGAACAATTTCCGAACAGGTTTTATTTACGGCTATTATGTGGTTGTCTTCGTGTAGTACTGTCATTTCTTTGATGGTTGATTTGTTAATTTGTTCATCTGTTAATTTGTTAAGATACTCAGATTTTGAAATTGGAAATTAATAATATTGGAGATTACGCTCTTGTTTTCAATTTTTTAGAAATAATATGCCAGAGCCCACTGATTATGGTTAGATAGCGAAATGGATAATAAAGTAAAAATAACTTTTGATTTTTAATATCATACTTTTCTACCATAAATTTTTTAGAAGGAAAAAATAAGTCTATTAAATATTTAGCTATATCTTTCGGGTCCGAAAGTAGTTGTAAATTGTTGAGGTGTCCGGGTATAGCTGTTTTAGAAGGTTCGGTATATTTATAACCTTGTAAATACAAAATGAACTTACGTTTGTGTTTAGTTTTTATTTTTCCAGCATATTTTTTCAAAATAATTTCAGGAATACTTTCTAACTCAAAAAATTCACTTACCATTAATATATATCTAAAAACAATATCAGTTGCTTTGTAGGCTTCGCATAATTTTTCGAACGATTTCCAATAAAAATCATTAGGTAAAGTATCTAATAAATTTGCTAAATCAATAAACGAGGTAAAATTCACATTTCCCTCTTCAAAATGCTTGTGAGCATGCAAAGCCACATGAATTATTTGATGGGGTGTGTCGAGTGCATAACCTTCATTTCCATTGATATTAGCGCTTATTTTTGAGGCAAAAACACGATCCATGTTCATCTTGAATTTTTCCACTTCTCGATGTAGTTTGATATGCAATTCGATGGAAACACCGTTGAGCGACATGGGTGGTAGATGCACAAAGTCCGATTTTTCACGAATGTAATCACTTACCGGTACCGATTTGCGATAACGGTAACCAAGTGATTTTAAAATTTCAACCGCCTTTTGAGCATTATTAGGTCGTATAAGTATATCAATATCACTAAATTGACGCAAACCAATTTTTAAATAAAGATGTTCGGTTAAATAAATTCCTTTTAGTGCAATTACGTCAATTTCATGACTTTGAAGTGCATTTGCTGCATTAGAATAATGACCAAGTAGCAATATGCTACGATTGATTGTTTGCAAATAAGATTGTTCTATTTGAAAAATAATTTCGTTTGGAATGAGTTTTTTGTTTTTAAATTGGTCTAATTTATTTATAAAAAAGCCAGCAACACCACGTTTAACGACTTGAACTGCAAATGCATCCCAATTATTAATTTGGGGGAGGAGTGCATCAATTTTTGCTATGTCGTTTTCGGTACTAATTAGTTTTGAAACCAATAAAATTACTTTATCAGAAGGCCTTAGCAAAGTAGCTTTGTGTTTAAAAATCATTAAATCAATTGAATGTCAATTAAATATCTTTTTTTAATTCGAAGTACAAATATACTACGAATTAATGAGAAATTAGAAAGAATGATGTTTTTGCAGATTAAATAAAATAGAAAAAGAGAATCTCATAAGAAATTCTCTTTTTTATAAAATTGAAACTGTTTTTTTTTTCAGTTCAAACCTGTACATGTACCACAAAAGCCGGAATAAGAGATTTCAATCGAATGAATATCAAAGTTTTTTAGTTGTGGTTTATTAAATAGTTCTTGTTTTAAATCAAACAAATCGTATACTTTGCCACATCCTTTACATATAAAATGTGCATGATTAGAAATGTCGGCATCGTAGCGTGCGTTTTTTTCGTCGATAGATAAGTGCAATACTGCGCCTTTTTCTACAAATAAGTTTAATGTGTTGTAAATTGTTGTTTTCGATAGCGTTGGCATAAAAGGGCTGAGTGTGGAATAGATTTCATCAATCGTTGGATGCGTTTTGTGAGTCATCAGATAATCCATTACTGCTGTTCGTTGAACCGAAGGCTTAATGTCGAACTGTTTCAAATACTTGTGAATTTGCATGTAATTGTTCATAATGTGAGGATTTTTGAATATATGTTTTATTTAAAATAGATTTCTATTAATGGAATTATAAAACTATAATGGTTACAAAGATAAAATAAAATCAGTAGATTAAACTAAAAATAAAATAAATTAATAGCTAAATGATATATTTTTAACTAAGTTTAAACTTCTAAACATTTTTTAGTTGTTCGAAAAAATAAAAGAGTTGCAATTTTTTATTGCAACTCATCTAATTCTAAGAATTTTGATTTTTCTTACAACACGTTAATTTCTTTCAAAACATCGTTTGTTGCACGAACGGCAGCAGCACTTTTGTTGAATAACGCCATTTCTTCGTCGTTTAGTTTGTAGTCGATAATTTCTTCCAAACCATTTTTTCCGATAATGCAAGGTACACCAATACAAATATCATTTTGTCCGTATTCGCCTTCGAGTGAAACACAGCAAGGAATAATTTTTTTCTGGTTGTGAATAATCGATTCTACTAAATAAGCAGCAGCAGCTCCGGGAGCATACCAAGCCGAAGTACCCAATAAACCTGTAAGTGTAGCACCACCTACCATAGTGTCGGCTACCACTTTAGCCAATTCTTCTTGACCCAAAACATCGCTTACAGGGCGTCCTTTATACGAAGCAAAACGTGTTAATGGAATCATAGTTGTGTCGCCGTGTCCGCCAATAACCATACCTTCAATTTCGGTTGGGTTTGCATTCATAGCTTTGCTCAAATAGCATTTGAAACGTGCACTATCCAAAGCACCACCCATACCAATAATTTTATTTTTTGGTAGTCCGGTAGCTTTTAATGCAAGGTAAGTCATCGTGTCCATTGGGTTACTTACCACTACAATAATAGTGTTTGGCGAGTATTTCAAAATGTTTTCGGCAACACTTTTTACAATACCTGCATTTACTCCGATTAACTCTTCGCGAGTCATGCCTGGTTTACGTGGAATTCCAGAAGTGATAACTACTACATCCGAATCGGCTGTTTGTGCATAATCGTTTGTACAACCTACAATTGTTGAGTCGAAACCTAACAATGCGGCAGTTTGGGTCATATCTAAGGCTTTGCCTTCGGATACACCTTCTTTCACATCAAGCATTACAATCTGATCGGCTACTTCGTTGAATACAAGTACATTTGCACAGGTTGCACCTACATTTCCGGCGCCAACTACGGTTACTTTTGACATAATTTTCTTATTTTTTTATTGTTTAAATTGATTTCAATTTTTTCGAATGCAAAGATAAAAAATTTTCTTGAATAATTAAAGAAAAATTTCTTTAATTGTTTGATTTTTATTAAAATATTTGATAGATGAATTTTGAGCCAGATTTTGTACATTTGTATTCACTAACAATCTTGAATCTCGTAATTCGTAATTGATAATTCGTAATTGATAATTTGTAATTGATAATTCGTAATTGATAATTGATAATTGATAATTGATAATTGATAATACATGTCCAGATTTATAAAAAAGAAAAAAGAAGAAATTGGCCTATCGCCTTACGCATTGGTTTTCAGAGGTCTAAAGAAAACCGAAAAAGTATGGCTGAATGCTTTTGATTATAATGCAGATAGTTTTCGTGAATTTGAGGTCAAAACGCCAGAGCAACTTGTTGAATTAAAATCAAGCAAATCGACGAGTTGGTTGAATGTTTATGGCTTGGATAATGTCAAGTTAATGCAATCAATTTCGGCTGCATTTTCCATTGATAATTTGATCTTGTCGGATGTAATGAATCCTACAACGCGACCAAAAGTGCAGATACTTGATAGCAGCATTTATTTGAATATCAGAATGATTATACAAAATAAATCTGTTTTAGGTATGGATAATTTGAGTATAATTATTTCAGATAATATCCTTATTTCATTTCAGGAGCAAAAAGGGAACTTTTTTGAACCAATTAGAGAACGCATTCGTAAACCAACAAATAAAATTCGAAAAACAGGAACTGATTATCTGGCATTTGCATTGCTCGATGTGGTTGTCGACCATTATATTTTTGTTATTGGAGAGTTGGGCGAAGAAATTGAAACCCTCGAAGAGCAAATGTCCAACCAGCCGGGAAAAGATTTTATGGAACGCATAAATCACTTTAAACGTGAATTGAATTTTATTCGAAAAGTTATTAAACCGGCTAAAGAAATGATTTTAGGACTTGCTAAGCTGGAAACCGAGTTTATTAAAGACGAAAACCGAATCCATTTTAAGGAATTGATTGATAATATAAACGAAGCCAATGATTTAGCCGATAGTTACCGCGAAATGATTTATGATATGATGAACAATTATCATACGACAATGAGCACTAAGTTGAACGAAATTATGCGTGTACTCACCATTATCTCAGTCATATTTATTCCAATTACGTTTATTGTAGGAGTATATGGCACAAACTTCGACTATTTGCCCGAACTACATTGGAAATGGAGCTATTTTGCCATGTTGGGTGTAATGGCTTTAACTGTTTTGGGTATGATTTGGTACTTCAAACGGAAAAAATGGTTTTGAAACTTTTTTGAATTTTACTTCAAAATTTTTTAACGCATCAAAGCAGATACTTACGCCTATTGTTTCCCAATGATTTCCATCAAAATTATGTGCTTGAATAAGGTTTATTTTACAATATGTATCTTTTATAAGTAGGTTTTTCGATACAATTGTTTTTTTCGATTTGTAAATCTCTTCGTACCAATTTGTGGGAATTGCAGGAAATAATACTTCGAAGCAAAAAGTTTTGAGTGATTTATGGGTAATCCAATATACATTTTGAGGCGTGAAATAAACAACAGCATCTGGACTTCCGGTATGCATCCAACCCTTTGTATGGGGATATTTACTGAATACTTCGATATACAAATCGCCAAAATCCTTATCGCGAAATTTCTCGGAAATATTAAATACTGTTCCTCTTATAGTAACCTGAAGGTCAATATCCTTTCGTTGCATTTCCATATCCGATTCCAAATCTGAATTAAAACGCACAATATCAGTTGCATGAAGTACTTCTACGTAAAACTTATCTGCTTCCAAGGCTTGTTCACGTTCGTGTTGTAAGCTTTTAGAAAAGTTATGTGTCATAATCCTTTGACGCATATTTATGAATTTGACTTACAGTGTTTTGAGAAGGATTTTTGGTAAACTGTTTACAAATTCAATTCCCTAAATAATAATTCATAAATATATTCCCAATTTTTTTCGTAAAGCATAGTTTCAATATCGGAAAGTTGAGTAAAAGTATTGGATGAAAAAAACTTATCAGTGGCCGTTTGTTCGTCAAAATCAAAATCAGTTACAAGCCTTTCTACAATTAATTCACTAATGTCTTCGATTTTGATAATTGCCTTGTTGTTTGTTTTTTTCAACATTCGCAAAGAATTAACTGTACAAAAACAAATTTGGTGGGTTGGTTCAGGATATTCTGTCATTTGTTGAAAAAAAACTTCTCTCGTAATTTCGCCTTCCATATATCGACTAATTCTGCGTTGAACTTTATCTTCAGCTACAGGTCCCTCAACAATGTCGTAATCGTGTTTTTGTTCGGGGTTTTCTAAATTTCTATTCAGAATGATAAAATCAAACCACTCATTGTTGTACTCACTGAAACGTAAAGTTTTTAAATTTTCTTCCGAAAAGGCTCTCTCATAGAATGTGAATTCAGTAACAACACCATTAGTCTGATTTACTTTTCCGATAATTTCTGCCCATTCCTCAGCTTGTTTTCGGTATTTTGTAACATAAAATCCTTTGCCAAAGTCCTTGTTGGCTTGACATTTATTTAAATCTACAGTTTCTATCTCTGCATAGCTGCCGTGAAAAACTTTCATTATCGCAATCCTCCGTTTTTATAACAAATCCTATACAAGTAATCTACTGTATGAAATGGATTTGCTGTATGCAATGCTTTCCAATTCTCGTTTAGAAAAGTCCAACCTCCGTATTTTTTTAAATAAAAAAATCCGTCTTGTACTTTCATTTTATAAGCTGCAGCAAATTCTGGTACAATATAAGTTATAAAACTTATTTTATCGCTCGTTGCTTTATTTAATACTTTTGTTTCCATACAATTTTAATTTTTTGACAGCACACAAACTTACAATTATTTTTTGAAATAATGACAAAATTAGATTTTGGTATATTATTTTTTTTTTTCGACTGTTATATTTATGCTAAATTTGTACTATTTTTAAAATACAAGCCGAATGTTTCAAAACGGTAACTTCAAATTTATCTTTAGATGTCAAAATTGTTTTAAACTCTTCTTTATCAGCGTTTAAAATGTCATTTACGAAAACTTGTTTTCCATTTTCAATTTGTAAAAAATCAAAAACTTCGAGTGGAATCGAGATTTTAATATTAGCCTCGTTTGAATTAAAATTTACCACAATTAGCAACAACTCGTTTTCAAATTTTCGCAGAAAAGCAAACTGCTTATTTGTATTAAAATGTGGATTTTCAAAATTAGCATATTCTAAATCATATAGTTGACCATGAGTTATTGCTTTTTCAGTAAGCGTAATACTCATCAACTTTTTATAAAAACTTTTTATCAGTTTTTGTTCGTCGGTTAATTTATCTTCACCAAATTTCCCGTTGTTAAACCAGTTTTGTACGGTTTCAATACTTCGGTAATCGAAAATGGTTGTTCTGCCGTCCGGTCCGCTAAAACCTTCGTTTTCCATGCCTTTTTCGCCTAATTCCTGACCTGAATATATCATAACCGGTGCCTTGGTTAAAGTGGCGGCTACAACCATTGCCGGAAAAGCCTGTTTAGCATCTTTACAGAAAAAGTCGGACGCAATGCGCTGTTCATCATGGTTTTCCAAGAAGTTTAACATATTGCTTTCGATACCTTCGAGGGCTTGCCAACAATGCGTAATATCGCTTGCAGCATGATTTTCAGTCAGAATGGCACGGAGTTTATCGTACAGCCCAACTTTATCGTACAAATAGTCGAATTTACCATTGAATATATAATTGCGATACTCGTTCGGGTTATAAACTTCGGCAATAAATATTAGTTCCGGAAAATTGTTTTTTAAGCGTGGGATTACCCAGCCCCAAAATTCCACAGGAACCATTTCGGCCATATCGCAACGAAATCCATCCACTTTTTTTGAAGCCCAAAAATGTAGTATGTCGTACATTTTGAGCCAAGTATCGGGTAGGGGGTCGAACTGTTTTTGACCTCCTTCGGTGTAATTTACGCCGTAATTCAATTTTATCGTTTCGTACCAATCGTTTACAGTTGGAGTTGCCGTAAACTGATCATTTCCGGTAGCTTTAGCCGGGAATTCATTGTAATCTTTTATGTCAAAATTAGGTTTAAATGCCTTATTTGGAATGTAATAAAAGTTGTTAAACGGCGAAAATGCCCAACTGGAATTATCGGTTTCTCCTAAATCTTTTATTCCGTCGGGTTTGGCATCCGAATGGTATTCGCGCGCCACATGGTTGGGAATAAAGTCGATAATAACTTTTAAATCGGCTTTGTGTGTGCGTTTTACAAGGTTTTCGAATTCCAACATGCGTTTATCAACATCAACAGCCAAATCGGGATCCACATCATAATAATCTTTAACAGCATAAGGCGAGCCTGCTTTACCTTTTACAACTGCTTTGTGGTCGGGTTTTATGCCATTGTCAGCATAATTGGTCTGTGTAGCATGTTCTAAAATCCCTGTAAACCAAACATGCGAAATACCTAAATTTTTTATTTCAATGAGAGCTTTGGCAGTAAAGTTGTTCATTTTACCACAGCCATTTTCGGTAAGGGTGCCATCGAATTTATTGGTTTTGGTTCTATTTCCAAAATGACGAACTAAAACTTGATAAAGGGTAAATTTTGCCATTTTTTATTTGTCTGAAATGCTTTCGTTATTATCTTTCATTTTTACAATCGAAAACGTTATATCTCTGATTGCTATTGTTTTAAATGAGGTGTTGCTGCTCGATTTTGTGCTAATTATTAAATTGTCAATCCATATTGTTGCTCCGGCAGGTACAATAAAACCAAAATTATTTCCATATCCAAATATCTCAACTTCAGTTTGATATACATATACATTGTTAATAAAATAATAAATTATGCCAGCCATTTTTACAACTTTAAGCTTATTTTTACCCGTTTTATTGATAGTTGTTTTTTTGAGTTGTGAATAATAACTGTACCAAGCGCTATTGCCGGGATACATATTTTGCTCACGGTTTATTTTAAAATATTCGGTCGTGTCTTTTGTATTAACTGCGAAAACCATCCCAAATTGGTCGGTATTAGCTTTTGTTTCGGCATCTATTTCCATTTCGAACGAAAAATCAGATTTAATATTAATGTAATCGTTCTGAACTGATAGCAATATACCATACGAAGAGGTAAATTTCGAACTGAATTTTAATTGTTTGTTGTCGATTTCGGCAGTGTAATTCGTATTTGTACCTAAATCCCAGCCCGTATCCGATTTACTACCTGTGTTAAAAGTGAGCCAAAGTCGTTGTGTGAATTTTGATGTGTCGACCAACAATTCGGTAGTTGTATAAAGCGGCGTTAAAGTGCTTTCGGAAAATAATTCATCAACATAATAATTGCGACGTTCGCGTCGGTAGTTTATGTTCCAAGGGCGATTGTCAACTTTATCGCCACCACACATTAGCGATTTCCAATCGCCGTTTTCGAGTGTGGTATTCAAATGTTTACGCCCCAAAATACCATGTCCCATTTCATGAAAAATAAGATTTTCCTTCATATAGTCGGCTCCGGCAACTACACTTATTTTTTTCCAATACACGGAGTCAATTTCAATTCGAATAGGGTTTTCGTAATGACATAAACCGGCTTGATCGTTTTTCAATTTAGCAAATTCTATTATTAAACCTTCAGTTTGAAGTTTATAGTCTTTGCCTCGTTTGGCAGCTTCAAGTTCAAATCTCTGAACATACTCAACAAAAATAGGTTCAACTCTATATTCGTGCGGATCGCCACATGAGGCGACCATAATGGCTATTAATAGACTAAAAATATAAAACGATAGTTTCATTTTTGAATTGGTTACAAAAATATTTATGCAAAAGTAAACAAAAATGGAAGTAATTCGTTATTCATGTAAACAATTAAAACATTAATTTAAACAAATAAATAAACATGGCAACAGTTACATTTAAAGGAACCCCCGTATCGACAAATGGAAGTTTACCTGCAGTAGGAACACAAGCACCAGATTTTAAATTGGTAGGTGCTGGTTTGAACGAAATTAGTCTGGCCGACTTTAAAGGCAAAAAATTAGTTTTAAACATTTTTCCAAGTATCGACACTGGTGTGTGTGCTGCTTCGGTTCGTAATTTTAATAAATGGGCTGCAGCTCAAGAAAATACGGTAGTGCTTTGTGTATCAAAAGATTTACCTTTTGCTTCAGGCCGTTTTTGTGGTGCCGAAGGTATCGAAAACGTAACTATTGCATCCGATTTTCGTTACAACAGCTTTGCAACCGATTATGGTGTGTTGATGACTGATGGCGTATTAGGAGGTTTAATGGCTCGCTCTGTAGTAGCTATCGACGAAAACGGCAAAGTAACATATAATCAGCTTGTTCCCGAAATTGTGGAAGAACCGAATTACGACGTGAAATTCTGATAAATATAAAAAGAAAAGGCATTTCGTTTGGATAACGCGATGCTGTTTACGTGTGAAGATATCCTCCTCTTACTTTATAAGTAGCGGGAGGATATTGTTTTAAAGTTAATAAATTTGCCCCATGCCACTCTCGCCATTAGTTAGCGGGATAAATTATGGGGCTGTAATATACTATCGTCTCTTAAAAATTTAAAAAACAAACAATAATGAAAAAAAACAAACAATTTGGTGAAACCGTAGAAGGTTACAACATCCCGGTTTTAAACGAACGTGAAATTAGAGCTGCTGCCGGAATTTTATTTCTGGCTGTATTTATTGCATTGATGCAGATAGTATTTAATGGTAATTTTTTACCAATTAAATATATGGTTACAATATTTTTGATTGATTTTTTAATTCGTGTTTTTATTAATCCTAAATATGCACCATCGCTTATTTTAGGAAGATTAATTGTTTCGCGTCAAAATCCCGAATATGTGGGAGCAGTACAAAAGAAATTTGCATGGATAATTGGCGTAATAATGGCTGCAACAATGTTTGTACTCATGGTCGTGCTTAATACTTACAGCGCAATTTCGGGTATAATTTGTCTTATTTGTCTTATCTTTTTATTTTTCGAATCAGCCTTTGGAATTTGTTTGGGATGCTTGTTTTATGGTTGGTTTTACAAAGAAAAGGCCCAGTATTGCCCAGGAGAAGTGTGTGATATGAAAGCAAAACAAGAAATTCAAAAAACTTCATGGTTGCAAGTGGCTGTAGTTGTGCTTTTTATCGTTTTTGTTGTGTTGTTTGTTTCTTTGTCGAAAGATATGTTGAGCGAAAAACCAGTAGAACTTTTTCAAATGTTAAAATCAAAATAAGCGTTTTAGTTCAATAGAATCTTTGTTTCAACTTGCCGGCAGGCTATGAAATTTGTATCTTTGCAGGTTCAATTTTTTTTGAAAAATATAAACTATTTTGGCAACAACTACAATAATAAATCCCGACAAACAAGAGCAGGTAGAGGTGATTGGCGCACGAGTGCATAATCTTAAAAATATAGATGTTAGTATTCCTCGCAACGCATTGACTGTAATTACAGGTCTCAGCGGTAGTGGAAAATCGTCCTTGGCTTTTGATACCATTTTTGCCGAAGGTCAGCGACGTTATATCGAAACTTTTTCGGCTTATGCCCGTAGCTTTTTAGGTAATATGGAGCGGCCTGATGTGGATAAAATTACCGGATTAAGTCCTGTAATTTCTATCGAGCAAAAAACTACCAACAAAAATCCACGTTCGACAGTGGGCACTACAACTGAGATTTACGACTTTCTGCGTTTGCTTTTTGCAAGGGCAGGGGAGGCCTACTCATACGAAACGGGCGAGAAAATGGTGAAATATTCCGAAGATCAAATTGTAGATTTGATTTTGAAGGAATATGAAGGTAAAAAAACGTTTTTGTTAGCTCCAATAGTTCGAGGAAGAAAAGGACATTACAAAGAATTATTTGAACAAATTCGTAAAAAAGGGTACCTAAATGTCCGTATTGATGGTGAAATTCGTGAGATAACGCACGGGCTAAAAGTAGATCGTTATAAAATTCATGATATTGAAGTAGTTATAGATAAATTACTGGTAAGCGAAAAAGACCGACAGCGGCTGAAGCAATCGATGCAAAAGGCTATGCAGCAAGGCAATGGCATTGTGATGTTGCTCGAAAAAGACAGCATAGAAGCTCGTTATTTTAGTAAAATGTTGATGTGCCCTACAAGTGGTATTTCGTATGACGAACCAGCTCCGCACAATTTTTCTTTCAATTCTCCTCACGGAGCTTGTCCCAAATGTAAAGGTTTAGGCTTTGTAAATCAGATTGATATGGATAAAATTATCCCCGATAGAAGTCTGAGCATTTACAATGGAGCAATTTCGCCACTCGGGAAACATAAAAGCACTACTATTTTCTGGCAGATTGAAGCAATACTCGAAAAATACGATTGTACGCTTAAAACTCCTGTTCAGGCTATTCCCGAAGAGGCAATCGACGAAATAATGAACGGTACCGAAGAGCGATTGAATATTAAGAATCAAGCCATTGGTACAAATTATTTTTTGAGTTACGATGGAATATTAAAGTATATCGAATTGCAGGCAGATAACTCTGCTTCGGCAACGGAACAGAAATGGGCAAATCAGTATTCGAAGGAAATTAAATGTCCGGAATGCAATGGAGCAAAACTTCGAAAGGAATCCTTGCATTTTCGCATTTACGATAAAAATATTGCTGAACTATCGGGGATGGATATTGGCGAATTATCGCAATGGCTAAATAATGTAACGCCTCATTTGTCTGAAAAACAGAATATTATTGCTGCCGAAATTTTAAAAGAAATTCGCAGCCGATTACAGTTTTTGCTCGATGTGGGTTTGAATTATTTGTCGCTCAATCGTAGCTCGCAATCGCTTTCAGGGGGCGAAAGTCAACGCATAAGGCTTGCTACACAAATTGGATCGCAATTGGTAAATGTACTCTATATCTTGGACGAACCAAGCATTGGTTTGCATCAACGCGATAATGAACGATTGATTCGTTCGCTGAAACAATTGCGCGACACGGGCAATTCGGTGATAGTGGTGGAGCACGACAAGGATATGATGATGGCTGCCGATTATGTGGTTGATATGGGGCCACAAGCCGGTAGATTGGGTGGAGAAGTGGTTTTTGCGGGTACACCAGCTTCAATGATGAAAGCAGATACCTTGACTTCTGCCTATCTGAACGGAAAAAAAGAAATAGAAATACCCAAAAATGTTCGCGAAGGAAATGGATTATTCCTTACATTAAAAGGCGCAAAAGGCAATAATTTAAAAGGAATAGATGTTACTTTTCCACTTGGTAAAATGATTTGCGTAACAGGTGTTTCGGGAAGTGGAAAATCAACATTGATTAATGAAACTTTGCAACCTATCCTGAGTCAGAAGTTTTACCGCTCATTGCAAGACCCGCTCGAATACAAAAGTATTGAGGGGCTCGAAAATATTGATAAAGTGGTTGAAGTAGATCAATCGCCTATTGGTCGTACACCACGTTCAAATCCAGCTACTTATACAGGCGTATTTTCGGATATTCGGAACGTATTTGTTAGCTTGCCCGAAGCTAAGATTCGTGGTTATAAACCCGGACGATTTTCGTTTAACACTGCTGGAGGACGATGCGAAACCTGCGGTGGTAATGGTTATAAAACCATAGAAATGAACTTTTTACCCGATGTATATGTACCTTGTGAAACTTGTGATGGCAAAAGGTACAACAAAGAAACACTCGAAGTGCGGTTTAAAGGGAAATCAATTGCTGATGTGCTTGCAATGACAATTAATCAAGCGGTAGAGTTTTTCGAAAATCAGCCAAATATTCTCAATAGAATAAAAACCTTGCAGGATGTAGGCTTGGGTTATATAAAACTCGGACAATCGAGTACCACACTTTCGGGTGGTGAGAGTCAGCGTGTAAAATTAGCAACCGAACTATCCAAACGCGATACAGGCAAAACACTTTATATATTAGATGAACCTACAACCGGCTTACATTTCGAAGATATTCGAGTGCTACTCGGAGTACTTAATCGATTGGTAAACAAAGGTAACACGGTTATTATTATCGAACACAATATTGATGTAATAAAAGTGGCTGATTATGTTATTGATATTGGACCCGAAGGTGGCGCTGCTGGCGGAAAAGTAATTTGTAGTGGCACACCACAGCAAATTGCAGCACACAAAACCAGTGAAACGGGTCGTTTTTTAAAGCTGGAATTCAAATAGTTTGTAATATTGCACATTTTTAGTACCTTTGTGCCAAAATTTCAGTATTTGACAAAACTATTTTGCTTTAAAATAGTTTTAATACACAAAACTAATAAACATTCAAATAATGAGTAATAATTTATTAAAAGGAAAAAGAGGAATCGTTTTTGGAGCATTGAACGATATGTCGATTGCATGGAAAGTAGCCGAACGTGCAGTAGAGGAGGGCGCAATAATAACACTCTCGAATACACCATTGGCTGTGCGTATGGGAACTACAAACGAATTGGCCGAAAAACTAAACGCAAAACTTATCCCTGCAGATGCTACAAGTGTGGCTGACTTGGAAGAGGTTTTCAAACAGTCGATGGAAGTGCTTGGAGGCAAAATTGATTTTGTTTTGCATTCAATTGGTATGTCGCCAAACGTTCGCAAAAAACGTACTTACGACGATATCGATTACGATATGTTGAATACGACATTAGATATTTCGGCTATATCGTTTCACAAAATGCTACAAGTAGCAAAAAAAATGGATGCTATTAGCGAATGGGGTTCAGTTGTTGCTTTATCGTATATGGCTGCTCAACGTACCGTATTTGGATATAACGATATGGCTGATGCTAAATCAATTTTAGAGTCTATTGCTCGTAGTTTTGGTTATATTTATGGACGCGAAAAAAATGTACGTGTCAATACAATATCGCAATCGCCAACTGTAACTACCGCGGGTAGCGGAGTGAAGGGTATTAATGGCTTATTAGATTTTTCAGAACGCATGTCGCCACTCGGAAATGCAACTGCAGCAGATTGTGCCGATTATTGTGTAGTAATGTTTAGCGATTTAACGCGAAAAGTTACAATGCAGAACTTATATCATGATGGTGGTTTTTCGAGTATGGCAATGAGCTACAGAGCTATGGAACAGTACAACAAAAGTTTCGATTGTTTTAAAGATGAAGATGGAAAAGTTATTTATGGATAATCTTTTTTTAAATATAATTTTTTAAATTGAATAAAAGAATTTGAATCATATTTCGAATTCTTTTATTTGTTTTGTTGAATAATGTGTGGTTGATAATACTAATTTATTTTAATTAATTTTTTTATGAATGGATTAAAAATTGGAGATTTAATAGCTCGTGTGCCTATTATTCAGGGTGGTATGGGGGTTGGAATCTCTTTGTCAGGGTTGGCTTCGGCAGTTGCAAATCAAGGTGGAGTGGGAGTAATTTCTTGTGCCGGATTGGGATTGATTTATCGCGAAAAGGCTCGTAGTTACATGGATTCGTGTATTTTTGGTTTAAAAGAAGAAATTCGTAAATCGAAAGAAAAATCGTCGGGCATTGTTGGTATAAATATCATGATGGCACTAACAAATTTTGGCGATATGGTGAAAACTGCTATTGCTGAAAAAGCCGATGTGATATTTGCCGGAGCTGGCTTGCCACTCGATTTACCAAAGTATCGAACGGAAGGTTGCACAACCAAATTAGTTCCGATTGTATCGTCGGCTCGCGCCGCAAAAATTATTTGCGAAAAATGGAAAACACTTTACAATTATCTTCCCGATTTGATTGTGGTAGAAGGACCTAAAGCGGGTGGACATTTAGGTTTTAAAATGAACCAAATTGCTGATCCTGAATTTGCTATAGAAAAATTAATTCCTCAGGTTGTTAGTGAAGTCGCAATTTTCGAAGAAAAATACAATCAGGAAATTCCGGTTGTAGCAGCTGGTGGAATTTACAGTGGCGAAGATATGTATCGTATGATGGAGCTTGGAGCTAAAGGTGTTCAAATTGCCAGCCGTTTTGTTACAACAGAAGAATGTGATGCGGATATAAAATTTAAAAATTCGTATATCAAAGCCGAAGTCGATAATGTGGAAATTATCCAAAGCCCAGTAGGGATGCCCGGAAGAGCTTTGAATGGAACTTTTTTAGAAAAAGTAAAATTAGGTTTAACTCGTCCGAAAACTTGTCCTTACGATTGTTTACATACCTGCGATTACAAAGTGGTGCCTTATTGTATTGTTGTGTCGCTGTATAATGCGTACAAAGGGCGTATGGATAAAGGATATGCTTTTGCAGGTAGTAATGCATATTTATCAACCCGAATATCTACAGTGAAAGAAGTGATGGATGATTTGATTACCAAATATGAGGAAACGAAAGCGCTTAAGTTATCGATAGTTTAAAATATGACTTTTGTATTTTATTTTCGAAAAAAAATGCCGACTCTGATAAAGATGTCGGCATTTTTTATTTTCTATTTTTCGTGCTGGTACAGTTGCGTGTTTACAAAACCACTTGAGGTTGTATATCGGTGAAATTTTAAATACGATTGAATACCCGAAGCCAATGGAAGTTTGGTCTTGCCCCAACCAAATTGTGGCCCAAATTCGTATATCATAGCTATGGCATAGTTTCCTAAATCGAAGCCTAATACATCGTATCGAGGATTCGTTGATGATATTTTCCAATTAAAAGTATTTTTAAATAAAGTAGTATAATTTGTAAAATCAACATCGTTGAGTAAGGGTTTGAAAGGTGCTATACTAAACGATTTGAATTTTACTTGCGCATTCTGATTTTTCCAATTGTATTGCTCGTAAAGCAGAATATTGAAATTCAGTGCATTAGAATTTAGAAACCCAAGATAAGGAAATATACTTGAAAATTTATCTGTATTGAAAATAACAATATTCGATTTGTCTTTTTCAAAGAACGTTGTTGTTTGAAGCGATTGTTCGGAGGTAATTTCAATGACATTAAATTTTCTGTTTTTTCTATTCAAAAGCTCTTTTAAATTCGATGAGCATTCAAAACCGGCATCATTATCCGAAATATTTGGTAATTCAATAAATATTATATTCTCATTTTTATATTGTAGAGTCAATAAATTAGTTAAATAATCTGTTTCGACATTACGCGAAGGATTAAATTGTAAAAGATACGGGTTCTCATTTATATCTGCAACCTTTGAAGTAAAAGGAATGATAGCGTTTATTTTATTTGTTTTTGCAAAGTCACTTAAATAAGTAACTTGATTCGAATAGGCTGGACCTATTATCAAATCAACCGATTTTAAAGCTTGATTTTGAAGTACTTCAATAATTTTTTCTTCTGTTTTTTCAGTATCAAAAGTCAAAATATCAATGCTAATTCCTTTGCTTTTTGCTTCATTGGCAGCTAACAAAAGCCCGGCGTAAAACTCCTGAAAACGTTCGTTTACAGCATCTGTTTTAGCATTTTCGATAACCAAAGGCAATAAAACTGCAATTTTTATAGGTGTGCTATTCGGTTTTACATTTTTTGTAATTCGTGTCAAATACTGTGTGTCAATCAAGGCTTTCTGAGGCTTAATTTCCTCCGGTTCAATTGGTTTTGTTTCTGCTTTTTCCAAAGTAGCAGATAGCTCTTTTTGTACTTCTATGGTGAGCTCTGATCCGATTATAAGCGAAGATAGCGCAGTTGGATTTAGTTTTATAACATCCTCAACATCCACGTTGTACAGCTTACTAATAGCATATAATGTTTCTTTTGGCTTTACAATATGTTTTATTATAACAGTGGTTTTAGCCTCTTTTTTGTCTTTCTTTGTTTTGTGGCTCTCATTTTCTGTCGTTTTAGGAATACGCAATGTCATACCTGTTTTCAAACCATTTTCGAGCTCAGGGTTGTTCTTTTTGAGTTCGTCTTGCGTAATATTATATTTTTTACTGATTGCAAATAGCGTTTGTTTTTTTTCAACTATGTGCTCTACGAAATTTGTTTCTTGCGCTGTATCATTTTTAATTGCCGGTTTTTGTGCAGATTCTTTTCTTAAATTTGCAATTGCTTTTTTGGTTTCTTTTGTTACAGGAATAAGTATTAACTGACCGGTTTTTAAACCATTAGCTATCTCGGGATTTAATTTATTCAAGTCCTTTAACTCAACATCGAACTTCCGTCCAATACTGTACAATCCTTCGCTGGGCTGCACTGTGTAAAGAAAATATTCTTTCCCGTCAATTTTTTTGTATTGATAATTTTCTTGGGCGGTAATTTGAAATGTAGCGAAAATAAAAAAAACAATTAGAATGGATAAATTTGCTCGTTTCATATTTTAATGTGTTGTTGTAACAGGAGTTGTATTGTAATTATTTTTCAAAATTTTATTTCAATGCAAAATTACTAAAAATAAACGCTTCAATGAATATTACTGCAATAAATCAGCCATTTTTTTGTTTTTAAATAGAAAACTGTACCTTTGTATAGTATAAATCAATTTTTTCAATCACCTATATTTTAAAATGCTCAAAAACACATTTTATATGAAGAGATTTTTGTTGTTTTTTGCTTTGATTATAAACGCATTACTTGCCTTAGCACAATTTTCGGCTACCGGAACTTACAAAATATATACCGAACTAAATGGCGTAAAATTGTCCGGTATCGATTACCTCATTATTTTCGATGGCATTACGGCACAAACTGAAATTGAATATCGTGCCAATTCAAAATCTATAGTGTGGTCAAAGTTTGAAACGCCCAATTCACCTATTGTATTACAATACGATAGCATTAACACAAATGTAGAAGATGCCACTGGCTATATCGTTGATATTGATGGTGTTAAAAAATATATCTGGGTGATAGATTATAAAAATTATTTGCCCGTTCTCTCCTCATTACTCCCCGAAGATAAACCAAGCGAACAATGCGACGAGTTGATTTTGAATCTTACCCAATCGGTTTCGCCCTTGCAATACAAAACACCGGATGGAAGAACTATACCTGTAAATCGCTATTTTCAGTTGAAATACGCAACAAAAGAATGGTCGGAAACTACAAAGGCGTGGGCTGATAAAGAAGTTAGCGTTGATTATAAATTGCCGGCTACAACTTTAACCGTTTCGGAACCACCACTTTGCGATACAAAATTCAAGCTTGTGGGCGATAATTTTGCAACCGATTTGGGTTTAGTTACTTCCGAAACTGAATCTCCACTATATAATGCTGTCAAAGTAGCTTGCCACATTGTTTCAACGGCTTCTACCCGTGTGGAGCTTAACGAAGATGACCGTCCAGAGAAGGCGGATATCACTACGGCTTCTGCACCTTTGGAAATTGTTTTTGCAAGTAACGCCAATTTGCCTGTTGCTGAATTTTACGAATGGCAAATTTTAAAAGATAAAAGTTTACTCTTTACCCGTAACGATCAGGATTTACGTTACAAATTTACAGAGGCAGGCACCTATACAATAAAACTTACCGTGAGTAACGCTTATAAGTGTTTAGATAGCAGCTCTGTATCTATAAAAATTGTAGAGTCTCGTTTGGAAGTTCCGCGCGTTTTTACACCTAATGGCGACGGAATTAATGAAGAATTTCGAGTGGCTTACAAATCAATTATCGAATTTCGCTGTTGGGTTTTCAATCGTTCGCAGCAGAAAGTATTTTACTGGACCGACCCTCAAAAGGGCTGGGATGGAAAAATAAACGGTCGCCCTGCCACTGAAGGAGCCTACTTTTATGTAATTGAAGCTCTTGGAACTGATGGTCAAAAATTTAATTTGAAGGGAAACGTAAATTTATTACGTGGTAAAAAAAATTAAATCTCTAAGCCACTTTTTCCACCAAATACATGCTGCAAACACCAAAAGTGAATTTGTGGTATTTTACCCGTTTAAATCCATTGTCTTCAAGAATTTTCAGCAGTTTTTCGCCACTTGCAAATACGTGCATCGACTGTTGTAGGTAGTCGTAAGCTTTTGTGTCGTTAGATAATATGCGCGAAGTAAGTCCAACGAAAACGCGTGTGTAAAGCTTGTAAGCAGTTAATAAAAGGCCTTCTTGAGGCTCATTCATTTCAAGAATCAGTAAATGTCCTTTTGGTTTTAGCACCCTATGAATTTGTTGTAAGCTTTCATCTAATCGTTCAAAATTACGAATTCCAAACGAAATTGTAACGGCATCAAATGAATTGTTTTCGAATGATAATGTAGCGCAATCTTGTACTTCGAAACTAATTTTATCAGACAAACCAACTTTAGCTACTTTTATTCGCCCAACATCCATCATTTTATCCGATATATCTACTCCGATAGCCGATTTTGGTTTCAGATAGTGGAATGCTTTAATGCAAATATCGCCAGTTCCGGTTGCAATATCGAGTATTGATTTTGGGTCAAAAGATTTCAAACTAAGCAAAGCCATTTTACGCCAGTAGCGAGCCATTCCCCAAGTCATAATATCATTAAACGCGTCATATTTAGGCGATATGGTGTTGAACATACGCGAAAGTTGCGTTGTTTTAGCTTCGTGTTCGTTGTATGGTTTTACTTTGGTATATTCTTTTGTTGAAGTTTGCATTTGGAATTTATTTTACAAATTTAATTTGCACAGTTTTACTTACAAAAAATGGCATTACCATTTTAAGGTCATCCACATTCAATGTATTTAAAACGTTATTTTCGATTTCAAGTTCATTCGTTTCGGTAAATTGCATCGAAAAATACGATTTTTGTAATAAATTTTTAACCCAAATAGAATTTAAGTTTGATTCTATTAGTTGTGTTTGGTTAATCCAAGTCTGATAATCAGGTAGTTCGATAGTGAGTTGGAATGGTTGCCAAGTTTCGGTGAAAAATTGTATATTCGAAAATCGAAAAGGTTGGTTTACCGATTGAATAATTCCGATAATTTTTTCGCCAGTCGAAAAAGTAAATTTCTTAATTTCGGTGGTACCTGTAATTGATGTTTTTAGAATAATATGGCAATTAGTAGTGTCGTATTTTTGTATTATAGTTTTGTTTCCAAATAAGTTAGGTACGCTATCCGCTTTTCCTGCTTTAAAATACTCAGCTAATTCGAAGCGCTGTTTACGGGCTAATGTAGGGAGCAGATTATCTGGCATTTTCAGAAATAAACTATCTGTAGTACTTGCCAACACAGTTCCAATTATAAAAAATGCAACAATTGCAGATGTTAATCTTCTCATCTTATTTCGATTCGGTATTAATTTTAATTTTGTCGGAAAATATTTTCCAGTAATAACTGAACATTTCTGATACACTTTGAAAATCTTCTTTGTATACAAAGCCCATGCCTTGCGTTGTTTTTGCTTCTTTCAATTGTGCTCTGTCAATAGTATGGCTGTAGGCTTTGAAACGAAGCTTGCCACTTTCGGTAAGTGAATATTCAAAATCTACATCCCACATATACCTATCCTCGGGGTTTACAACAAAATTATCATCGCGTATTCCTACATTTCCGTTAAGGGTAATACGTTCGTTGGGCTGTACCATCACTTCTGCCTTGTATTGATTGTCGGTGGCATTGGTTTGTTGCCAATCGAGACCAAACGAAAGCATATTGCTTTTCAAAGTTTTTTGAATAAAATTATTTAAGTGTGAGCTTAATGTGGATGTTACAAACGAATTCAATGCACCTTGATTGGAAGTTGTTTGCTGTGATGGGTCAAAAAAACTATTTACAACTAATAAATAGGCAATCTGACGGTTCATCATCTCTTCTGTGTTGATAACGCTTCGTACTTTTTGTTTTAAACTTTCGTCAGCAGTTGGCAGGTCAATTTCAAATTTAATATTTGGTGTAAGTAAATTATCTGTTAATTTCAAAATACAATTTACGGGCATACTTGCTCTACGAGCCGACGCCGATAATTCAGTTCCCTCAATAATATTGCTCAATGAAGCAGTGAGTGGATAGATAGCACGAATGTTTACTTTCGCACCAAAAGGGTCGCCTGTCCAAGAAATTGTACTGCCGTTGTCAATCTTAAACTCTTTACGTACAATGGTTTGTAGTGTAAATAGGTAATATCCGCTGCTAATTGTGTAAGTTCCATACAGTTTTATATCCGAAAAGGTATCGAATTTTACACGTAAACTACCACTACCACGCCCCGCAATTACATCTCCCGCTTTGGGGTCTACAATCAATTGCATATCCGCATCGGTTGTAACATCAATATTCAAATCAACTTTAGTGTTAAATTGATTTTTATCTACTACTTTTGGAGCTGTGGTAATAGAATTTGTAGGACTCTCGAATCGTATAAAGCTGTTATCGGAGGCTGTTGAAGCACCGCCCATTTGGATAAAAGCTTTCGATTTTGGTTGCGTAACGGCATTTACTACTATGTCGGCTTCATCATCGTTACCAATAATACTAACATTACCAGTCATGTAAGCTTTTCCATAAAAATAATCATTATGAACCGCTTTTGTATCAATTCCTATAACGTTTTTTACCTTAATGCTTACATTGTAATTCATTTTTTGAAAAGACCCATTGTGATAAGCTATCCCATTTAAAGTTCCTCGGTTGCGTTCAGCATCAAAAAAATCTATATTTTTAAATTCTATAGTTTTTTTAGTTAGTCTTATTGTATCGTTAAAAAAGTAACTTGTATTTAGTGCATTTACTGTCATTTGAGCCTTGTCTATAAATGCTTTTCCTTCAAACGAAATGGTTTTTGTGGGCCCAAACATACGTAATTTACCATATCCATATCCTTTTACATTACTTACAACCCCCTCGAAATAGCGTTGTAAAAAGCTAATTGGTAGTCCATTAAGATCAAAATTTACATCCAGCGAATCTGATTTAGGCTCAAAAATACCTCTTGCTATGCCAATAGAATCGTTGTTTTCTTTTATAAATTTAGCACTTAATATCATTTGGCTTTTTGCATTATCCCAAACTGAATTGATATTTGCATTTCCTATACTTTCGTTGTTTAAAGTGGCATTTTTTATTCGTAAATCGGCTAAAAAAACAGGTTGGTTTTCTTTAGTAAGCAGCGATGCATTTCCAGTGAGGCTGCCTCCAATGTTTATACTTTTAAGTTTTAATAGTTGAAAAATAAAATTCAAATTAATGTCATTCATTACAAATTGAACATTATTACCCAACTTTTTGGATAGTAATCCATCGGCAAAAATATATTGAGCTTTATTTTCAAATCTGAATTTATTAATTTTTATTGTACTATCAGCATTCAAATCTATCGAACTCTTTTTAATTCTCCAAATTGAGTCGGAAATGATTAATTTCGATGGATTAAATTCTATGTTTGCTGCAATATTTCCATTTTCATTTCTTAATCGGGTTAAGGTTGAAATTTCGCCTGCATTTGTTTTCTCTTTTGAATCGGACTGCCAACCAATTAAACTCGATATAGTATCGCTTGATGCTTTGGCATTGGCAAACAAATTTATTAAACCTTTCTTTTGAAGCAACTGCCCATTTGAATTCATCTTCAAAAGTCGACCTTCATTTTCTATTGAGAGGGTAATTTTCTCAAATGTTTGTTTGTTATATCTGAATTTTGGAACATCTGCTTGTAGATTAATTTTATTTGAATTGTTGTAAATACTTCCTTTTATTGAGGCAGTACTATTTAGTTCAAAAGGTAATTCGAGCACTTCCGTAATTGATTTGGTATTGGTTATTTGTAGCTCTATTGCAATATTATCATTCAAATTTAAACTTTGTTGTTTCTTAGCTGATAGTGAGGGTAAATAATTTTTCAGAATGTTATTTACAATGGCAGGAACTCTACTGTACGAAAACTGTCCTGTAAATGTGCCATTCAAAAAGTCGGAGTTTATAGCAAAATTTGTAAAATTTTCCGATATTCTGCTTATAAATCGAATTGCATCGATGTTTAATGTTTTGTTCTTATTAGTAAAACGAATATCATTAAACGAAATATATCCATTTATGTTATCGGCTGTTTTGCCTGTCATATTCGTTTTGCCTGTGAACGATAGTTGCGAACCTTTGAATTGGTCTGTAAAATGCAATGCGTTTATATTTACATTCGAAACATTAAGATCGAAATCGAAAACAGGCAACTTTTTTGTAAGGTCGATAATTCCTTTAAAATCGGCTACAATGTTTTCATCGTTTACCTTTATACTGCCATCAAAACCCGAACCATCGTAGTTTCCATCTAAATTTATATCTTTATAATTGTAGGCCAATAAATCCAAACTATTTATTTTTCCATTTACTTTTCCTTTGAATGGCTTGTTGGCAAGTTTCACACCTTTTGTTGAAATATTTAGGCTTATATTACCTAACTTGTTTGAATTCAGTAGTTTGTTAATCTTTAGACTGTTGGTTTTGAGCGAACCACTATAGGTCAAGTCCTTCAAATCATTTTCAAATTTCAGCAAAATATCCGTCGATATAGTTCCAATATCTGTTTTCATATTTCCGTAAGTTACCAGATTGCCCAAAAAGCCTGTTATATTACCTTTGTATCGTATCAAACCCAAATTGTTTAGTTCTTTGGGCAATACAAGTGGTTTTTGGGTAATGCGCGAAACAATATCCTGAATCTCGTTTTTCTTTACAGTTAACTCTTTGATATTGGTATATATAAAAGCATCTTGAATGGAAGGAAGCCCATTAATTTCTATGTCAGAATTCAGATAGATAGATTTCCCTTGATTTAATTTAAGTTGTTTAATTTTCAAGTTCGAAAAACTACCCGAAATATCGGCACTTAAATTTACAACTTCAGTCATACGTTCAAATTCAGGCACAAAGGCTTTTAAATCAGATAAACTTATCGACGAACGGTTGATTGGAATTTTGAATTTTATGTTTTTTGCAAATTTTTCAAACTGACTAAGGCTATCGTATTTCAAGTCTATGTTCGATAGTAAAAGTTTTGAATTGGGCATTTCAAGATTAATAAATTTGATAAAAGCTCCATGGTTTGACCCCAAAATCTGAGTTCTAAAATCTTTCAATTCAAAGCCCGATTTTTCTATAAAACTTAATTTGTCAACATCTAAGCTTAATGTATCAGATGTGAATTTATTTAAACTAATTTCGGCATTAAAAGCGCTAAAGTGCATATTTGTTGGGTCGAACTTACTTTTTTTAGCTGTTCTTTTTTCGGTAAATGCTTTAAAATGAACTTCCGAATCTTTAATTAAAAATTTTTTGATGCGGTATTCTACTTCAGATTTTTCTTTGGAAGCAGGTTTTTTAAAAGCTTCGACAATAAAATCGAAATTTGTTTTTTTATTTTTAAATTGTTTAATATTACCTTTTAGATTTACTAATTCAATGGCATTAAATATAACTTTTCCCTTAAAAAAATCTTGAAACTGAAAACTAAGGTATGTTTTTTCAACCTGTAGAAGTGTATCTTTTTCTAAATCTTCCACATAGAGGTTTTTTAAGCGAATTGTGTTGAAAAGTTGATAGTCGATTTGCCCAATTGTAACTTTCGAATTAATTTTGCGCGAAAGTTCATATTCAACAATATCCGAAAAATAATTCTGTATTTTGTTGTTTTGCAGTGCAATAGGTAAAGAAGCCATAATCAAAATGATTATAGCTAACAGATTTAGAAATATGTTTATCGTTTTTTTTATACCTTTGAGCATTATTTATGCAAAAATAGTAATTTATTTTTGTTTTATCGAATTTAATAATATACAATAATTGTTCCATAATTTGAAATGAAACCCACAGTTATTCTCGGAATTGAATCTTCGTGCGACGATACATCGGCTGCTGTTATTAAAGATGGTATTTTGCTTTCGAATATTACGGCAACCCAATCCGTACATGCCAATTATGGGGGTGTAGTTCCAGAGCTTGCTTCGCGTGCACATCAGCAAAATATCATCCCCGTTGTGCATGAAGCCATTCGTGTTGCTGGCATTTCTAAAAATGAAATAAGTGCTGTGGCTTTTACTCGAGGCCCTGGTTTGTTGGGTTCTTTGCTCGTGGGAACTTCGTTTGCGAAGGGCTTTGCACAAGCGCTAAATGTCCCCCTGATAGATGTAAATCATTTACAAGCACATGTTTTGGCGCATTTTATAAGCGAAGGGCAACCTACCGAATGTTTCCCCGAATTTCCGTTTCTGTGTTTGCTAGTTTCGGGTGGTAACTCGCAGATAATAGTGGTAAAATCGTACAGCGCCATGCAAATTGTTGGGCAAACCATAGACGATGCTGCTGGCGAAGCGTTTGATAAATGTGCTAAAGTGATGGGGCTACCTTATCCCGGTGGTCCGCATGTTGATAGATTGGCAAAGACTGGAAATCCCTTGGCGTTTGTGTTTAGTAAGCCTCAAATTGCCGATTATAACTATAGTTTCAGTGGATTAAAAACTTCTTTTTTGTATCTTGTACGCGATAAAGAAAAGGAAAATCCAAATTTTATTACCGAAAATTTGAATGATTTATGTGCATCAATTCAACTGTCGGTTGTAGAAATTTTGATGAATAAACTGCGAAAAGCAGCCAAAGAATTGAATATTAATCAAGTTGCTTTAGCTGGTGGAGTTTCGGCTAATTCGGCGTTGCGAGAAGCTTTTCATCTTCATGCCGAAAAATTTGGATGGAAAGTATTTATTCCAGCTTTTGCATATACTACCGATAACGCTGCTATGATAGCTGTTACGGGTTATTTTAAATATTTAAATAATGATTTTTGTACGCTCGATAAAGCTCCTTATGCAAGAGTCTTAATGTAATGATGTGGTGATGTGTTAATGTGATAATGAGGAGATGTGATGTTTTGAAAATGGTAAATTGTAAATGCAAAAATTGTAAATTCTTAAAATGTTTTCTGAAAAATTACCCGAAAAATTACGACCATACATTGGAGTTATATACTTCATGTTGGTTCTGGTATGTGCTCATTTCTTTTGGAAACTTACTGTTCGCGGCGATGACACAGATACAATTGTTACTTTTTTAGGGTTGAATATCTCCGCTCCATTTAATTTAATGGCTGCACATGTGGCAAATTCAACATTTAAAATTTTGCAACTGTTTGGCTTTGATATTGATATGTTCGAAAATAATGTGATTCGACATGCTAATGGTGTGGCGGTTCGTATTGTGTGGTCCTGTACCGGCTTAAAACAAGCGTATATATTTGTTTGTATTATTGCATTTTACAAGGGTCGTTATATACGAAAGTTATGGTATATAACCGCTGGATTAGTAGTGATTTACGTTGTAAATATTTTGCGTATTACGGCTATTGCTGCCCTTGTTCAACCTTTTCCCGAACAGTTCGAATTGTTTCACGAATATATTTTTAAATATCTTTTTTATGTTATTTTATTTGGTATGTGGGTTTTGTGGGACGAGAAAATAAAAAACTAATTTAATACAAAAAAACACACATGAATTCACAGTCGATATTCGATTTTAGTGTTATTAAATTTGAGTCGGAAACATACCTCGAAGAGTTGCAATTACGCGATAGAGTTTTGCGCAAACCTTTAGGAATGAGCTTATTTGACGAAAATTTAGATTCTGAAGTTAACGATTTTCATATAGGAGCTTTTAGTAACAATTGTTTGGTCGGAGTTCTGATTCTAACAAAAATAAGCAATAACGAACTAAAAATGCGTCAAGTAGCGGTTGACGATGGGAGGAGGGGGCTTGGAATTGGTTCACAATTAGTTGCTTTCACAGAGGCGTATTGTAAAGCATTAAATTATACTCGTATTGTTCTCAATGCTCGTGCAACTGCTTTGGAGTTTTATAAACGTCTTGGATATACAATAATTAGCGATGTTTTTTTTGAAATCGGAATTCCACATTATAAATTAGAAAAGATTTTGTAATTTTTTTCGCGTTTTATAAATTAAAAAAACGGTAACAACAAAACTTATTGCAGCTAAATAAAGGGTATCTCCTGTGCCAATTGTATCTAAATCGGGCATTTTTACACCATTAAATTTTAGATAATAAAATAGCACCGCCAATCCATTATTCACGGTGTGAGCCAAAATAGGAAGCCATAAATTGCCACTCCAGAAAAGTAAATAGCCAAAAAATGCACCCAGCAACATACGAGGAAAAAATCCATAAAACTGCAAATGGATAGCGCTAAAAATAAATGCAGCCATCCAAATTGCTAAAATCGCATTGCGCCACTCTCCAAAAATTTTCTGTAATATTCCTCTAAAAAAAAGTTCTTCGCCCAAACCCGCCAATACCGCTACCAATAATAAATTGAAAATCAGGTCTGTAATGCTGTGGACGTTCATCATTTTCATTGTTATCTGCTCTAATTGCAACTCGGTAGCTTTCATCCAATTTTCGATTGGAGCAAACGAATCCGGCAGTGAAATTTGTCGATTAAGCTCGGTTAGTAAATTGATAAATGGCAGGGCAGCCAGCATTGTTAAAGTCACTAACAAAAAAATTGATGGCTTATTCGAAGTTTTTAATTGCAAATAAATCAATGGTTTATCGCTCCACAAAAAAGCGAGTAGGAGAGGGCTTCCTACAAACAAAATTAACGATTGTATAAGTTGCATCCGTTTTACGGTAATTATATTAGTCAAATCGCTATCGGTCAGTAATGTAGTGAGCGTCGTAATTAATATAATTGCAAAAAATAGAACAGCAAATAGTTGCATTACTTTGCCTAAAAATCGTGTATGTTGTAAACTTCCTTTTATCACTGTTGGTAATTATTATTTGAGTTTAAAAAATTGCTCTTGAGGATATGGGGGCTTAAAAAATTATAAGGCTGATTCGCAAATGGAATCAGCCTTATGTGTTGATAAATAATGACTTAAATTAATCTTCTTTTACCTGAGGGGTAATTAATTTGTAGCCTTTACCGTGAATATTGATGATAGCCACGTTTTCGTCGTCTTTCAAAAGTTTACGTAATTTGGTGATATAAACATCCATGCTACGAGCATTGAAATAATTATCGTCTACCCAAATAGTTTTTAAAGCAAAATTACGTTCCAAAATGCTATTTGCATTAGCAGCCAGCAAGTTAAGTAATTCTGATTCTTTGGTAGTCAATTTTTTCGAATCGCCATCTAAGGTCAAAGTTTGTTTTTGAGCATCAAATGTAAATTTACCAATTGTATAAATTACGGCTTCTTTTACTTTTTTGCCACGAACTCTGCGAAGAATTGATTCGATACGATACAACAATTCTTCCATGCTGAATGGTTTCGACAAATAATCGTCGGCACCCAATTTGAATCCTTGAAGAATATCTTCTTTCATCGATTTAGCGGTAAGGAAAATAATTGGCACATCGGCATTTACTGCACGAATATCAGCTGCCAATTGGAAACCATCTTTTTTAGGCATCATTACATCGAATACACACATATCGTATTTGTTGCGTGTAAACGCTTTGTAACCTGCTTCTCCATCGGGTTGCAAATCAGCATCGTAGCCTTTTGTCTGCAAATACTCCCGTAATAACATGCCAAGATTTTCGTCATCTTCGCACAATAAAATTTTAACTTTTTCTTCTGTCATAATTCGTAATTTTTTAATGTTGGTATTGTGATTGTAAATTTAGTGCCTATATTTAGTTCGCTTTCTACTTTAATATTGCCTCTGTGTTCGGTTACAATTTTTTTTACGTAAGCCAAACCAAGTCCAAATCCCTTAACGTTGTGGAGGTTTCCTGTCGAAACCCGATAGAATTTTTCAAAAACGCGTTTCAAATCGTCTTTTTGAATTCCGATACCATTATCTTCTATACTTATTAATATATTTTCTTTTTCGTTCCAAGTTTCAATGGTCAAAAGTAATGGTTTGTCGCTGTATTTAAGAGCATTATCCATTAAGTTGAAAATTACATTGGTAAAATGCACCTCATCAATCAACGCTGCATCGTTTGTCGCATTAAGTTTCGAGGTTATTTGTCCGCCTTTGCTCGTTACACGAAGCGAAAAATTTGTTACTATTTCTTTAATTAACAAATTAATCTGTTTTTCGTTCACTTTCAATATCGATTTATCTTTTTCGAATACAGCCATTTGCAAAACCTTTTCGACCATAAAACTTAGTCGCTTTGTTTCGTCGTGTATCACTTTCGAAATATGACTTAAAGTTTGCGGCGTTTTGCCCACGCTTGGGTCTTGCAGCATTTGCGATGCGAGTGAAATGCTCGAAATCGGCGTTTTAAGTTCGTGGGTCATGTTATTTACAAAATCATTTTTGATAATATTCAATTGTTTTTGTTTAAAAATAACAATGATGGCATACGTAAAAATAAATAAAATAACGATAAGCATTAACACAGATGGAAGCAATAAATTAATCGATTTAATTATAAAATTTTGTTTTGTAGGAAAAGTAACTTGCAAAAATGCAGCTCTATTTGTTTCCTCCGATGGAAATAGTTTTTGAGAATACACATTGTTATTGTTTGTATGATTGTGTATTTCTTTGCTACATTTATAAATTATATTTCCTTGCTTATCAACTATCGAATAATAAAATGGCAGCTCTACGCCATTATTAAGCAACACTTTTTCTATAATATTGTCTAATTCTTTAAAATTAACCCGTTCACTTATTTCTTTATTGTCCGATTCTTTAAGCCAACGAAAAACAGCTTGGTCTAAAATTGTTTTCGATCGTGAGAAGTTTTGTTTAAATTTCTCTTGCAAAAAACGGGATGTTTCTTCAATAGTAGCATTTCCATGCCGGGTGCTTAATCTTATTCGTGGTTTGTTTTTATCTAAATTTGAAATTTTAAGATTTCTTGAAACGCTATCAATATTTCGGCTTAAATCATTTTGCGGAAAGTTGAAATTGTTTACTTTTCCTGCTTTAATGCTTTCATTTTCAAGCTCTTCGCCCAAGTATTCAAGAGCCTCATTTTCCTCAACCAGTATGGCTGTTTGAAATAAACTTCGCTCAACACTTTCATTAAATTGACTTTCAATCATTTCGGCATTTATACTTACATAGCGTACTTGTAAAATTATCAAGCCTACAAATGTAACTATCATCGAAATGATTAATATAGTGATTGTTCTTCGTTTCATACTTTGTGCAAATATATACTTAAAACTTAACATTAACAAGTTTAACCCTAAAAATTAACATATATTTATTAAAATGGCAATTATTGCCCCTCTACTATTTTATTTTATTTGGTTTTAACTTAAAACATTTTATAGTGCGAATTAGTTTTGATAGTAGAAAAAAAAAATGTATTTTTGTTTCGTAACAAATAATCAAATTCAATGCCGAATAGTAGAGCTATAAATTGGACTGCCTTATTTACATCTAATTTTTTAGGAGTATTTAATGATAATCTGTTGAAAAACAGTATAATTTTCTTCACGCTTAGCTGGAAGTTACCATTATGGTTAAATTATTCACAGCTTATTTCGCTTGTTTCAGCAGCACTTATTGTACCTTACCTTTTGTTTTCGCCTTATGCCGGTAATATTACCGTCCGCATTTCGAAACAGCGAATTTTCCGTTTTTTCAAGTTATTAGAAATTCCTATTATGCTGGTAGCTTCCCTGGCTTTTTTAACTGAAAATGTGTACCTTGCAATCTTTTCAGTGCTTTTAATGGGAATTCAAAGTAGCTTGTATTCGCCTGCTAAATATAGCTTAATTCGTGATATCGGTGGCGAAAAACATGCTGCTTATGGAAGTGGTGTGTTCGAAACTATGGCATTTCTGGGAATTTTGGCTGGTACCGTTGTTGCTTCCATTCTTTCGGACAATGTAGAAGTTTGGGTTCTTATTAGTGTGTTTATGCTCACAGCATTGCTTGGATATTTCATTACTACTACAATTAAAGTTAATGAAGTGCCGGTGGAAATTTTAAATCAAAGCAATAATCCACTTGTTTTCTTAAAACAATCGTATAGAGTTGCCAAGCGATACAAAGATGT
This sequence comes from Porphyromonas cangingivalis, assembly GCA_945902955.1. Taxonomy (GTDB): domain Bacteria; phylum Bacteroidota; class Bacteroidia; order Bacteroidales; family Paludibacteraceae; genus Paludibacter. The sequence goes on from CAMDNO010000003.1 coordinate 59,718, forward strand.
AAATATTTCGGTTATTGGTTCATCTGTATTTTGGCTTATCGGTGGAATGCTGCAAATGAATTTAGTAATTCATTCAAAACTTTATTTTAATGCTTCGAATACCGAAACCGGAATTATAATGGCCATTGCCGCTATTGCCATTGCTACCGGATGTTATGCTGCTGCCCGATTGGCTGGTCGTTCTGCCGGACATAAATTAATGCTACCCGGAATTGGTGGAATGATTTTATTTTTGGGATTTATTACTTTTTTTGATTTGAATTTCTATTTCTATGGAGTTTGTGTATTTGGAGTGGCTTTTTCGGGTGGCTTCTTTCAAGTTCCATGCCTTACAACTATTCAAAAATCAAATTCGGGTCGAAAATTAGGTGATTTGATTGCATATCTTAATTTAACAACTTTTATATTCGTAACAATTGGTACTCTTTTGTTTTGGGTTCTCACTTATTTTACGAATCAAAATAGTCAGGTTGTATTTTTCGCTTTATGGATTATTTGTATTATTACTTTTTATTTTTTCAATAAAAAAATTAAACATAAAAAATGAGATTTTAAATCTAATGGATAAGAAATTATTTTTAATCGATGCGTATGCCATCATTTACAGAGCTTATTATGCATTTATTCGTGCACCACGCATCAACTCTAAAGGTTTAAATACATCGGCAATTTATGGTTTTGTAAATACCCTCGAAGATGTACTCAAACGCGAAAAGCCTACGCACATAGCTGTAGCATTCGATCCCAGTGGACCTACATTTCGGCACGAAGCATACGATTTGTATAAAGCTCAGCGCGAATCGACCCCCGAAGATATTAAATTAGCAGTACCTTATATTAAAAAAATTATACAGGCTTATAATATTCCAATTCTCGAAGTGGCTGGATACGAAGCGGATGATGTGATAGGTACTGTTTCGAAAATGGCTGAAAAAGAAGGTTTTACAGTTTTTATGCTAACTCCTGATAAAGATTATGGACAGTTAGTTTCGGACAATATATATATGTACCGTCCAAAACATACGGGTGGATTTGAAGTGATGGGGCCTGCCGAAATAAAAGCAAAATACGATTTGGATAGCCACAATCAAGTGATTGATTTGCTTGGGCTTATGGGCGATTCGGCTGATAATATCCCGGGCTGCCCAGGCGTTGGCGAAAAAACGGCTGTAAAACTACTCAAAGAATTTGGAAGTATTGACACTTTACTTACTCGCACTTCGGAGCTGAAAGGAGCATTGAAAGACAAAGTTGAAAATAATAAAGAGCAAATTGTGTTTTCGCGTTTTTTGGCTACCATTAAAATTGATGTACCCATAGAATTTGACGAAAAAGCGCTTGAAATTGAACCTGTTAACGATGCTGAACTGAAAGCTTTGTTCGACGAACTCGAATTTCGCACCATGACGCAGAATAAATTTGGTGCAAAACCATTTTCATCCTTGCCGCCCGACGAAGCCACAAATGCTATTCAGTTTGCTCGACCAAAATCGCCTGCCGGACAAATGTCGCTGTTTGATACTTTTGATAAGCCCGAAGAGAAAATAATTACAAGACAAGCGCCTAAAACTGTTCAAGCGCTTGAGCCTGTGGCCGAAAATGAATTATTAACGCTTAAAAATGTATCATATAACTATCAACTGGTTGATACAAAAGTGAAACGTGCCGATTTAATTTCGAAATTATTTATGCAAAAATCGGTTTGTTTCGATACAGAAACAACCGGAATAGATGTTTTTGTAGCCGAAATGGTGGGACTTTCGTTTTGTTTTGTAAAAGGCGAAGCGTATTATGTAACGCTGCCTAATGAAAGAGCGGAAGCATTGGAAGTTTTGAAAGAATTTAAAGCATTTTTTCAAAGTGAACATATCGAAAAAGTGGGACAGAATATAAAATTTGACCTATTAATGCTTTCGATGTACGGTATTGAACTGAAAGGAAAGTTGTTTGACACCATGATTGCGCATTATTTAGTGCAGCCCGAACTTCGACATGGCATGGATTATTTAGCCGAAATTTATCTTCGATATCGAACCATTCATTACGAGGAGTTGGTAGGTGGAAAAGGTAAAAACCAGATGGATATTCGTTTTGTCGATTTGGATTTGCTTTGCAACTATGCTGCCGAAGATGCAGATATTACCTTTCAATTGAAACAAATTTTGGAAAGCGAACTGAAAGAAAACGGATTGGAAAATTTGTTTTATGAAATTGAAATGCCCTTATTGCGTGTTTTATCTATTATGGAGCGCAATGGTGTCCGCATTGATAGTGAGGCGTTGCGTCAAAGTTCCGAAATTCTGACTGCTGAACTTATAGTTATCGAAAAGGAAATTCACGATATGGTTGGATTTTCGTTTAATGTGTCGTCGCCAGCGCAGGTGGGCGAAATTTTGTTCGATCGCTTAAAGTTGGACGATAAAGCTAAGAAAACTAAAACGGGTCAATACTCTACTTCCGAAGATATTTTAGAGAAAATTCGTTCGAAACACCCTATTATTGGCAAAATTCTTGATTTTAGAGGTTTAAAAAAACTCTTGAGTACTTATATTGATGCTTTGCCACAACTCATTAATCCACAAACAGGCAAGGTACATACTTCTTTCAATCAAACCGTTGCTGCCACTGGACGACTTAGCTCCACGAATCCGAATTTGCAAAATATACCTATTCGCGATGCGCAAGGCAAAGAAATTCGCAAAGCATTTATCCCCGACGAGGGATGCGTTTTTTTAAGTGCCGATTATTCGCAAATCGAATTGCGCATTATGGCACATTTGAGTGGAGATAAAAACATGCTCGACGCTTTTAACAGCGGACTTGATATTCACACAGCAACAGCGGCAAAAATTTATAAAATACCTGTCGAAGAGGTTACTTCCGATATGCGTCGAAAGGCCAAAACAGCTAACTTTGGCATTATCTACGGTATATCAACTTTTGGACTTTCCGAACGACTTACTATTCCTCGCGGGGAGGCTAAAGAGTTGATTGATGGCTATTTTGCCACTTATCCAGATGTTAAAAGATACATGGACGAATGCATTCAGCGTGCCAAAGAAAACGGCTATGTAGAAACCATTTTTGGCCGAAAACGCTTTTTGTCTGATATCAATTCGCAAAATAGTGTTGTGCGCGGTTTTGCCGAACGAAATGCCATAAATGCGCCAATTCAAGGTTCAGCAGCCGATATTATCAAAATTGCGATGGTGAATATTCAAAAACGTTTATTCGCCGAAAATCTTCAAACTAAAATGACCATGCAAGTGCACGATGAGTTAAACTTTACCGTGCCCGAAGCCGAAATTGAACAAGCACGAAAAGTAGTTGTCGAAGAAATGGAAAATGTGTTGAAACTCAAAGTGCCATTAATTGCCGACTGTGGAGTTGGAAAAAATTGGTTAGAAGCGCATTGACGAACTCTGGAACTGTCTTCGCATGGGGTTGAAACCCCATGCAATTCAAATCGGTTGTCGCCATGCAACTTGAAAGCCGATGGTAAATATTTTTGTAAGACTATATCAAATGACTTACCCTAATTTTTTTATATCTTTTGCCCATGCCTAATGCAATGGCTGTTGGGTTTTTGATGATTAATTCGCCTTTTTGGAGACCGGATATTGCTTGTTTGATTTCCTGAAATTCGTTGCCTGAAACACCAAATAAATCCTTTATTACACCATCGTTTATCGACTGCTGTTTCATAATGAGCGGATATTGCGCATTGGCGTAAAAATCGAAATACTCGCTTTTGTAACTATCCATATTTTGAGTGGCCAGAATAATACTTAGTCCTTTATTCCGACCAACGGCAATTAAATCACGCAATGGTTTATTATCAAAGCCGAGCATATAATGTGCTTCGTCGATAATGCTGAAATGACGCAGCTCGACACAATCATCATCCATTGCCTGTTTTGGCAGTTTTTCGTAAATGGTATTGAGCTTAGAAACGATAAAGTAAACAATGGCTTTGGCTATTGGACCATCTTTCGGGAAACCATCCATTTTTACAATAAAACTTTCCTTAATTAAGTCCACACTATCTTCTTTCGCAAAAAGGTTGGTGCGAATGAGTTGTTTTAATACTGACTTAATGCTGTCGTCTTTTTCTCTGTCTCTTTCGGGCTGTTGTGAGGTGTATTCTTTCAATATCAAATCAAAACTTACTGCTTTGTTTTGAGTTCGTTTGTACGAATTAATAATTGCTTCGGACAACCGATTGCTCATGTTGGCACTCATACGGGCATTATCAATGGAACAAATAGCAGTTGCAAGTTCGGTAGAATACAAATTTATTTCGTTTTGAGCCTTACCAACGAAATCTTTAAATGGATTAAATGGTAGTGATGCTGAAATAGGGTCGAGTATTGAACTACGATCTACTTCAAATAAATTGAGCCATGCATTGTTTGCCGGGTCAGAGAATTCACCTTTGTAGTCGAATAACAAGAAGTTGACAGGATAGGGACTTTCAATCGATAAACTTCTGATTTCGTTGAGAAGCACGGCTAATAAATTGGATTTGCCCGAACCCGTAGTGCCAGCTACAAGTATTTGTGTATTGGTTATATCTTTCCCGTTCAAATTCAACTTGGCTTGTATATCATCTTCATACACGCCGATATTCAGGTTGAGTAATGGAATATTTCCTGCTTTATTGTTGCCACTTAAAGTGACGGTATTTAGTAGCCATTCTTCCAAAACAGCATCATTCATCAGCATATTACTGCCCCTAATTATCTCAGCATTAAATATTTTGCTTCGCAATACGGCATTGTCCCAATCAACAGATAGCGTGCGATAGCGTAGTTTGAGTAAAGCAGAATAAATGGTACTGAGATTATGCGTGGTAAAAAACGAATCGAAAACACGGTTGCTGGCTTTGGATAATTGTACCGCTTCCACCTCCTGCAAATCACGCAAATCGGCACTCGACAGCCCCGCCATAAGGCAGATACGCATAATTTTATTGCCATTTATCGTTACCCCTTTTTGGTTTGGCGAATATTTCTCCAAGTTAATGCGTTCATCAATTTTGGAACGTACTTCATGCAGGTCTTCCATCAACCCCTCTGCTTGTCTGATATTTTGAAAATTGATACTGCTCATGGCGTAGTTATTTAGAGTTTAATTGTTTCGGGTTTAATTATTAAGGGTTTTACCAAAATATCCCGGAATTATTTCTGTCAACTGTTTTTCTCTGTCGCGTTGCAAGGTATATGCTTTTGATACAAAAGGTTCAATTTTATCAAAGTCGCTTCCTGGTCTTATTTCACTATCTGAACTGAGTAATAATGTTTGATGCGAAAGTTCGGGGAAATAATTTTCCATTACTGTAGCCCTGCTTGTTTCGTCCAACACACCCATTACAGTATCAATCATTACCGGAGGGTTATAATCGCCAAATTCGTGCAGCGATTTTAGTAATACCTGCACCACAATTTGTTTCGAAGCGGTATTTAATTGATTCAGATAGATTTCGTTACCGGCTTTGTGAAAGATTTTGAAGGTGAGATTAGCAAGGTTTTCCGACAGCTCTACTCTATCAATTGCATCCCGATAAGCTGTAAGATTGATGTTCAAATCCTGCTTCATTTTCATTTCTATTTGTTGCTTTTTTACTTTCAACAATTGATTGGCAACATCCTCAAAGAATCCTTTCAACTTGCCCAAGGTGTCATATTTAGGGTCAGGTTCCTGACTAATTTGAATGTCATATTGATGCAGTCGCTTATTTATTTGGCCTATTTCGCCCGTTAATTCCGATAGTTGTAAATCGCATTGCTTTATTTTGGCTTCATTATCTTCATACGCTTTCAGCAAATCATAATTTCTACCTGTTATTTGAGCTTTCATCAATTCTATTTGAACCACCAATCCCGGTATTTGATTCAATGATAGATTCAACTCCAATTGCTGTTGATGCAATGATGGAAAAGTATTGACAGCGCGCAAACTCAATAAATCCTCCAAGGCTTTTACTTCCGAAAACTCCAAAAAATCATACTGGTCAGGTGTATTGCTATTGTTGGCAGCAGCCATCACATAATCCACCAAATCGGACAATTTGATTTCATTGAGCAGCAATTTGTTAAGCGTAAGATATTGCAATATTTTTTTGCTTATTGATTCTATTTGGTCGGGGTTTACATTGGTATTACTTTGCTGTAATTTCTCGTTTTTAGTTTTCAGTATCAGGCTTATTTCATTTTTCAGGGCATCGGTTAACTTTGGTAAACAGACATTTATCTCCATATCTTTCACAAAACTATCCAATTCATCTCGGAACAATTCTTCCCGTTTATGAATGGACACAATTTGACTATTGGCATTGTCAATCTTACTTTTGATGGAACTATCCTGATTAAGCCCACTTTTCAAATTATCGTACAATTCCTTGTTTGCAACCGAATACTGTAACGCATCTTGACGTTGTAATTCTGCAGCTCCCAATGTAGTTTCCTTCGCCTTTTTTTGTTCCAATAATTCAAGATACTCTTTCTTCTCATTCTCCACCTGCAACCGTTGCGCTGTCATGGCTTGGTATAAAATTTCGGAAGATTTAGCCAACTGCATGTATTTATTAAAGCCCATCACATTTTCGATGTTCTCTTTGATAACACGGTTCAGTTGGTCTTCTTTCAGCAAACTACCTGCTTCCATGGCATCGAAAAGGAAATAGCGACTTAACTCTTGTGGTAAATTGGCTTTGATAATTTTATTTACTTGTGCTTCTTGTTCTGCCCGTTGTGCTGGTGGCGTAGCAGTTCCGTATTGAAAAACGGTGCCATTCATATTCAACCTTACACTTTCTACCGGATTGCCCGCAGGGTTGAGCATATAGGTACGTGTAAGCACATATTGTTGCTCCTCGTTCAGTACGCGCCCTGTGAAATGCAATTCCAAGGTGATTTTTTCGTCATCGGCACCCAGCGAGCCAGCATTTAATAATTCTTTGAATTGCTTGGCTGTATGAATTTGCAAACCATACAAAGCCCCATAAATAGATTCGAACAACGTAGTTTTACCACCGCCATTTACACCACCTATCAAAATAATTGGACGTTCTTCGTCAACCGAAATATCTAAATCGAGATTGAGATAGGTTTTAAAATTCTTTGCTTTAATTCGTTTTATTAGCATGGTTTAATATTTTTTTGACCTAACAGGTTTTTAAAACCTGTTAGGTCTGAGTTGACAATAACAAAATTAAAAATCTCTGACTTCATTTCTATTGATAAATATTTTGTTTTCATTTCACCGAATTTATCCAAAATGATAGTATATTTGTATCGTAATTTTAAAAACAAATAAAAATGGAAACATTAGTAATTCAAATAAGTAATAACAAGGCATACAAGTTATTAGCCGATTTAGAAGATTTACAGATTCTAAAAGTAATAAAAAGAACCGCTAATCAACCTTCGAGCCTATCCGAAAAATATGCTGGTAAATTGAGCCCTGCTACGACCAATGCCTTACAAGATTACGTAAAACAAAGCAGAGAAGAATGGAACAGCAACGCTATTTAATTGACACCAATGCAATTATTGATTATCTTGGAAATAAGATAACTGCTACTGGTATGCAATTTATGAATACTGTAATAAATGAAGTTCCAAACATTTCTGTTATTACCAAAATTGAAGTGTTAGGTTTCAATACTACAATTGATGAATATCAACTACTTGCCGATTTCATGGATGATGCAAACATTATTGAATTATCCAAAGAAGTCGCTGATATATGCATAGATTTACGAAAGAGATATAAAATAAAACTCCCCGATGCTATAATTGCTGCTACTGCTTTAGCAGTTAATTCCACACTTATTACAAGAAATAGTTCTGATTTTAAAAATATAATCGGATTGAATGTGATAAACCCTCACACGCTTTAACCAATCATTATCTTTTGTAATGTTCTAACAGGTTTTTAAAACCTGTTAGGTCTGTGCTATTATTTTATCTTCGTCAATGCTTTTTCAATCACCTTTTCAATAGACTTTTCATCCAATTCCTGATTGCGAATTTTGCGTTCGTGAAACTCCCGCAACAAATCTTCTTTTACCCAATCGAATTCTAAATTATGATTGGTGCAAAGTGTTTCTATCAACGTAATGTCTTCTTTACGAATACCATAATGTAGAAATGTGGTGTCTACTCCTTTTTTTGCCATAATATTTTACTTTGAAATAAATGTTTCGGTGCGCTGCACCTTTGTAAGTATTCGTTATTTGCCTATTCTACAAATTTTACGGTGCGCTGCACCTGAAACACAAGCATTTTTTGAACTACAGAGTATCGTTACATTTGAATCAGCTGCACCTCTCAAATACCAAAGCTACAGAGTAGCGTTATATTTGTAGAAACGCGACACCCCCGACCAACTGAAAGGTGCAGCTGGTACATCCCGAGCATCGGGGGCACCGAAATATAATTCTTCATTTTAATTATTCAATTGCTGCAAATTCAAAAAATCCCAACCTCTCAAATCCTTTGTATCTGTAATTCTATTTTTACAATATCTGAAATTCGCTTCACCTCCAATTTCTTCCGAAATGATAATTCCACCTACCAACTGTCGCTCTGTGTTTTGGATATTTTGTTCTTCCATGTATTTCAACAAAGCATTGTGTTTGTTGGGAGCTTCGGGGTCGGAGCGTTTTGTTTTCGTGTCGAATAAGCCAATTTTGCCCGATTCGAATTTGATAACAAAATCGACAAAAAACAACCGCAACACCTTGAAACTGTCCTCGTAGGGTACTGCAAAGTGCTCTTTGCCGCTATCGCCGTTTTTGTACCACCAACTGATATGTGCTTCGTTGGATTTCAAATACTCTTTAAAGGCTTTTTCGGGATTTGATGCACTATTATTTTCAAAAAATGGTTCTAAGGCATGGCTATCAATCTCTTCGCGACTGAAATGTTCGCTGTAATAACGCAGCTCGGGCACTTCCCATTCACTGTTTTCGAGGCGGCGCTTGTCATTACCTATGGCTGTTTGCATGGCTTCGAACAGTTCCAATGCTTTGGTAATGTGTTCAATTAGCAGTCCTTTGTTGTGTGGATACAGAAATAGTTTATGTGCTTCGTACTCAAATATATTCAAATAGTATTCGGCAAAATGAATCAATGTTTCGCGCAATTTTTTCCAACTTTTCGATCTATTGAGGCGAGTGATGTTGTCGTAACAAAAACGGTCGAACATGGTGGTAAACTCGGCTGTGGTTATGGCAAAGTTTTTTACCTGATTGGCACCCAAAACCATCGAACTTACCTCGTAAGGGTCAATTTCGATATTGGTTGGGATATGTATTTGGTGGTCGTCAATTTCAAAAATCCACAGTTTATCCATCATCGCTTTTCGGTTGGCTGCCACAGTGGCTTTCAGTTTACTTTCTTCTTCGTTGCTAAATAAATCCAATTCGGGCAATTGTTTTACACCATAGTGTGTTTCCATTAGTTCAAAAAACATCTTTTCGAACGAAGAATTGAGTAAACCTTTCGAAGCACGGTCGTTGATAACCGTGGCTGTGGTGAGTTTCTCGAAACACCATTCGGGATGTTTTTTGCGTTCGGCAATTTGATAATTGAAATAATCCACGTCGGCGGGCACAAAGTTGATGCTATTGCTTTCGATATTGGTATAAACATAACCATAATTGAGCGCATCGTTTTCGTAATGGCGTTGGTGTGGCATACGCAAAATTCGCCCAACAGTTTGAATACCAAAATCTTTGCTCCGCACATTGCGGTAGCTTACCAATACCGACGCACGCGGACAATCCCAACCTTGTGCTATGGCTTGTTTGAAAATCAACACATCGTGCATGCCGTTTGGCTCTTCCAATCCATCTTTGTCGCGTTCGCCCGACAGCCAAACGGCTAATCTGCCATTGGTAGCGGTTACATCAAATTCGTTGCTCAACAAACCCACTAGCATATCGCGCAGCGATTTATCTTCGTCGCTCAAACTTTCGGTTTCGGAAGGTAATTGAATTAAAAGCAGTGGGTTAAGCACATTTTCGCCCAACTCGCTTTTGTACAAGGCTTCCAATTCTTTTTTCTTGACAAAAGCAGTGCGCAACAAATGGATATGCACATTGTCGCTATTTTGTTTTTCGGGGTCGAGACCAATGTTCAGCCGAACACCTTTTTTTATCATTTGCTCGTTTATCACATCCTTTCGGGGTATAAACACCAAGCGTTGCGGACGTTGATTTGAGTTTGGAGTGGCTGTAACCATTATTTCAATTTGTGCTTTAATGAGATGGCGCACTGCAATGGCTTGCGGACCGCTGAAAGCGCTGAGGTGTGCTTCGTCGATAATCAAAATCAATTTTGTGCCGTTGGCGTAAGTATTTTCAATGAGCGTTTCGAGGTTGGTGTTGGTTTCGTTTTCTTTGCGCCATATT
>CAMDNO010000004.1 GCA_945902955.1 Porphyromonas cangingivalis
CTATGATCGAAGCGTGCAACTTCGTACCAAGTGCCAAGGTATTTTTGCAGTTCGAAATCCGAAATAGCATTGGTGGACGGAGGCGTTTTGGCACAAGCTGTAAAGCCAATAATTCCGGCAATTGCCATAAAAAGCGGTTTGAATGTTCGTAGCATAATGATTTGTTTTAGTATATATTATAAAACACTTTAGTGCGAACAATAGTTTAAATAGGGGCTTTAGATAGATATAAATGACTATTGTGCACGCCAAAGTGTAGTTGCAAATTTGAGTGATTTTAAAGTCATACAACTTTAACAAGGTATTCTTGTTATAAGGATATGTAATTCTATAAAACTCTGAGAATTAAAAACCGCAATAGGCACAATAGATAACTATTGTTTCCCCGCTAGCTAACGAAGTGGTTTACTCTTTAATTTTGTAAAGTAGAAGTTATTATTGAAAACAACTCCAGCTTTTTTAATCCAATTCTAATAGTATGCCCAACCGATTTCAAGACGAAAACTTAGTACTTTCCAATTTCTACCAAGAAGTTTGGGTAATGTGTCCTTCGTGTGGCAAAAAAGCAATAGCAAAAGTGAATGTTGAAACAAAAACTGCTCGGCTGCTGTGTTCGCATTGTGGTTACAACAAAGAAACATCGACGGCACTGAAAAATGGAATTTTCGAAATACCAGCAAACCAGCATTTTAATACCGAACTTTGGCTGCAAGCTCCTTTCAAAAATGACATTTTTTGGGCATACAACGATAAGCATTTGGAATACTTAGAGCGTTATATTTCGGCTACTCTGCGCGAAAACAAAGACAGAACGCATTTCACTTTGCTCGAAAAACTACCCAAATTTTATCACGAAGCAAAAAACAGAGATGGATTATTGAAAATTATAGGGCGATTAAGAAAATAAATCAATTAGAATTAACAACGATATTAAATATGAATAACTTTTTATTTAAAGGAATAAACGAAATTAAAAGCATACTTCAACGGGCTTTTAATCTAAAATATATGATGGTACTGGTAACCTTATTTGTTGCCAGTAATTTTGTATTGGGACAAGGCAGCATTCCAATAAAAGCGAAATCGTTTCTTGGTGCACTGGAATTTTTGCCTGATGGAAAATTGGCAGATGGATATTCGCGCGTGAAATTGGCAAAGCCAAATGACAAAGACCCTGCCTTAGACCCCGACAAATGGTATACCGAGGGAAATGACAATATGAGAGGAATGATAGGCGATGCAGTGTTGTTTTTGGAGTGGTGGACTTTGGGCTACAGCCCAGCCGAGCGGTATAAATTTGATTGGGTAAGCTCTGGTTATTTTGAACTATACAATACATCGGAGAATCCGTTAGCACCAATTATACGCATAAACCGATCGGATTTAGCCAAATACCCCAACCTACTTAAACGATTCGATAACATTACTCCCATTGATATTCAATTCGAATTTACATTCCGTACAGCCGACTTGCCCGACCAAGAATATGATAGTTTTCGGAAACGCTACAAGATATTTGAAAGTCTGGGTAGTGCTGGATATTCAGTTAGTTTTACCCGAAAATTGGATGGCGATTTTATCCTCTACAAAGCAAGTCGCAAAAAACAAGATTGGATTAACCCCGGTCCCATTCCGGGCGGTTGGGATACTTTTTTGAATGTGCCAGCAAACTTAGAAGATAAAAAAAGCAGACTGATAGAACTTTTTAAAATGGGACGTTCGTTGGTGTTTAGTAATTTTAAAATTTCACGTATAAAATGGAATATGTCTGATTTTAAATACATTGCCAAGAAATATGCCGATTATGAATCGGGGAAAGATAAACCTACTGCTTTCGACGAAGTAGAAAAGGGTGTTAAGGAGAATAAAGCCGGTGATGAATTTTGGGACGAGACGGATTTGGTAGATTCAGAAACGGAAGCTTTTAGGGATCAAAAAACTGGAAAATACGGTATTAAAACTAAGAAAGGAAAGATTGTGCAAGAACCTATATTTGACAATATTGTGAAAAGTGCGAAGGAAAAATACTATATCGCTAAAAATGCAAATACAGTATCAATTTTAAATAATATGGGAAAATCTACTTACAGCAAAACATACGCAGAAAGCCCAAGTATTGGATCGTGTAGCGATGGCAAATTATGGTCAAGTATGCAAACAAACAGTTCTCGAGTGGGAGAATTTAATTATTTTGTAAACACAAATGAAAATGATTTTTTTGAATCTGGAGTATATTCCAGAACTGTAAAATGGTATAGTACCTACCAACCAATGTATTTAACAGTTGAAAGTGCTTCGGACACAAGAACAAGAAGCGAGAAAGATGCCGCTGAGAGGGCGTGGAAAAAAGAACGAGAAAGGCAAATTGATCAAAAAATTGAATCACTTAAATCGAGTGGATATGTCAGTTATAGTCAAATAGGCTGTAAATAATATGTTAGAATTCGAGTTTCTATTATTTTAAACAATCAAAAGTAAAAAATGTATAAATATAAAAATAGCGTCATCAAGCAGTTGAGATTTAAAAGTACTTTGAACATTAAAACCAACATAAATAATTTGTTTATGACATGGTTGTTTCTAATCACTTTTTCATTTCTATTCGGAAGCGAACTCGTTGCTCAAAATGCTAAAACAGAATATGAGTCGGCAAAAAAAGAATTTGAAAATGGGAATACAGCAGGCTGTTTAAGTTTTCTTGAAAAATGTCAGGCTTCGCTTGGAGGAAGTAATGCAAAAATTGAAGCTTTAAAATGTCAAGCATTGATGATGAATGCCGATTGGGTTAATGCGGCAATTGCCTTTACAAATTATGAGCGCTTAGTACCAATTTCATCTCAGAATGGAGAAGCCTACATGGCCATGCTCGACAATAAAAAAGAGATATGGCAAGCACTTGAAGCTATTGAAAAAAAGAAAAAAGAGGAAATCGAAAATGAAATCAAAGAGGATTTAGCTGCTGCCGAAACAGAAGAAGAGCAACAGGAAAATAAATATGATGAAAAGCTGACGAGAATTAATAAAACCAACGAAAGTGAGTTGTATGCGCTTGCCGCAAAGACCAAGGACAAGGAAATGCTTGAATTGTATAAAAGTGAAATTGGAACCACAACTACCAACGGAGCTAAAATTGAACTCGAAATTAACAAAATAAAAAATCCATCATCATACCTACATGTAGCCGCAAAGGAAAATAATGTGCCTGAGTTGAATTATTTATTGTCAATTGGTGCTGAGTTGAATTTTAAAAATTCGCTTGGCGAAACATTGATTCATACAGCCATTCGGAACGATGCGTACGCAATTTATGCCAGACTACTCGAGTTGAAAGTTGACATTGAACAAACGGACACGGAAGGCAATACGCCATTGATAAAAGCCATACTCAAAATAAAACCTGAATTTGTAAACCTGCTTCTAAAAAATGGTGCTAATCCACAAGGAAAAAATACGGTAAGTCTTCAACCGCCATTTTATTATGCGTTAATAAATAGCTACGCCAATTTTGGCGAAACACTGATAAAAAAAGGTGTAGACCCCAACGAAATGCTAACAATAAATGGTAAAGCATTAACGCCTTTGTATATTGTAGCAAACAAAACACAGTCGAAGCGATTTACAACACTCCTGATTAACAATGGTGCTAACATAGATAAGCTTAGTGCCAATGGATTAACTCCACTCATGGCAGCGGTAAATAACAAAGATCAGGAATTTGTCAATTTCTTATTAAATAATGGAGCCATTATCAACACAAAAGGTAAAGACAAACGAACGGCTTTGCATCTGGCTGTGGTACAGCGCGATGCCGAAATGGTAAAATATTTAATTCAACGGGCGGGATCAAGCAAAAAGATAGCTGACGATTCGGGCAAAACGCCTTTGCAATTAGCCAAAAAGATGGAAGATAAAACCATTGCAAAAACAATTATTCGGAATAAATCATACGTAAAACTTTCGAGCGAATACAGTGTGCGCGAAAATCAATATTTAAAAGAAGTAGCAAGAAGAGCAGCATTTGAGGAAAAGCGAGATAGCAGAAAGGATCGGTATTATGTTGCCTTCACCTACGATTCAATTTGCACTTATGGCATATCAGGTGGCACTATCAACAACAAAAGCATTGGCTATTACTTTACGCTTCGTAGTAATGAAAACGCCACTTTAGGTGGAGCAAATGGAACGGTTGATAACAATGGAGTAGTTACAGGTGGGCAATATATAAACTGGGGTAATGACTGGCGTTTTAAAAACAAAATAAAAACAGGCACAACGGAATTCTTGTTAGGCCTCACAAAAAAAATTGCATATCCGCTTTGGATTTATGCAGGTGCAGGAGTGTCGTACAATAATGTGTTTTGGGAAATGGACATTTATGACAATTTAGGGGATTATTTTGTAACGGATTGGGTAGAAAACAGAGAAGCAGAAAAATTCAACCCAGTGTACGAAGCAGGTCTCATTATAGATTTAAAAGGATTTAATCTAAGGGGTGGAATGAAAACTAAAACCCTGAAAGACATGACCTTTACCGTAGGTATTGGATTTTCAATTCCATGATTGTAAAGCTTCGGATAAAGTTATATTTACAGACTTATTATACAATAAAAAATCAATAAATAGCACTACTTTCGGGCGGTGTTAGTGCTGGAACAAAGTTCGTTATCAACAACTACGAAACCGCATCCGTTTTCGAGCAACATAAGTATTATGGCAAAAGACAAAAAAGAACTTTACTTCTGGAAACGTCATTTCAATATCAATTCCATTTCGGCTATTCCTAATGAAATGAATAGGTATACGGGTATTGATTCGGACGAGGACGACCAATTTATGCTATACCTCACTTCGAGAGTTTCAGTCATACATATAATCGATTTACGATGTACCTTTATTACCGATGAAGGGGTAAAATACATTAGCAAACTAAAAGGTCTAAAAGAACTAACCCTCAGAAATCATATAAAAATCACTAAAGAATGCTTGCCTTTTCTGAATAAATTGACAGATTTGGAGTATTTGGACATTTCAAAAACAGAAATTTCACTGGAAGATTTACCAGCCTTGAACATGCTCCAAAATCTAAAAGAACTTCATATTTCCTCTGAGCAAACCAACGAATATATTTTAGAAAAAATTAGTACTCTAAAAAAGGTACTGCCCAATTGCACAGTTTCTGTAAACTATGAATATAGCAACTAAAAAACCTTTCAACTACCATGTAGGAAAGTAAAGACAGAGTTTATTTTACATTATCGAAGAAAAAAGCAGAATTTAACCACGAGACTTAAATACAACTAAATTGCTGAATTTCAGCAGCCAATAGAAATATAGATAGAATAAATTAAAACAAAATCAATAACATTTAAAATTAAAACAAATAAAAACATGAACAAACTACTCACAATTTGCATATTAATAGCAACAAGCCTAACGGTGAATGCACAGCAAAAACCAACAAAAAGCGAAACAATTGCAAGCATCAATCAAATTTTAAAATTATCGGTAGGAAAAATAAATTTCACCAAAATTGATAACGAAAAGTATAAAACAACCATTACAAATTATGTGCTTTTGAACGACACCATTACCTTTGAAGCAAAAGACATAAACATAGCAACAAAAGAAGTGATTCAATCTGGTCAAATGTGGTTCGATATTCCTTGGAAAGATTTAATTGATGTAATTGAAGTGCCAAAAGAATCGGACTGGACTAACCCCGAAATAACAACAATCCGAGCTAATTTTAGCACAAAATTGGAGTATTATTTTTATTCGGATTTAGGAGAATCAATTTTATTCGACGATGTAAAATATCCTAAGAAAATTTTATTTTATGTGGTGAAAACAAAACTACCTGCCCTAAAAGATGCCCTGATGCGCTTATCCGAAATTGCAAAAGAGGGAAAGTAAAATTCCGTAAACAGATTTATTGCACTTACTTGTTTTTTAAAAAGGCAGTTTCCAAAGCCAATATCCATTATTTTGCACTTTTCATATTAGTTCTGCAAAAAACAATTAACTTTGTCGACTTTTGGGCATTGATAAAAAAAGTTGGAATGAATTATTGCAACTAACAACTAAAAAAAATGAGAAATGCAATTGAGAATTAATTTGATACTACTTTTTATGAGTTTACTTACTCTTGGTTTGTTTTCGCAGGGAAATAGCACTTTGAGTAAAATCACTCTTAAATCGGGTGCTGTATTTGTTGGGGAGGTAATTCTGAAAAACGACGAACTCATTATGCTCAAAGACAATACGGGTGCTCGGTTTCAGTTTGCATTGCCCGAAATAGAGAAAATTGAAACTGCTAATGTCGAATCGAGCGACACTACCAATAAAGAGAAAATTGAAAATACTCAAAACAATAATTTCTGCGGACAATTTGAACTTTCTTCTGGCAATGCCTCTGCACGTAAAGCGTTTGGGTCGGTTTCGGCCTCACAAGAGGGATTGACATTTGGAAACCGAAAATCGTTTGGTAAAGATTTATATGTAGGCATTGGAGCAGGATATTTCCGGATTGCCGATGCAAATTTAGGATTAATTCCTGCTACACTCAAGATACAGACTTATACAAGCAAAAACCGGACATCGCCCCTTGTTGGGTTCGAGTCCGGCTATGCTTTTTCGACAACTAAAAGTTATAATGGCGGTCCGTTTGCAAAGATTTCATTCGGCATTAATCACCGTTTAAGCTACAAATCGGCAATTTATGCGGGCATTTCTGCTGGTGTTTATAGCATTAGTGGCAAGCTTAGCGAATCTACTCAAAACGGCACCTTCACCTTCGATGGCGTAACTACAATAAATGCTTTAGGATTGAAATTTGGTTTTCAATTCTAAAAAAAAACGATTTCTTTTTAAAAACCACTATACACCATTTGCAGTTTCATAGGTTTTGTTGGGTGTGTGCCCGAACAAATTTTTACTGCACGCATCAAGTTTTGTTGCTTAATTTCCTTGATATTTTGAGAACCATCGTAACTAATCGAAACAGGAATTAATCTAAATTTCAACTCATTAAGAGCGGGGTTTTTAGCTAATTCGTGTGTCAAGACTTTCGACATATCAAATTTGTACAGATATTGTAAATTATTATCGCTATCGTATTCGTAGGCAATAGAAGCAAGTACCGAATTGTAGTTTGTGGGAAGTTTGCGCGTTTTAAAATAATTATCCACACTATCTTCGTTGAGCATTAAAATGCTACTCACCAAAGGCACAGCAAGGGTCGTATCTTTCACATCAGTAGCATCAACTCTAAAAATAGCACGATTAATCAACATCGTTTTTCCATTTACACCTTTTGTCAAACTGTCTTTTATCGCTTTAAGCGGAAATGTTACTTGGGTATAGATATTTGCCGGAGCCGAAATTACATTTACCGTTTTATCAGCATTAAACCCCTGTAAAATAGCCGCTTTCTGTGGCAGTTCCACACGATTCACAGTGCGTACTTCTTCGTTGGCGGGGTAATCCTGGTAATGCGAAACGGTAGCTGTCGAATCTTTCAGTCCGTCAACTGTTTTGCGCAGGTAGGTATAATGATAATAGTAGCGCATGTAAATATTCTGCACATTAATCAAACTTGCTGTGCCAAAATTAGATGTGATATACAATCCGTTAAATTTATTGTGAAAAACAGCCTCGTTGCCTAAGGTATATTTTTCGGTAAGTTCACTCGAAAACTTATTTTGCCCAAAAACGAGATTTGTATCTAAATCAATTTCAATACGATATGGATTTGCACGAGTTCCGGCATAATCGGTAGCTGAAAACACTTTAGAACCAAGCGAAACAGATTTAGAACAATAATCAGCAACTTTTATATTCGAAGGATATAGTTCCGATTCGTCAAAAGTTTTCCCTTTATCCATTTTATAAACATTCACTTCGAGTGGCGAGTATTTATCTCCAAACAACGAATAATATATTATCATAAGCTTAGCAGAATCTGCCTGTGCATTGATAGGGTACGAAACGTTTACAGGCGGTTGAAGTTGAGTTAACACGTCGGCATATATGGTTCCATACGTTTCGTCGATAAATGTACCTAAAAGCAGCGAATCGGGTTTCGAGTAAATAAACTCCACATCAAAATTTTCGGAACTTACGCCAAACGAATCAATACCCAAAACGATGGCATCGCCTGCTGGTTGAACATTAGCTCCAATGTTGGTTAAGTCGTTTTCGCAGCTAAAAAATGCGATTAAAATTGCTAAAAGAAAAATAGATTGCCATCTCATACTAAAACGGATTTTTGAATTTGAGGGGTTAAAAATTGAGGTTTATTTTACATTAAACTATCGTAAAAGCGAAGGTATTCGTCGGCATAATCTTCATCTTTTACATAAGGTACAAATTTAACTTTTTTCTCAGTCATGTACGAAATTAGCTCCTCACTAATTACGGGAGTAGATTGAATAACCCCGTCGGAATGATCAATTGCAAATTTGGAAAGCGTTATGTAATCAATTTCTTTGTCTTTAAGCTGAGCAACGTGCTTTTTTTCAATGCCTTCGAGCTTCAATCGGTCGGCAAATAAAGGTCTGAAAGGCACTTTAAAAGCATCGTTACAAATTGAATAAATAACTTTCGAATTTTTGAAGAATGGATCCTGATTGTATGCTTTTTTAATATAAAGTGGCGCCAAAGCCGTCATCCAGCCACTACAATGAATAATATCTGGCGTCCATCGAAGTTTTTTAACCGTTTCCATTACGCCACGAACAAAAAATATGGTGCGTTCGTCGTTGTCCTCATATTCTTTACCAGCTTCGTCGACCACCGTATTTTTACGATGAAAATAGTCGTCGTTGTCAATAAAATAAACCTGCAAACGAGCTGCCTGAATAGAAGCAACTTTGATAATCAACGGGTGATCGGTGTCGTCAATAATAAGGTTCATTCCCGAGAGGCGAATCACCTCGTGTAGTTGGTTTCTGCGTTCGTTGATAGCACCGAATTTCGGCATAAATGTGCGGGTTTCTTTGCCTCTGTCTTGCATTGCTTGTGGCATATATCGACACATATTGGCAATTTCTGATTCGGGTAAATAAGGAAAAATTTCTTGCGAAATATACAGAATCTTGTTAATTTTCTTCTTCATTTATTCTGATTGCTATCCAATAAAGTTGGATTAATATGCAAAGATATATAAAAAAAATCGGATATAGACAAGTGCAAATGCCAAATTGTTAAGCACATACAACTAAAAAAGAGTAAAAGAATAATTTCACAAAGCAGATTAAAAATCTATACACTTGTATTTCTGCAATTTAAGAACTCACAAATAGACTAACTTTCAATGGTTAATAATTCCCATTTATAAAAGATTAACCTTGACGATTAGCAATATAAAGCCACTCAATGTTTTATCAATTTTCAAGAAACGAAGTGTTTTATAAGCGCAATCCAACAGTAAAATTAAGCATGCCCCCATTGGTAATGAGTTGTTCTACCTGTGTAAAACCATTCGTGTTGCCTTTCTGAAAGGTATAACGCAAATCGGTGGTTATAAAACCCAACAAGTTCACCCCACCACCAAGTTCCCAGTTTATACGGGCTTTATTTGTGCTGTCTAACTGTTTTAAGTACGATGGGCCGGCATTAAGATGTAAACCAATTAAACCTATATCAAAAATTTCCCAACCGAGCATGAGCGGAACTTTCACAAAATTCACTTTCGAATTGGAAGCTTGATTGGTGGTGTACGATGCGTAATATACTTCGGGTTGAACATAGATTTTTTTACCTAATTGTAAAAAAAGTCCTACTTGGTAGTTTTGCTTTAATTGCTCGGTGAAAGAAGATACATTGGCTGTGGATGAGGATATATCAAGCCCAAACTTTGGTCCCACCCAAAAATTCTTCGCGTTTTTTGAGCCATCTTGTGCAGATATATAAGTACTTAATACAAGTAATAATGCGAATAAAAAATGTTTTGTTGTCATTGGAAATTATCTTTTATAAAAATTAAAGTGCAAAGATACAATAATTTGCTCTTTTTAAAACGCTTTTACGCTATGCATATTGTTTTGATAAACAAAACACATACCAAAAACATATATAATTTATACTTTTCACTATCTTTGCAAAAACATTCGTTTGCAAAAAGTGTTTTAAATAACAATATGGTACAATAATTGATTCGAAATACTGTTTTTTATCAAAACAAGATATTATTTACAAAATTATAAATCAAACAAAATGAAAAGAATTATTTTAACAGTAGTAGCATTGCTAATTACATGGCTTTTTGCAAGCGCACAGCTTAATTTCGGACTTAAAGCAGGATACAATTCTTCGCTTAATTTAGACAACATCACAGCAGTATCAACTGGTGATTACAACTTCAATAATGTTAAAGGTGAGTTAAACAACGGATTTCATATTGGCGCATTTGCACGCATAGGTGGGAAAATTTATGTACAACCCGAATTGCTTTATGGCGTTCAAAAAAAAACGTATCAACTTACATTGCAGGATGCTCAAGATCAAGACAATATAAAACAAATTGAAAACCATGTTTCTTTTAGCACTATTGACATCCCCGTATTAATAGGATACAAAATTGTTGATGGTAAAGTTTTTAACATAAGAGCCTTTGCAGGACCTAAATTCAAATTAAATGCAGGTTCTACATTAAGCTTCACAAATTTAACAGACAACTCAGGCATTAGTGATGATGAAAAGAAAGCTATTACAGGTGAATTTAAAAACTCCTCAATTGGTCTTGAATTAGGTGCTGGAATCGATTTATTTATGTTCACACTCGATGCTCGTTTCAATGTTATCAATGATGTCTATACGTCTACTTGGCAATCCAAACCCGATTTAACATCAAACTTAGTAGTTTCGCTGGGCTGGAAATTTTAAATAAACACAAATAATGGGTGTATTCATTGCTTTTACCGTTATTTTTCTTTGGACAGCAAATCTAATATTTGCACTTCTATTTCAAGAACTTACATTCAATAATGGATGGATGTATGTGCAAATTTTGATACAAGCATGGCTCTACACCGGACTATTTATAACTGCTCACGATGCGATGCACAGCACTGTGAGCAGTTCCGCTTTTTTAAATACCGCCATAGGTTCACTTTGCACTTTTCTGTTTGCCGGACTTTGGTATCCTAAACTATACACCAAACACCAATTGCATCACTCCGAAGTGGGCACTGCGGGCGACCCCGACTACACAACAGGCAACCAAAACTTCTTTGTGTGGTGGTTTTCGTTTCTTAAACAATATGTAACTGTATGGCAGATACTTACAATGGCTGTATTATTTAATATTTTAATGCTTTGGTTCGACCAATGGAGTTTGATTCTGTTTTGGGTTATACCGTCGGTGTTAGCCACATTTCAACTCTTTTATTTTGGCACTTATCTACCTCACAAGCTGCCACATACGCCCGAAATGGAGCCTTACAAATCGCGTACTCTAAAACCCAATCATTTGATAGCTTTACTCACTTGTTACTTTTTTGGTTATCACTACGAACATCATTTTTCGCCGCAAACACCTTGGTGGCAACTATACAAGATAAAAAACGAGTCATTAAAGGCTTGAAAACATTTTTCTGAAAAAAAATCGCTACCTTTGCAGATAAAGAATTTTTCTTATAACTTTTTTCAGAAAAAATGGAATACCCAACTCTTGAGGGCAAATTGATTATGCCCGAATACGGTCGCAACATTCAACAAATGATTGCACACGCACTTACTATTGACGACCGCGAAGAACGCACACGCTGCGTAAAAACTATTATCAACATTATGGGAAATATGTTTCCCTACCTGCGCGATGTAAACGACTTCAAGCACAAATTGTGGGATCACGTAGCTATCATGTCCGATTTTAAATTAGACATCGACTTTCCTTACGAAATTGTTCAAGAGGAAAATCTATACACTCGCCCCGAAACAGTTCCATACAAAAATTCGCGCATTCGGTACATGCACTATGGTCGCACGCTAGAAGAAATGATAGAAAAAGTGGGCGAATATCCTGAAGGTGAAGAAAAAAACGAGCTGATAAGACTGATTGCCAATCAGATGAAAAAATGTTTCCTTACCTGGAACAAAGAAGTGGTTGACGATCGCAAAATTTTTGACGATTTACGCGAACTCTCTCGTGGAAAAATAGATGTATCTTCCGACTTTTTGAAATTAATTGAATCGCGCGATGTTCTAAATGGACACAAACGGAGCAATAAACCAAGGAGAAAATAATGATTCGTAATTGAAAATTCGTAATTCGTAATTGATAATTCGTAATTGATAAAACATGTCTTCATTTAAAATTGAAGGAGGTAGAAAACTCCGTGGCGAAATAATTCCGCAGGGTGCTAAAAATGAAGCACTTCAGGTGCTTTGTGCCGTATTACTCAGTCCCGAAAAAATCAC
The DNA here is from genome assembly GCA_945902955.1 of Porphyromonas cangingivalis. Classification (GTDB taxonomy): domain Bacteria; phylum Bacteroidota; class Bacteroidia; order Bacteroidales; family Paludibacteraceae; genus Paludibacter. The sequence goes on from CAMDNO010000004.1 coordinate 12,421, forward strand.
TATCAATAACATTCCCGATATTTTAGATGTCAATAATCTGATTATACTTCTTCAAAATATGGGCGTGACTGTTGTAAAAATAGCTGCAAACACCTATACTTTTGAAGCACGAAATATTAATCTCGACTATTTAGAAACAAGCGATTTTTACAATCAAAGTGCTTCGCTACGTGGCTCAGTTATGATTGTTGGGCCATTAGTGGCTCGTTTTGGTAAAGCCATGATACCCAAACCGGGGGGCGATAAAATTGGACGTCGCCGCTTGGATACACACTTTTTGGGCATTCAGAAATTAGGCGCCGACTTTGTATACGATGCCGACAAAAAACAATACAAAATTACCGCTAATAAGCTCACAGGCTGCTATATGCTGCTCGACGAAGCCTCCGTAACGGGAACTGCCAATATTGTAATGACGGCAGTATTAGCCGAAGGTACAACTACCATTTATAATGCCGCTTGCGAACCTTACCTCCAACAGCTTTGCAAAATGCTAAATAGCATGGGGGCTAAAATTAGTGGAGTGGGCTCAAACCTTTTAACCATCGAAGGTGTTAAAATGCTAAAAGGCTGCAACCATACCATATTGCCCGATATGATTGAGGTAGGTAGTTTTATTGGCATGGCAGCCATGACTGGCTCGGAAATTACCATTAAAAATGTTTCGTATCAGGACTTAGGAATAATTCCAGATAGTTTTCGCCGTTTAGGAATACAGTTGGAACAACAAGGCGATGATATTTTTATTCCGGAACAAAAAAGTTATGCCATCGAATCGTTCATAGATGGATCTATCATGACCATTTCGGATGCTCCTTGGCCCGGATTAACGCCGGACTTACTGAGCGTGTTTTTGGTAGTGGCTGCCAAAGCAAAAGGCAGCATTTTGATTCATCAAAAAATGTTCGAAAGCCGCTTGTTTTTTGTCGATAAATTGATAGATATGGGTGCGCAGATTATTCTTTGCGATCCACACCGTGCCACTGTTATAGGATTGGGCGAACAACTACATCTGAGAGCCTCCACAATGAGCTCACCCGACATTCGCGCCGGTATTGCTCTGCTAATTGCTGCTATGGCTGCCGAAGGCACTAGCACAATTCACAATATCGACCAAATAGACCGCGGCTATCAGGATATAGACAAGCGTTTGAACGCTCTTGGCGCGAATATTGTGCGTATTTAAGTAATAAAAAAGATTATAAACAACAAAAAATTTACCATTATGTTACACAAAAAAATTGTAGAATTATTGAATGCTCAGGTCAATCGTGAGTTTTATTCATCTTATTTATATTTAGACACTTCGAACTATTTTTACGACAATAGTCTGAATGGATATGGCAATTGGTTTGATATCCAAACAAAAGAAGAAAATGCACATGCTATGTTGTTTGTAAAGTACATGCAGAACAATGGCGAACGAGTTGTATTGGAAGCAATTGCAAAACCAGATATAATATACTCAGGTTTCAAACATGCTTTAGAAGAGGCATATACACACGAATTATTTATCAGCCAGTCGATTAACGAAATTTACGCTTTGGCTCACGAGCTGAAAGACTTCAGAACCATGCAATTTTTAGATTGGTTTGTAAAAGAACAAGGCGAAGAAGAAAAGAATGTAGACGAGATGTGTAAACGTTTCGATTTGTTTGGTAACGACCCACGTGGTTTGTATATGCTCGATGGAGAAATGGCAACTCGTGTATTTACAGCGCCATCGTTGGTGTTATAAAAAAAATGCCTATCCCCTGCCCTTTTAAGTAATTGAAGATATTTAATGATATGTTTTATTCTGACCCCCAACCCCCAAAGGGGGCTAAGACATATTCTCCACAAAAGATACGAGAAATTAAAGATACTGAGTCTTAAAGCCCCCTTTGGGGGTTGGGGGTCATATTACAAATAATTTAAGAAAGATATCAATAATAAATATTACTTAATTTGTACTAAAATTATGGGTTAAATAAAAATCAAACGAGGCTGTCATAAATTTATGACAGCCTCGTTTTTTTTTATCAAATTGTAGTTTCTACAAATTTTGCACTAATTATTAGTCCTTAAATTTTGCATTTAAGTACTCACGGTTGAGACGAGCTATATGCGAAATAGAAATTGACTTTGGGCATTCAGCTTCACACGAACCAGTATTGGTACAGTTTCCAAAACCAAGTTCATCCATTTTCATTACCATAGCTTTTGCACGAGCTGCGCGTTCTACTTTTCCTTGAGGTAAAAGCGATAACTGACTTACTTTTGCTGCAACAAAAAGCATAGCAGAGCCATTTTTACAAGTAGCCACACATGCACCACAGCCAATACAAGAGGCAGCATCCATAGCTTCGTCTGCATCGATTTTTGAAATTGGAATAGCGTTACCATCTTGAGCTCCACCAGTATTAACCGAAACATAACCTCCCGATTGAATAATTTTATCGAAAGCACTACGATCAACACGCAAATCTTTAATTACAGGGAAGGCAGCCGAACGAAATGGCTCTATCACAATAGTTTCGCCATTGCTAAAGCGACGCATGTGTAATTGACAAGTGGTTGTTCCACCATCTTTTCCGTGTGGATGTCCATTAATATACAAGCTACACATACCGCAAATACCTTCGCGGCAATCGTGATCAAATTCTACTGGTTCTTTGCGTTCTTTTAACAAACGCTCGTTCAATACGTCCAACATTTCGAGAAACGAACTATCAGTTGGTACATTGTCCATTTTATAGGAAATAAATTCTCCTTTTACTTTAGGACTGGCTTGACGCCAAATTTTTAGAGTTACATTTATATTTTTTTCCATGACGATTACGCTTTATAGTTACGTTGTTGACGTTTCACAAATTCATATTCAAGTGGTTCTTTTAGAAGCGTTGGGGCTTCACCCTCTCCATTATATTTCCAACATGATGCAAACGAAAATTCTTCGTCGTTACGAAGTGCTTCGCCATCAGGTGTTTGGTATTCCTCGCGGAAGTGCCCACCACACGATTCTTCGCGCATCAATGAATCACGAGCCATTAATTCGCCAATTTCGATAAAATCAGCTACACGCAATGCCTTTTCGAGTTCCGAATTCATATCAGCACTTTGTCCAGGAACATATACTTTTGTCCAGAATGTTTTACGGATTTCTTTAATTTTCTCCAAAGCATGTTCTAAACCTTCTTTTGTACGACCCATTCCTACAAAATCCCACATAACTAAACCTAATTCGCGGTGAATAGAATCGACAGTGCGATCACCCTGAATTTTCATTATCTTTTCGATTTTAGATTTAATCGCTTTATCGGCTTCTTCGAACTCAGGTAAATCGGTACTCAAACGTGGTACCTGAATCTGATCAGCTAAATAGTTTTGAATGGTATATGGCAATACAAAGTAACCATCGGCCAAGCCTTGCATCAATGCCGAAGCACCTAAGCGGTTTGCACCATGATCGGAAAAGTTAGCTTCACCAATACAGAAAAGACCCTTTATCGAAGTTTGTAGTTCGTAATCTACCCAAACTCCACCCATAGTATAATGGATAGCTGGATAAATCATCATCGGTGTATTGTATGGATTTTCGTCTACAATTTTGTCGTACATTTGGAATAAATTACCATAACGTGCACGAATGGTAGCTTCGCCATGACGTTTGATAGAATCTGAGAAATCGAGGTAAACGGCTAAACCAGTATTACCAACACCAAAACCAGCATCGCAACGTTCTTTAGCAGCACGCGAAGCCACATCACGAGGCACAAGGTTACCAAATGCAGGATAACGACGCTCCAAGTAATAGTCGCGTTCGTCTTCTTTTAAATCAGTTGGTTTGAGTTTGCCAGCGCGAATTGCTTCAGCATCTTCTTTTTTCTTCGGCACCCAAATACGACCATCGTTACGAAGCGATTCGGACATCAATGTCAATTTTGATTGGTATTCGCCATGTACAGGAATACATGTTGGGTGAATTTGTGCGTACGCAGGGTTCGCAAAATAAGCCCCTTTTTTATATATTTGAATGGCAGCAGAAGCGTTCGAAGTCATGGCGTTAGTTGAAAGGAAAAAGGCATTACCATAACCACCCGAGCCAACCACAACGGCATGAGCCGTAAAACGTTCCGTTTTACCTGTTACCAAGTTGCGAGCAATAATTCCACGTGCACGTCCATCAACAATCACAACATCTAACATTTCGTAGCGCGAATATAGTTTCACAGCTCCTTTGCCAATCTGACGGCTAAGAGATGAATAAGCACCTAACAACAGCTGTTGACCAGTTTGACCTTTGGCATAAAAAGTACGCGAAACTTGCGCACCTCCAAAAGAACGGTTATCTAATAAACCACCGTATTCGCGAGCGAAAGGTACTCCTTGTGCCACACATTGGTCGATAATATTATTCGAAACTTCAGCCAAGCGATACACATTGGCTTCGCGAGCACGATAATCGCCCCCTTTAATAGTATCGTAAAACAAACGGTAAACAGAGTCACCATCGTTCTGATAATTTTTTGCTGCATTGATACCCCCTTGAGCTGCAATAGAATGCGCGCGACGAGGCGAATCTTGAATACAGAAATTCAACACATTAAATCCAAGCTCGGCAAGCGAAGCAGCTGCCGAGGCACCGGCGAGACCGGTTCCGATAACAATAATATCTAAACGACGTTTGTTCGAAGGATTAACCAATTTTTGATGAGCTTTGTAATTGCTCCATTTTTCTGCTAATGGTCCAGCAGGAATTTTAGCATCTATTATAGGTGCTTCTACCGAAGTAGTATCTTGTTTTTTTGCCATAATGTTATTTACAATTTTACTATTTTACTATTTTAGATACTGAAACCTAATAGAAAATAAACAGGGATGCTGATGAACAATAAAATAATCACCGTAGAAAGTATGTTTGAAATTACTTTGATACGTGGAAGCCATATATTACTGCTTGTTCCTAATGTTTGCAAAGCACTCCAAATACCATGGGTAAGGTGTAACCACAAAGCCACTAACCATACAATGTAAAGGATAGAATAAATTGGGTTTTCGAAATAATGTTTCACCCAATAAGCACCATCAGTGGCCAAGGCCAAATCGCCACTTGTTTCGAACCCCATTTTGTGGCTAAGCTCTACCCATTGCATTTTGCTCCAAAACTGGATAAGGTGCAACACCATAAATCCAACTACGATAACGCCTAAAACCAACATGTTTTGTGAAGTCCACTCCACCGATTTTTGTGAGCTTGTTACATTGTAACCAACTGCTCCACGCGCTTTTTTGTTTTGGTACGAGAGGTAAATGGCATAAATAATATGCACCACAAAACCAATTGCCAATACTTTTGTACCCACTAAAGCGTACCAGTTGGCTCCTAAGAAAGCAGCAATTGCATTGTATGCATCTGCCGAAAATAACACAACGAAATTCATTGTGCCGTGAAAAATCAGAAATAATACAAGGAAAACCCCCGTAATACTCATTATGAGCTTGCGCCCGATTGATGAATCAATTAACCACATAGATTTTTGTTTTAATTTAGAATTCTATTTTAGTATTTATTTGTTTGTTTATGAGGAGATTAGAAAATAAATAGACTTTTTTTGAAAAGTGCAACAAAGGTACAAAATTCTTTCGAAATAAAACAAACAATACGGAAATTTTTCTTTAATTAAACTGGTTTTTTAATCTTCTTATAAATTAAACACTCGGTATATTGCTGATTTACAGTGTATTAATAAATTTATTTGGAGTGTAAATACTAAAAAGAGATTACAAATACCATTGAGGTAGAAATAGAGCAATAGAAGTATTAAACAAAAAAGGAAATTGACAATTGAGATGATTCGAAACCTAACTTTCGACTTAAAACTATCACCTGGTTTATTAATAAAAGACTATCAATTAACGAAATAAAAGATTTAAAACTTGTGAAAATAAAATAATTAGATTATTTTTGTAATGCATATTAATTTAACGACCATTACATTAAATACATTATGAAATTTTACAACAGAATAACTGAATTAGATACGCTTAGCTGTACCCTGCAGCAATCAACAAAAAGTGCTTGTTTTACTGCCCTAATTGGTCGCCGGCGTGTTGGGAAAACCGCTTTACTAATGAAAGCAGTACAATCAACTAATTATTTGTATTTATTTGTCTCCCGAAAAAGTGAACAACTGTTATGTTCTCAATTCCAGAAAGAGGCACAAGAATCAATAGGTATTCAAATTTTTGGGCAAATTACTGATTTTCGAACACTGTTTGAGCAATTGCTAATCTTTTCGACAAAACAACCTTATACCTTAATTATTGACGAATTTCAGGAATTAGAACGTGTTAACAAGTCAATATTCAGCGACATACAAGATTTATGGGACAGATACAATGAAACCTCACGCATAAATCTTATAGCTTGCGGCTCCATTTATTCGATGATGAAGCGAATTTTCGAAAACGAAAAGGAACCACTTTTTGGGCGTATAAATTCAAAAATAATATTGAAACCTTTTACTATTGCTACCATAAAAGAAATTCTTCAAGATTTCAATCCCGATTACTCAAATGAGGATTTGCTATGTCTATATTTAATTACTGGTGGAGTTGCAAAATATCTGACTGTGTTAATGGAAGCTGGTGCAACTACAAAGGAAAAAATGATTGATTTTGTGGTACGTATAGATTCGCCATTTTTAGGAGAAGGTAAAGATTTACTAATTTCTGAATTTGGAAGAGATTACGGTACCTATTTTACTATCATACAATTAATTGCCGCAGGAAAAACCACTCAAAACGAAATTGACTCTATCGTTGGAAAAAACACTGGATCGTATCTCGTAAATTTAGAAACGGAGTATTCGCTTATAAAAAAAAATAAACCCCTATTCTCGAAACCAGAAAGTCGTGGTGTTCGTTGGAATTTAAACGATAATTTTTTAATGTTTTGGTTCCGATTTATTTACCCCAACCAACAACTAATTGAATTAGGAAAAAATGAAAAATTAAAAGCTTATATTGTAGCTAATTATGAGCAATATAGCGGACTAATTTTAGAGCGATATTTTCGCGACAAAATAGCACAAGAAGAAGAGTTTACTCAAATAGGAAGCTATTGGGACAAAAAAGGTGAAAACGAGATTGACATAATTTCGGTTGATTCTTTACAAAAAACGGCTATAATTGCGGAAGTAAAACGGAATAAAAACAAAATAAATATCGCCACACTTAAAGAAAAAGCGCTTAGCACTAATTCTTTTTTGTCAAACTACAATATTGATTTTAGAAGTTTATCTTTTGAAGATATGTAGATTATTAGCAAGCATCTCACCCAAACTCCAACAGAATTCGCGGGTCAATTTGCAATTCATTATACAAGCGCTTTGCCATACGCATTGAAACAGGACGTTTACCTGTCATCAGTTGGCTAAAGGTAGAATATATCAAATGCTGTCAAATTTCATAAATTAAAAACTATACGTTTTTAGCGTTTCTATTAATATGCAAGCCAATATACCTGATTAATGGCTACTACATTAATAGCAGAAAGTAGTTTTGATTATAAAAAAACAGGTAGAAGTATTTTCAGAATCAATTTACATTTACACCTTTGTGTATTATACTAATTGGTATAATACAAACAATACAAGTAACTCCTAATTCATTATTTAATCATGGCACGAGTAGCAGGTATTACAATAGAAAAGGATGTGCGCGGCAATGCACGCTACGCCCGTATTGATTTACGCAAATATGGTGAATTATTTAATCCGATATTAAAAGAAGTAGGAGTTGATGTGCCGGTTGCTCCCAACAAAGTAACGCGTAAAGCAATATTTCAGGCCAAAAACGGAATAGGTTTAAAAAAATTCAATTCTAAAGAAGATTTATTTAAACATTGGGATAATGGGTTATAGATTAAAACACTATCACACTTGTTTAATTGGAACCAACTCAGAACTATTTTAAATCAAATTTCTATCCCCATTTTTTAACATCAGATATTAATTCTCTATGAGCAGTTAATTTATTGCCTTGTGAATCTTTCATCGATTTTGATATTCAATTTTTTAATTCTATAACAGTAAAATGGCTTTAGCTCATTAACATCTACTTTTGATGTCTCCATTTTTAAAAAGTTTATATAAAAAGTTTTATCTACTGAACAATTATTTTAAAATCCTTAAAATCAATAGTTAAAACTATATCTCGAAGGAAATCTAAACCAATTACTCCGTCATATTCAGTGGTAATACCATGTGCAATAAAATCATATACTTGAACCTTAAAATTTGTTTTTGACATACCCAAACAGTTCAATTTCTTCAGCTCATATATCTCGTTTACGATTATTCCATTTGCAGTTTCAACCTCAACTTTTACAATGGCATTTCTAAGTTCATAACCTGCTAAGTACAATATATTGCTGTCGATAGTAGTATGAGTTGCGGCAGTGTCTAATGCTAATCTGAATTCGTATTTATCCTCAATAACAGCATGAACAATTATTATACTGTTTTCATCATGAAGATTAAAATCAAATATTTTCATACACGTTGAAGTATTCCATTTTTGCGATTCGATTGAATATCGCCAGTATACACTAAAGCTATTTGATTAAAACCCGTCACCTTTCCCCTGCCAATATAGCAAACTTCTTTTTTATCCTTACTGTGAAACAATACAATACCATCTACAACCCGAGTACCTTGATAGGTTGGGTTTGCAATCAAAAACCATTCATTTGGATATTGGTTTTTTATAAAATCAGAATATTCGAATGTCTTTTCCATTTAATTTGAATTACGCATTAAAAATTATTCTTAATAGACTTACATTTGACTACAATAACAACACAAAGATAACGAATGTTTTTTTGATTACAAAAATACCACTTATGCGGTCAATTCGTTAAAGATATATTGTTGTTTGTTGTTAAAATATGGAAAGCAGGTGGCACATACCGCACTGTGGTGAGCTTTCCTTTTAACCGAGCATAGGCTGGAACCATACACTAAGCATCGGGGCGAAGTTTTTTTACGTTAATGCGAGCAGGGGCAGAATCAGAGCCTCAGAAGTGTTAAACAAAAAAAGGAAATTGACGATTGAGATGATTCGAAAATTAACTTACTTACGACCTAAAACTTTCACCTAGATTATTAATAAAAGACTATCAATTAGCGAAATAGAATTAGCGAGTTTATCCCACGAAATCCAACATTGGCATAAGTCATAAATAGAATCATAATTCAAGCAATTATTGGCATTTTCTAAATTTCGCCTCAAAAAATACAAATTAATCTTTAATTGCTAAATTTAATTGCTCAATCAATTTTATAAAATCAATTTCGTTTTTGAGATTTAACCTTGACGATTTGACGATTCTATTAATTTCATTCTGATAAAGTAACATATTAGCAAGTATAGTTTTACGATTGAGTTTATTAATAACTTTGTATTCACCTTTTGGTAATCGAATGTAATATATTGGTGTTGACCTAAGTATATCGTACTTCCTTTTAATATCATTTACTATTAAAAATTGAAAACCTTGGATGGAAATTTTTCTATGTACATATAATTTCATTTCACGATCAAAAACTAATTCCGCAAAAATGTTCTTAGTTGAATCTTTTGAATCTTGGTATAAGCTAATTTTTTGGAAATGTTTTTGATTATTATTCGAGTCTGTAATCCAGAAATCTGTAATTCCTAATTTATCAACTACAAATATACCCGAATTATGTACATTTAACCAAATTAGCTCATCAAGCAAGCCATTGTATTTAAGCGCTTCGCAATCAACAGATTTACCTGTTGTTAGCAGTATTCGCCCTGCGCTCCATTTATCCTGAATATACTGACTACCAATGAATTGTTTGTTTTCAACAAGAAAAGCTCCAGTGAGTTTTTGATTGTAAGTGGTGTCAATTTGTGGCAATTTTGTTACAATTGGAGATTGCGCAGCAACTAATATGCTTGTTATAATTGATATAATAATTAGAAATATTTTCATGTGTTTTAAATTGAATTTTACTTGTCAACTACAACCCACAAAACGAAATTTACTCCGACAACTATCGGGAAACTTTAATTTTGCAATGCTCGTTTTATCTTTTTATACGCTTTTTATTTACAACGTTAAATGTTGATTTTGAAGAAATTGGCATTCCATTTTCAGAAACGCCTTCAATTTGAATTATAAAAGTGCCTTCATTATCAGAGGTAAAAAAGTTAATGCTGCTCGTTTTCGAATTACTAATTTGCAAATTTGGATTCCAATATAACAATTGTTTGAAAAATGGTACACGTGCATCCTGTATTTTTGAAGGTAGTATACTGGCGAATTTTTTTCCAACATTCACAGTATCATTTATAATACGTATTGAATTTTCGGAAGGCTCACTTCGAGCCATAGATTTATTTTTAGAAGTTACTGCAATTAATCCGCCAAAAATCAAATCTCCAAACGCTCTATCTTCTGTTAAAATATCAATTTTTTTAATATCATTTGTGCCCATATTCATCAATTTGCTTACATTGTCGACGAATACTCCATCGAGAAACAATGCAGCTCCCCTGGCTCCATATTGACCTGTAATAGCATTATACATAGTAAATAAACCGCTTTTTTTCGAAAAACGAACTTGTGGTAATAGCTCAACTACTATCTCTCCAAAATTATCCAAACTTTCATATTCGTCTGGAAATACAGAAATTGGATTACAATTATAAAATCTATGAATTAAGCTTTTGTCCTCTTTAACATGTAGTATATCCGTATCCTGTTCAAATTCGTAAATCTGATTAACATAGGCCAAATTCTGACTTTTGGTAATAAATTCGTTAAAATCAGTATTGTTTTCATTTCGTTGAATTAGCACATTTGAACTAAACGAATATTTATCTTCAATTTTAATTCTTAAGTCAGAATTATTATTAATACTCATTGTAGTCAGAAATAATTCTTTTCCATCGTAGTATTCGTCTATTAATAACTCAAAATCTCCATTCGTGTCAGACAATGCATATTGTATATTTGGAATTGAATCCAAACAAGATAACACAACAACGACATCATTTACTTTTTCATTATCAATTACACTTACAACACTGCCTTTCAGGAGCTTTCCCTTATTCTCAATTGAGTTAAAACCATATTTTTCATTCAGATTTATAGTAGAAGTTTTAGCAAATGTATCGTGAATACTTGGAGTTTCAGAATAAAATGGTGGCTTTTCGTAAACGGTTAAAGATACATTTGCCATCGAACAAGTTGTCTTTATAATTGCAGTAACATTCTCCTTATTCTCGTAAACAGTGTCTATTGAAATTTGTAATACTGAATCAATTGCTGAAAAATTCCCCTTTAAAATAGGCGAATTGGGTAAATTGCGCGCTACATCTAATTCCTTATCTGAGCGATTAAAAACGGTTATTGTTTTACGGAATAATAAACTATCACTTTGATTTTTCATAGCCAAAGTAAAAGCTAACAATTGATAATTCCCTGATTTCAAAGTATCTGGTAATTGAAATGAGCCATTTGCCATTCCATTATTTACTTTTGCACGAATTTTAAAATTTATAGTAGCATTTTCCGACACAAGCATTATATATCCTACTTTACTATTTAAACTTAGTTTTTTAGTAATAGTATTCATTACATATAACTTATAATAAATATTTTCGCCCGTAATATAAACGCTTCTATCGGTATGCAAAAAGGTAAACTCGCTTACACTGTTCGAATACAAAGGGACTCTTAAAATCATTACTAATTGTAAGATGAAATAAAGGAAAGATATTTTTTTAAAATTCATAATTCCAATTTAATTGTGATACCACCAAACAGGAAGCGGTATACGGATGTAAGTATCGTCATTTTGAGGTGTTGCACTTAAAGGATCACTAACTCTATATTGAAAGTCATTATTGCTTGGTATATCAATATAATCAGTATTTCGTATGCTCGCAGATTTGCCCCAATCGCTCAATTCAATAACAAATGAATGCCTTTGCAGGGAAGATACTTCAAAAAGTCCCGACACAATATTGGTTGAATTATTTACACATCGCATATTGCTAAATAATTGTGAGTTAATTGGATCAAAAATTTTACCTGATGCACTTAGTTGATTTTTAGCACTCTTATAAAACCTATACGAATCGTGATTTAAGGTATACTGATTTAATCTTAAATAAAATATTAATTTCGGTTGTGAGATTATAAGTGAATAATACTGAGGTTCGAAAGGAAAAAAGCAAACAATATGATTTTTAATTTCCGGACTTTCCGAATTGTTTTTTTCTTCCGAAAAATTATCATAACTATTCAAGTTGTAAGTTCTCCAGCCAAAATTATCCCAATGGTAGGACATTATCTCATTTCCATTTATATCCCTGTCTCGATAAGTCCAAAAATACTGATATGTCAAAACAGGGTCGAATCGGCACGATGGTACCGAAGAGTTATTCTCTAATAAGCCAAATAAATCAGCCCTAACTTCTGCTCCTTTCACTTTTTCAACATCTAAACTTGTTGTTAAATAATCCTTATATAAGGAAACAGCTTTTAAACTATCTACTGTTTGTGGAGCAGAAAGTAATTCGGTATTTGATGTGTAAGTATTACCCGTTGAGGTTATTATTTCCAGCCGATAGGTATTTCCAACTTTTGTTTGAAAACTGGACGGGGTTGTATACATTCCAACAGCGACTTCGGATAAACGAATTTTAATTTTATCGTTTTCGTATATTACTACTTTGGCATTACTAACTTCGTAAGAACTACTATTCGAAAGCTCCGAAGTAATTGGCTTTGCCATTGTGAGCTTTACAAAATATGGCCCAACCTCATTTGTCAATATACCTTCTACAATTAATGCCTCAACATTTGCATTTGTGTTTGGCTCATAAATATCAGTACAACTAAACGAAATTATAGCTATCAAACCAATAAAAATATATTTAAGCAAGCGCATATAATTAGTTTATTAAAATGAAAAATTATACGTAATAGTGGGCAAAGGCCTCTCAATAATAGACATTTGAAATAAATTAAATTTCTGCGAAAATTTACTTTCAACTTGGGAAACCGATTTGTAAAATACCGAATAGGGATTTTTTTGACCGTACAAATTTAAAATTGACAATGTCCAACTTCCTTTCCATTTTTGTTTAAATCGTAACGATTCATCGTAAGTGATAGCAATATCAAGTCGATGATAATCGGGCAGTCTATATTTATTTCTGTCGGAATAGTATATATACTGCTTTCCATTATAATCAAACTTTAACTCGGGCAAAGTTACAGGTTTACCCGTATTGTATTGAAAAATAGCAGAAGCCCTCCAACGTCGGGTTAAATGATAATTAGCATTTAGAACAATATTATTAGGAATGTCGAAAGGAGAAGAATAATAATTATTTTTATTAATTTGGTCTTCTAAAAAAATACTTGTGGTTTTTCTAAATGCTCTTGAATAAGTATAACTAAGCCAGCCGGTCAGTTTTCCTGTGTTTTTTTTGAAATAAAGCTCTAAGCCATAACTGTAGCCCTTGGCGTTTAATAATTCAGTCTCAAGGGTGTTATTCAACAAAATATTAGCTCCATTTCTGTATTCTACAATGTTCGATGATTTTTTGTAATAAACCTCTATAGACGTTTCATAAGAATTGCTATTCGAATTAATAAAATATCCAAGAGCAAATTGATTGTTAATAAGAGGTTTAACATTATTACCACTTAGGTTGTACACATCGGTTGGCGACATAACCGCAGTGTTTGAAATAAGATTTATATGTTGATTTATAGTATTAAAACTCATTTTGAGTGAGCTATTTTCATTCAAAGAATATCGAAGCGAAACGCGTGGCTCAAATCCAGCATACCGCTTCATTATTTCATTTTTCGCATAATTAATTGTATCAACAATATTGCTCTCCGTTTTTGGTAAATTAAGTCCATAAATATAAGATTTTCCTACTCCCAATTTCAAGAATTGCGTATAACGAATTCCAATTTCGGCACTAAATATTGGAGATATTTTTATATTATCACTTATAAATGCACTTAATTCAGCTCCATTTTGAGCCGAAGTGATAAGGGGTGTAATTTCAGATTGACTTCCGTAAGGTTGCAACTCTCCTTGTTGGATATTGTAAATTGCCGAATTAGTTCCAAATTCTATGGCGTGCCTGTCTAAAGGAGTCCAATTGAAATTTAGTTTTATTGTTTTGTAATTAACCGAAGCATTAATTTTATAAGCTTCTTTTAACTTTAAAGTATCCGAAGAGGTTATACTATTTCGATATCTGCTAAACCCCGCAACTAAAGTACTGAATAATTTGGTATTAAAAACATGTGAGTATCTCACAGAGGCAATAGTGTTATCGTAAATGTAAGGAGAATTTTGAGTAAAACTAAAATTATCTTTACTATAATACCCAAATAAAGAAATATTGTCTCGCTCACTTAGTTTAAATTTTACTAATGCATTAAAATCAAAAAAACCAGCACTGCTATTTTTGAGCTCCACCTCAGGCATTGCGTGCAATAACCAATTGGAATAAGAGCTGCGACCACCAACAAATAAACTTACCTTTTTTTGGAATAATGGCAGTTCAAAATTTAGCCTCGAATCCAACAAACCCAAACCTCCTTTTCCCGAAAGCTTATCTGCATTATTTTCGAATTTTATATCGAGTACAGATGAAGCTCTCTCGCCAAATTTTGAAGGTATTCCTGCTTTTAGTAAAGTAACCGATGAAACAGCATCGGAATTGACAGCAGACACTAAACCAAATGCATGAGCAGAATTAAAGATTGGGATATCTTCTATTAGTATTAAATTCTGATCAGCACTTCCACCACGTACAAAGAAACCTGTTCCAAACTCACCAGTCGACTGTACGCCTGGCAACAAAGTCATACTTTTTACCACATCTTTGACTCCTAAAAATGAGGGTAACTCTTTAATCATTTTTGTGTTCATCCGAATTGAACTCATCTGCGTACGTAAAACATTTAAATTTCCGGCTCTATCGGTAACTTCAAGATCTTTTAATCTAATTGTTGTTTCAGAAAGTTCAAAGTCTACAATCCCGGATCCAAAAACTCTTATTCGTCGGAAATTTTCTTCATAACCAACATAATTTAATCGTATATCGAATTCTCCCGAAGGAATAACAATTTTGTAACGTCCATTTTTGTCGGATATGGAGTTTAGATTCAAATTATCTATTGTTAATCTTGCTCCATCTAATGGTTTACCATTTTTAAAGTCAATAATACGACCGGAAATAGTTATAGAGCTATTGGAGTCATTTCCATTTTGCTCGCCAATTAATAAAACCCCTTTATTGTTCACCTTGCTCGAATAATCACGAAGTTCAATAGGGACAAAAACATAATCAATAGGCGTAATTTGCTTTGTTGTTAAATTTGCCATTCGTGATAAAACCTCGATGGCTGAGTTCAATGATAAGTGTATTATTGATTCTCGAAACATTTTGCCTATAAACCATTCAGGCTTATAATAAAACCTTACTTGATGTAGATTTTCTAAACGCGGCACAATTGTTTCAAACGATACAGTTTTGGTGGTATCATTTCTTAAATCATACGGTTTCTGAGCATTCAAAAAATTATTTGTGAATAGTACAAAAAACAAAACAACAAGAACAATAGATATTTTATTACTTTTCAATGCGCAAATAGATGATTTTGAGAGGATTATTTTAAATAAAAAAGGCATTTATATTTCAACAAAGGTAAATCAATTTTCAGAAATCAAATCATCCCTTTTTTTAAAACAAGTAGAGAAAATAATTTAATTAAAAGAAAAAAAAAGAGCTGTTTCAAATATCTGAAACAGCTCCTCTTATAATAATTGCAGATTAATATTTGTCCCAGAATATTTTAGTTCCAATTACATCACCACCAACCAACAATGCACCTGCTTTGTATTGCTCAGCATTAAGCGTTTGTTCATTAACAGGGAAAGTAAAGCGAACTGGTATATCGGAATAAGCTGTAGCTTGTTCTGGCAAATTTAATACAGGGAAATCAAGTCTTCTCCAGTTATTGTATGCTTCGTAGCCACGAGTATAATTAGCAATCCACGACTGGATACCAATTTTTTGTCTCCAAGTTCCTGTTGCAGTAGCGTAAGCAACTTCTGGCTTAGCTAAATAGGTACTTGCACCACTAACACTCCATGCATCAAAAGAAGCTTTAATTCCTTCTTCGTACCATTCGGCAGCAGTTTTGCCAACAGAGTAACCTCTTTCAGCAGCTTCGGCCAAGTAGAAACATTGTTCGGTGTAAGTAGCCATTATACCTGGAAAATCAGGTGCTTCGACTGTTGCAGAAATATGTGAACATTGGCTATACGAATTAGAATAACCGTATTTACCACCAATCCAAGCTAATTTTTCTACACCATCGACAGAGGATGTATCAATCTGATCGCGGAAAAACGCTGTAATACGAGGGTCGCTCAAACTTACCATAGCATTTACTATTGTATTTGCTGGCACAAAATCTTTACGTCCGGAAGCAATCAAATCGGCATACAATTGATTATAGTTTGGCGAAGAAGTAAGATAACTAATTTTACAATCATCGCTATTTGAACTAAAAGCATTTGCATAAGCTGCTTCAATGGCAGCTTTAGCTTTTGCATTATCAGCATCAGCAATTGTTATAGCCATTCTAACTTTAAGCATATTGGCATACTTAACCCACGCTTCTGTGTCACCACCATAATACAAATCCAATGACCCAAAACTATTAGCACTCTTATCAATTTTTGAAATAGCTGCATCTAATCTAGTAAATAAAGAGGTATAAATTGAAGATCCACTTTCATATTTTGGATATACATTCTCAACATCCAAAGACTCACTATATGGAATAGCTCCAAAAACATCAACTAAATGCGCATAACAGTAAACATTTAAGACTTCAATAATTTGGAGTTTATTTTGTTTCTCTTTAGCATCCATTTTAGCATCTGCTTCAATTAATTTAGCTGCTTCTTTTAAATCAGTGAGTACACGTAAATACATTCTAAAATAGATACTTGTAGATATATTACGAGTAACTAAATCGTAATTAGCTTCGTCAATATAAGTTGTTTCAGTCCAATACTGAGCCATCAATTTAAAAATATTGATGTTCACATTTGTATTACTTGTATAATCTGCTAACTCCTTTTGAGCATTCGAGAAAAGAGACTCGCCAGGTACAATTGCCGGATTCTTTTTGTCCGTATTGAAATCTTCAAACTGATCTGTACATCCGGTGAATGCAGATACGAGGACAACGATAATTAATAATATCTTTTTCATAAATCACTTGTTTTAAAATTGTAAGTTTAAAGTAACACCTAAATTACGAGTAGCTGGCATTACACCCGATTGCCATCCTTGGATATTACCAGAACCTTGACTTGCCTCTGGATCAGCATAAGGTAAGTTTTTTGAAATAATCCAAAGATTTGAACCAACTACACCAACAGATGCACCAGTTAAATATAATTTTTTAATCCATTCTTTAGGCAAATCATAACTAAGCGACAATTCTCTTAGTTTCACATAAGACGCATCGTAAACGTAACGCTTGTTAGGGTCAACAGCCCAACCAGCAGCACCATAAGTTTGCTCGCTTACACGAACCCAGTTTTCAGAACCATCAGCTAACACACCTGGATTTAATGTACCTCCAGAATTTGCAGCATAAGTTTTGTTTGTTGCATCTTTTCCAGCAATTGGATCACGGCGAGGATTGCCCAAATCATTTAAACCTGCAGTTTCGGCATACAAACCTGTTCCCATTCCGTACCACATATCGAGCGAGAAAACATCACCACCTTGTTGAATATCAACTAAAAAACTTAATGTTAAGTTTTTATATTTGAATGCGTTATTAATACCTGCTGTCCAGTCTGGATTAATGTTTCCAATAACTTGGTCATTTGTAGCAGTTTTCAAATAGCGACCACTTGTAGCACTTACTAATTTACCACCATTTTCATGATATTGGAAGTCTGAGCCTAAAATAGCTCCGTAAGGTTGACCAACTTTAGCATTAATACTTACACCACCTTGTAAAGATGCAATCTGAAGATTTTTAACTTCATTGCCAGCTTCGTCGGTGTAAAGTTCTTTAACCATACTTGTATTTTTCGCCCAGTTAACATTAACATCCCAAGAAAAATCTTTGGTTTTAATAGGTGTTCCTTTCAATTGAACTTCTACTCCTTTGTTTTCGATTTCTCCAGCATTTACCCATTTAGAAGAATACCCAGTAACATAAGAAACAGAAACCGGCATCAACTGATCATAAGTATTGTCTTTGTAAATTGATAAATCTAAACCTAAACGATTTTTCAAAAGACTTAATTCTAAACCAGCTTCCCATGATGCTTGTCTTTCAGGACGAAGCATTTCATTTAGTTTAGTATTAGGAACAGTTACCAAAGAAGTTCCACTAAATGGTGCATTTGCTAAGTAAGTATCCTTTACACTTAAAGCTGGAGCTCCACTACCTACTTCTGCATAATTTAATCTAACTTTACCAAGATTCATCCAGTCTAAATTCAACAAATTAGAGAAAATAACACTTGTTGTAACAGAAGGATACCAAAATGATCTATTTTCGACTGGTAAAGTTGAAGATATATCGTTTCTTAATGTTGCATCAAGGAAATAGGTATTTTTAAATCCAAGAGACATACTACCATAATAACCATTAACTCCAACTTGAGTTAAAGACTCTTCGGGTGGAAGCATTGGATCAACACTATTGCTTAAAGCATATACTTTAGCCACAGCAAGCCCATTGTTAGTTGATGCAAATACTCTTTCAACTTTAGTTCTACGAATATTACTACCTAACAATCCTGTAAAGTCCAAATCATCAGTAAAACGTTTGTGGTAATTCAACATGAAATCGAGATTACTTTCGGTAAAATCTCTTGAATATCTTGAATATCCAGATCCTACATCATTTCTTCCAACACCAAATTCACCTGGTCCTGAACCAACAGCTTTGTGTTCTTCTTGCAATTCACTATAGGTATCCATCGCATAACGACCCATAGCTTTTAAGTCACTTGTAATTTGCCAGTCCAACTGTGCATAACCTACTAAACGACTACGGCTATCTTTTTCATAATTTTCGTAGCGAATCCAATATGGATTATCCCAATAGGCAGTAGTTAAATCTGTTGCAGAATGAGGGTTCCATGTTAGGTTTTTTCCGGTTTGTTCATACAATGTTTTTTGAGCCCCTAAGTCTACGTTGGTTTGATACCATTGACGGAAGCCCGACATAATATTATCTGAATAACCAGTAGATGGACGACCCATACCAGCAGTTTTAACATAATTGGCAGAAGTTGAAACTTTTAAATTTTCCCAAATTTTGTGAGAGCCATTAAAAGCCACATTATTCTTAGTTAAATTACTATTTGGCATAACACCTTTCGAATCATAATTAGTATACGAAAAACGATAGGTTGTTTTGTCATCGCCACCAGATACTTCCACATTGTTTGTGGTACTAAGTCCGGTTTCGAAGAAAGTAATAGGTTGGTTTGCACCAGCCACCCATGGTGTAGCTTTTTGGTAATTTGGTGATTCTGGATACAAAGCATCCCATTGATAAACCATTAAATTTGGATCAAATTTTTGACCACGTGAACCATCTTCGTAAAAAGGAACAGTATAGTCTTTTTTTCCATCACCATTAACATCTTCAAAATACTCAAAACCATAATATTTACTATCATCATCGGCAGTAGACTCAGTTCCAGGACCACTATAATAAGCTTGGCCATAACCAGCTCCATATTCATTCTGATAGGTTGGGAAGGTACTTTTGTCAACTTGACTAAAAGTTACATTTGAACTAATTTTTACTTTTGGCACTTTAGAACCTGTAGCTTTGCCTTTTTTGGTAGTTACTAACACTACACCGTTTGCTGCACGTGATCCATAAAGAGCGGTTGCAGCTGCACCTTTCAATACCGAAACAGATTCTATATCCGCAGGATTGATATCAGATGCTGCATTACCATAATCGTAACCATTACGACCAGTAGTTTGTCCCGAATTATTTGTGTTTGAATTGTCAACAGGAATACCATCAATCACGAATAATGCTTGGTTGTTTCCTGTTAGTGAATTCGAACCACGAATAATAACATTGGTAGATCCACCAAAGTTAGTGTTGTTCTTGATATTAATACCAGCTACCTTACCAGATAAAGAAGTGATAAAGTTATCAGATTTAACTTTGTTAATGTCATCTCCACTTACTTCCTGAATAGCATAACCAAGTGATTTTTTTTCACGACTAATACCCAAAGCAGTAACTACCACTTCGTCGATTGCCAAAGCATCCGATTCCATTTTTACTGTCATACCACTTTTTGCAGTTACTTCAACTGTTTTCATACCTACGTACGAAATAATTAAAGTTTGTGTACTCCCCGGCAATGTAATTGTAAAATCGCCATCAACTCCGGTAATAGTACCCGTTGTAGTTCCTTTTACCATAACCGATGCTCCGATAACAGGTTGCCCATCTTCGGCCGATAGCACTTTACCGCTAAAGGTTTTCGACTGAGCATTAACCAAACCCACGCCTATCAAAAAGAGACAGGCCCATAAGAACGTTAGTTTTCTCATAAATTTAACATTTTTGTTTATAAATCATTTAATTGCGCTTTTTAACCGAATTTTATAAAATCAGGGTGCAAATATAGAGCATTCCTTTTTAAAAAACAAACTTTTTTGATGATAAATAGTAAATTTATTCATTTTATTAAAATCTATATGACACAAAAGAATGAATATAAATACCTAAAAGTTATAAATAAAATAAGATTAATCAGCTGATAACTATTTTTAAATTTAACTATATATTGTTGTTTATCAACTAATAGAGATAGATTTCAAAATAATAAAATTAAATATTTAGTAGATTTTCAAACTATCAAATTGAAATTATATTTTAAATTTGACAGTTTGCGAATAGCCTAAAATATTAAAACTTATATTGATAACTATTTCTATAAATTTGGTTAAACAAAGATATTATAATGATTTTCGACAGCAGTTTGTTCAGTAAACTGTCATTAATAATTCAAATTAATGACAGTTTAATGAAAATCTAAACAATTTTCTGCCTGTTTATTGCAAAAAAGCAATAAAATAAAAGGCAAAAGCAATCAGATTGAAACTTTAAATAAGTAATCGAAGATATTTAATGATATGTTTTATTCTGACCCCCAACCCCCAAAGGGGGCTAAGACATATTCTCTACATAATGTAAGAGAAATTAAAGATCCTGCGTCTTAAGGCCCCCTTTGGGGGTTTGGGGGTCGAAACCTAAAATTAACTTGACGGCTATGCCCCCTTTGGGGGTTGGGGGTCATATTACAAATAATTTAAGAAACATATCAATAATAAATCTCACTTACTTGCTTAAACATGTGTTCATTTAAAAGCTCTCAACACTAAATATATTGCTAGTGATTAATTTTTTTACTTTACCGTGATTCGTCTCAATTTGTTTCAGATTAATCTGTTTTGGATCGCCCATAATAACCATTGTTATAGGTTTTCCTTTTATTTCGGTATTGTAAAAATCAACTATCTGGTCGAAAGTGAGCGCATCAATTTGAGGCATGTTCACTTTTGCAGGATCTTCGGTATATCCTAATTGCTTCCAACTATTAAACACACGCGATTTCGATCTGAATGCCGGTTTGTCGGTCAATGTAGATTGGCGTAAATATGTTTTAATATTATCTATTCGTTCGGGAAACAAAGGCATATCTTTCATTAGTTTCAAATACAAATCCACTGCATTTGCCACTTTGTCGCCCTGTGTGCCTACATATCCTAAGAAAAACGCTTTTTTATTGGCAAGTGGTGGTGTAACCATCGTTCCATAAGCGGTGTATGCCATCGAATTATTTTCGCGTATTTCATTCATTACAAGACCATTAAAACCACCACTAAAATACTGCATAAAAGCATCGTATTTTACTCTATCAGCTGGATTATATTCTTTTCCATTGATATAAAAATAGATTCTAGCCTGTTGAGCATCACTATTAGGCAAAAAATAGATTGTAGGAACTTCGTACGTAATACGATCCTGAATTACAGGCGATTCACTCTTTTTAAGTCCTTCTTTTAAAGGTAGATTTGCTTTCAAAATTTCCGAAATTTCTTCCGGTTTTTTGGTTCCTACATAGTGTATATCCACTTCATAGTTGGTAGCACGAATTATTTCACCAGTAAGATCGCTGATGGAAGCATTGTAAATATCCATCAACTTCATACGGTCGATAAACGATGATTTTTCTTTATACAATGCATATTCTAACAATGCACCCGAAAGCGATTCTATATTGTCTTTTTCAATTGCCAACCTACTCTGTATTGCTCCTCCTTTAACTCTAGACAACTGTTTGTCATCTAATTTAGGCAACAGAGTTTGACGTGTCATTAATTTACATGCTTCCACCACATTTTGTTCATCGCCCATAAGTGAAATGTAAAAATAATCGTCGGTTACCGAATAACTACATTGTGTATTCAATTCACTAAACTCTTTACGAACAGTTTGTGCATCGCTCGAGGGCATAATACCTGCAGAGTTCATAAGCGAGGTAGCATATTCGAGTTTAGGCATTTTCTTTGCTCCTACACCGTACCGAATAGTAAGGGTAAAAATATTATTTTGCTTATTTTCAGTGCAATATAGATTTACACCTTCGTACAATTTAACTGTTTTGACATCCTCAAAATTATTGAAAACCTCTTCAACTTTACTAATTGGCATACTTTGTATGAGTTTAGCATATTCGGTTTTTTGTCCCTTTGGTTGATCAAGCGGTTTGATATCCGGCTTCTTTAATTTAAACTTTTTGGGTGCTCCCTCTTCCATTGTTACGGTAATGTGATTACCAGAAAAGTATTGCTTGGCTGCACGTTGAATTTCTTCTTTAGTAATGGCATTAATTCGATTATTCATTTCGAAAAAATGAGATGTAGGCAATTGGTATGCAAACAATTCGGTAAGCACTTCGGTTTTTGCAGCCGGAGTTTCCATTACCAAGGTATACTGACGAAGCATATTATCCTTTACAGATTTGATTAACCAATCTTCGATATTACCATTTTTAAGCTTATCAACCTCAGTCATAATTATTTTTTCGGTTGCTTTATCCGAATCGTACATACGTTGGCTAATATCGTAATACGGAACAGCCATAATCAAAAGGCGTCCATCATCTCTGCGAGCATCGTTGTAAGCCTGTGCGCTCGATAAATCGCCATTCAACGAAAGTTTATCTAACAAGCCGGTACTCATGCTATTGGAGAGCAAAGAAGTACATATTTCTAAAAGCAATTCATCTTTATGCCCTTTTGATACGCCTTTGTAACCCCAAACCACTTGTGGATAATAAGATAATTTAGCCGTAAAACGAGGATTATTATCAAAACTTGTAGGTGCATATTTTCTACGTTCGGGAGTTGGGCGGCTTTGTAGTCGTCCAAAATTTGCTTTAATCATTGGAATTGCTTGCTCCGAATCAAAATTACCTACAAGAACTAAGGCCATATTTTCGGGCACATACCAATTATTGTAAAACTCAATGAGCTTGCTCATGCGAGGATTTTTGAGATGGTCGGCTTTTCCAATAATATCACGACCATAAGCATGTGGTGCATATAGGTTGCTAAACATAAAATTCTGTACATGAGTGCCTCTGTTATCCTGATACATGTTGTATTCTTCAAACACGTTTTCGAGTTCTGCTTGAAATGCTCTAAATACAGGATTTATTAAGCGCTCTGAATTTACGTTTAACCACTTATCCATTTGGAAAGCAGGAAAATTGTTATAATAGACGGTCATGTCATAGCTTGTACCAGCATTGAGACCTTCGCCCCCCATACCTTCGATTAAGTTCGAAAAATCACTTGTTACAGCATATTTTGCCGAGAGCAAAGATTCGCGATTGATTTTTTTAATTAAAGTATCTCTTACGATAGGGTCGGTAGTAGCCGAAAATTCATCGTACATACGAACAATGTTGTCGTAATGAGGTTTCTCATCAGCCCAATTCAAAGCTCCGATTTTTTCGGTGCCTTTAAACATAACGTGCTCTAAATAATGAGCCAATCCGGTATATTCTTCGGGCTCATCAATAGAACCAGCCCTTACAACAACGCGTCCCGACACATCGGGTTGGTTTTTATCCTCCCAAAGATAAACTGTTAGACCATTGTCTAACTTGTAAGTTATTAAATCTTTTGCGTTAATAGATGTAATAACCAAAGAAAAAAGTAATCCCCAAAATAATTTTCTCATAAAACAATTAATTTATATTGTAAAACATTTTACAAAGAAATAATAAAAAAATGATATTGCAAAAGAGGGCTAAAAAAGAGAGTTACCTTTTCAGATAACTCTCTCTCTTTTGTAATTATTACCAAATTATTTCAAATACTTAGGTTGAAACAATTTATTTGAATTAGTTGTATTATCAATTAATTTCATTTTAGCTCTAATAGATGCTGCAACAGCCTTTTTAAGTGTCGATTTTTCGTATTTACCAAACGAACCCGCATCAACCACAGCCGCCCAACCGCCAATGGTTAAGCTACCATCATCTTCTATTTTTCCTGTTGCAGGAGTGCCCGATTTATCAACAACATTAGTAGCCTTATCATAAGGATAAATTTTACAATTTCCATAATCTTTATCAACATAAATTATCTGAGGAGCAATTGTAAAAGTTCCGGCATCAAAATCCATAACAGCAGTAATTTCATAATTACCACCATCCCAAAAGTTTTTGATAATAACTTTATTCAACTCGAATGGAACAGGAGTAATAACAATTTTACTATCATAAGTAGCTTCAATCGAGCCATCGGCAGCTTTATAATCAACCTCTGTATAAGTTCCAGCCAAATCGCTAGTAGCAGGAATGAGAGTAGATTTTTTATAAGTACCAAAAGAACCGGCTGAGACACGAGCAGACCAAGAGTCAAGTGTAATTGATCCATTAGTTTCAATTGTACCTAAAACAGGAGTACCTGATACATCTGCTGCAGTTCCATTATAAGGATAGCCTTTTACTTCACCATAAGTTGCATGTGTGTAGATATTCTGAGGAGCAATAGATATTTTCTTAGTTGTAAGATTGAAATCTACAATAATTTCTTCACCACCATCCCAGAAATTAACAAGCTTCAATTGTTTAGTATTACCAACGATCTCTACAAACTTCACATTGTACGAAGCTTCTAAAGAGTTATCAGTATATTTATAATCACTTTGCACATAAGTACCTACATAATCCACTAATGGATTCTTAAGCATTGGAGTTTTGAAAGTCAAATATCCACTGTAAGCTATACCATCTTTTGTTATTACATACGATTTAACAAAGTAATTTGTTAGTTCAACAAGCTTTGTAACTTCGCCGTGAAAATTTGCACTATCATTCTTTACACTAACAATACCCGTTGTAAATTCTGCATCAGTAGCACAAATAAATCCTTTTTCAAGAATTACCGTATCGCTACCCACATAAACAGAAGTTCCAAAGCATTCAACACTTGCGCCCGTTATTTCGCCTAAAGTAAGCGTAAGAGCTGGAAGTTTAGACGAATCACCTGTATAATCGTAATCCGCTTTGATTACATCCTCTGTACAGCTTACAGTAGCAAAAGCAACAATAAACAAGGATGCTAAAAATTTCATTATATTTTTGTTCATAATTTCAAATTTTATTATTTCAACCGGCAGTGATTTCTCAAAACCGGCTGAAAATTTATTTTATTCATTGTTATCTTCTTCCGAAATTTCTGGATTTTCTTGAATTTCACCCTGAGGTATTTGATAAATCCAACGTTTATCACCAGCTGGAACCACCAATTTATTAGAGCCTTCGTGGTTAGAACCAGTATAAGAACGATCGATGCCCTTATTAAAACGTTTTAAATCATAAAAGCTAAATCCTTCACCCCATAATTCAATACGTCTTTGCATCCATATTTCATCAACGGTAACAGATGTCTTATTCCACGAAGGATCACGATTTACCATTAATTTTTTGAGAGCAGTAGCAGCATCCGCTGCAGCTCCAGATTGTGCAAGCCCTTCGGCTTCAATAAGCACCATTTCGGAACCACGCATATAAGTGTAGTCTTGAGTAAATGCACCATCAGAACCAAATTTGAGAGAAGCATAAGGCAATTTCCAGCCTGTTGCATCTGCATCTACGTTTTCTGTTACAACTAAAGAGCCTGTTCCATCTTGAAACCATTTTTTGCGTATATCAGTTGCAGGAATAGTTTCGTATAAACGTTTATCAATTAAGCGTGGAGCATATTGCAAACCAGCATATCCAGAGGTACGATTCGAAATATGAGAGAAAAACGAAGCATAGATAGTCGAAGTTTCCGTGTTATGATCGTATCCCCACATATATTCTCCATTTGTTAGAGAAATAAAACCATCTTGCGTTTGTTCCGAAGTCATTACAGGATAGTTGGTTTGTGCAATTTTGGCAGCAGCCACAGCTTTCGACCATTGCTCTGTAAGCAAATAATAACGAGCTAATAAACCATTTGCTACATAATAATCAACTTGATTTTTACTAGCTGCAGGTCTCGCAGCACCATTATTTTTTGCAAATTCCAAATTTGAAACAGCGGTAGTTAAATCTAACTCAATTTGAGCTAAAACTTCAGAAATAGGATTACGACCTAATTTATTTTCTTTTCCTTCGTTACCAGCATAATACAATGGTATACCAGGTAGAGTACCAGCATTTGCAATAGGATACAATTTTTGGTAATGTTGAATTAGATAATAATACGCCATACCACGTAATGCAAGTGCTTGTCCGCGAAATGCAAGAATTTGAGCAGATGTAGACTCGGCAGAAGTTAAACCAAGAACAGTATTAGAGCCCGACACAATACTATACATATATGTCCAAACCATATTAGTTCTACGATAGTTCCACTCACGATTATCTAATGCATAATCGTATCTGAAATGTGAAAGTTTTGATGATACAATATCTTCTGTCATCATATCTCCGGCATGCAACATAGCCATGTATCCGAAAGAATCATGAGATGTCGACACCAAATCATATTTAACCATTACATTATAAATTGCATCAACGAACCCGGTAAGCTTAGCAGGATCAGACTCCATAGCAACAGCTGCATCTACCGATGTAAGCGAAGCAGTTGTCTTAACGTCCATAAATTCATCCGTACATCCAGTTCCAAAAAGAACTACACTTAGGATAAAAATGATTATTTTATTTGTTTTCATAAACTTAAATTTTTATTTTTATTGATTAGAATTTCACAGATAATCCTACCGAAGTGGTACGTAAAGCAGAATATATACCTTCGTAAGTAGTACCACTAAATGTTTGACGTGGATCCATTCCTTGACGAGCAGTTAATAGGAATAAATTATCTGTAGTAGCATATAATCTTACTGATTCGATTTTTACCGAGTTTAACATTTTCTTAGGTAATGTGTAACCTAAAGTTACATTCTTAATACTAAAGAAAGAAGCACTTGTAAGAAAGCGTGAAGAAGTAGCATTTACATTTTGATCACTTGTAGAAACTCTAGGTACATCTGTCTCTGTATTTGTAGGAGTCCAACGTTTGTAGATATCTTTATTCCAGTTTGAACCAGCAGTACCACCACTCATTTGGCGAGCATAAGTTGCATCGTAAATCCAGCCACCTACTTGGAAAGCAGTTTGAGCACTTAAATCAAAGCCATAAGCCGTTAGGTTAGTCGAAAAACCACCATATAAATCAGGTATGGCAGATTTGCCTGTTTCGTAACGTTTAGCTTCTGAGTATAAGCTTGTTTTCACTTTTTCAGTTTTATCTACACCATCAACTGTAGTAGTTACATCTTTGTACCATTGAGCTTTACCAGTAAGTGGATCAACTCCAGCATACTCATAGTCGTAGAAGTCGTACAAGGTACCACCCACTTTTCTCCAATAACTACCAGCGATATATCCTTTAGGATCTTTATCATCGGGTACTTTAGTCAACTCATTTTTATAAGCAGTTACATTGAACGAAACATCCCATTTCACATTACGTGATTTTACAATATCAACAATCAATTCTGCTTCTATACCTGTATTCTTCATATCAATCTGATTATCCCAAATCCAAGTTGGAGTACCTCCAGATGCTGGAAGTGGCTTTTGATAAATCATATCTTTTGTTTCTTTGATAAAGAAATCGGCAGTTAAAGTAATTCTTTCAAATAATCCCAAATCGATACCTGCATTAAAGTTGTTCGACTTTTCCCAAGTTAAATCCGGAGAACCACGATACGAAAGAATTGGAGAAGAGTAGCTACCATCACTTACAAGGGTGTATTGATCAAGATATAAGTTCGACCCTCCAATACCATCATTACCTTGTGTACCATAACTTGCACGGATTTTAAGAATGTCGATAGCATCAACGTCATTTAAAAAGCTCTCTTTTTTTGCTATCCAAGATGCACCAGTTGACCAAAAATTACCCCAACGCACATCCGGGTGGAATTTCGAAGAAGCATCGCGGCGGAAACTTCCTGAAACATTGTACTTTTCTGCGTAACTATATTCAACTCTCGACAAATATCCTTCAAGACGATATTGTTGAGTAAACGAAGTTAATCCAGAAGTGGCACCAGCATTAGCAAATTCAGGATTATACGGGTCATAATAATGCATTTTTTGACCTTCGAGATACCAAATGTCATCAGATTTAGTTTCGTGACCTAACAATAGGCTAATATCATGTAAACCAACTTTCTTATTATAGTTCAACAATTGATTAAAATTGAGTGCTTCGTATCGTTGTGCCGTTTTATAACCTATACCATTGTAGTTTTTCCCGTCACCTTGTAATGGATTTGTAAAATCAGTAGCAACATAGTTAAAAACATCGTAACCACCATTCAAAGTCAATTTAAAATCTTTCAAAAATTTAATTTCAGTATAAATTCTCGACGATAAATTGTCGAGCATAATATTGTTACTATCATAACTTAATTTATACATTGGATTTTGTTCTCCGGCATAAGCACGTGTGTTGGTGCTTGGTAAGCCATTGGCAATATTACTTGAACCAAAGTCGTATTGTTGTACACCAGAAGCATCTAAAATAGGAGCTCCGGTTGCCAAATCATATTTATAAATTGGGTAAATAGGTGCTGCATTTTGAGAGAAGTTAAATATATTTGAATAATTTGAACCACCATCACTTGCAACTGGTGAATTGCTTTGCGTTTTAGCGTATGCAATATTAACCCCAAGTTTGATGTTATCGTTTACTTTTTGATCCACTTTCAAACGGGTACTTAAACGACTGAAGTTTGAATTAATAACATAACCTTCGTCATTCAAATACGAAGCAGACATATAGGCCGTTGTATTATCGTTACCACCAGATACATTCAAGTTGTATTCCTGTTTCACACCATTTCTAAAAGGATCAGTCAACCAGCTATCATTCCATTTTTTTTGGGTTGCATTTGGATTTAGCTTACCCGAAATAGGATCAATTAATGCATTATCAGCAACGCCCGAATAAATATTATAGCCAAGATGTTTCGAAATCAGCTCATTAGCAACCTGATTAGATGCTGTATAATAATCAGCTCCTCCTTCAACTAAACTATTGCGAATGGCTTCGAAAGACATTTCGTAATAATCGCCTGGGCTCGTAATAACATTATAAGCTGGAACGGCTCTTGAATTACTACCAACACGTGTTTCGAGAGATACTTTAGTTTCTCCTTTAACACCTTTTTTAGTTGTGATTAAAACCACACCATTTGAACCGCGAGCTCCATACATAGAGTTTGCAGCAGCATCCTTTAACACATTAAGGGTTTCGATATCCTGATTATTTATGGTATTTAATGAACCTTCGTAAGGCACACCATCAACAATAATAAGGGGAGCTTGACTTGCAGATACCGAACCTAAACCACGAATACGAATTGCAGCCGAAGATCCTGGCTGACCCGAAGAACTTGAAGTTTGAACACCAGCCATAGCACCTTCGAGCGCTTTTGTTACGTTTGATGTTTCTAATTTTGAAAGTTTGTCGCCTTTAATAGTAGTAACAGCCCCTGTAAACGATTTTTTTGACGTACTGCCATACGCAATAACTAAAAACTCGTCGAGCTCAGAAGCTCCAACTTCTAAATTAACAACCATATTGTTTTTTGCTTCTACTTCAACAGTTTTCATACCTACGTACGAAATAATTAAAGTTTTCTGGGCGCCCTGCAATGTTAGAGCAAAATCTCCATCAACACCTGTAATTGTACCAGTCGAGGTTCCTTTAACCATAACGGTTGCCCCAATAATCGGTTCCCCATTCTCAGCCGATAGCACTTTACCGCTAACGGATTTCGACTGAGCATTAACCAAACCCACACCTATCAAAAACAGACAGGCCCATAAGAACGTTAGTTTTCTCATAAATTTAACATTTTTGTTTATAAATCATTTAATTGCGCTTTTTAACCGAATTTTATAAAACGAGGGTGCAAATATAGAACTTTACTTTCTAAAAAACAAGCTTTTTTGATGACATATTGCAAAATTATTCATTTTATTGAAAGTAAAATGACACTTTAAAAGTAGTTTTTATTCCTAAAAGTAATAAATAATGACGTTATATAAGACCAAAGAACATCATAAGCCGTTAGTATATATTGCTAAATATCAATTACATATAGTAAATAATAGAAAAAATACGATTTAATTAATTCTTTTATTACAATATGTCAATTTGCAATTGAAATTATACGCCAAAATATTTATTAATACCTTAAATTAATTTGGTTTATTGGCGTACAAATTTTACAATTTTAGTTAATCGCATTAATAATAATGATTTTTGGAAGCATTTTGTTCAGTACACTGTTATCAATTTTTCAATTAAATGACAAAAAAGTTGCATTTTCGATACAAATAATAATTTTTAACCATAAAAGGTTACAAAGAATCACAAAAGAAGATTTTTAGCCACTCCGATGTCTATCGGTTAAATTCAATAGAAAAACAATGAAGGAAAATTAATACATAAGCACAATTTAGAGAATTCTCAATAATTGAGAATATAACTTTTGTGTTCATTGTGGTTTAAATCCGTAAAGAAATAATTGATTTTTTAATTCTGCTTGCTATAATTATTCTTTTGTTAAGGCATATTTAGTTTAAAATCAATCAGATTGTATTATTTTTGCAGCGTAATTCTATCAAAATGGTAAAAAAAATACTTTCACCCACCCCAAAACGCATCTCGAATCGGACGCATAATCATGCTTTTACGCTCAACGACGACGAAAACAAAGCGCTCTACCGCTATTTGAAAAAATACAAGGTTGCAAATAAAGCCAAATTTATTCGCGAAACATTAATGGTTGCCATTATCCGCAAAATGGAAGAAGACCACCCAAGGTTGTTTGATTGATGCCCCCTACCCCCAAAGAGGAACGATATTGGCACGAAATTTGGAAGATTTGGAACTCAATTTATGTGAATAAAAAGTATGAGAAAGAGTATAGTATTGATTTTGAGTATTATTACAATAGGAGTTAACGCAAATTCGGCTACTTTAATAACCGATTCGGTGACAACGGCAGTCATCGATTCGGTGCCAGCACAACTGATTGATATCGACGCAGCATTAGAAGGATTGATATCAAAACCTGCTTCAGTTCAAGCAGTTATGGCCTCGATGAAAGACAGTGCAATTGTTGCAGCTCCAGATACATTAGAAGTTCCTGAACCTCCGCTACGAGTAATAGATGCTAAAACCTTACGCGAAGAGATTGACAAAATTATCCACAATGTGCCCTTAGTGCAAATAGACACTTTACTTTCCGAAAATAATTTTTTATTTTTACCATTGGTTTTGCGCAAATATCCTTTCCCATTTGATTATCGAAAAAGTTTGTTGAGCTATACCATATATATAGGTAAAAATCCAACCACATTGGGTAATTACAAAATGTGCGCACCCGAAATTGAAAAAGATATGGATTTTTTGCTTAAAATGCGACAAAATGCACTTCAATATATTGTTGTAACACAGCCCGAGCTGATACTATACCGCGAAGACGAACTTCCAAACACAGCAGATGTAAGAAATGCACTCATCGATGTTGATTATACGCGTAATATAAAATTTGTGGACGATGAAAAAATGACTCCCCGTGCACGTCGAAATATGGTTATAGAAAAAGCCAAATTAGGACCTTGGACGCATAAAGCAAATGCTTATCTACAATTTTCGCAAAACTATGTATCGCAAAACTGGCATCAAGGTGGTAGCGATAATATTGCTATTTTGGGCACATTGAGTGGGAAGTTGAATTATGATGACAAAGCAAATATCCAATGGGAAAACTCAGCGGAATGGCGTGCAGGATTCAATTCTATTGAAGGGGATACCATCCGTGCATTAAATACAAACGATGATATATTTAGGGTAAATAGCAAATTAGGTATAAAAGCGGGAGGTGCATTTTTCTATTCGGGCCTATTCGATTTTGCAACACCATTGTTCGAGACTTATAAAGGGGTTAATTCAACGGTTCTGAAAGCTGCCTTTCTTACGCCCGTAAGACTAAATATTAGTGCCGGGCTCGATTACAAATACAAAAAGCTTTTATCAGTTATGTTATCGCCGCTTTCGTATAAATATATTCATTTGAATAGTTCGAAAGTAGACCCTAAACTTTTTGGTATAAAAACCGGAGAGAATGTATTGAGCGAAATTGGTAGTTCGCTACGCATACAGGCAAATTATGCTCCAAGCCGCGAAATGACTTTCGATAGTAAATTCTCGTTTTACACCAACTATACCAAAGTGGAAATAGACTGGGAAATAATCGGCAACTTTCAGCTAAACAGGTTTTTATCAACGCGTATTATAATAAATCCACGCTACGACAATACGGTAATAATGACTGGTGGTGAAAAAGCCAAGTTGCAGTTTAAAGAATTACTGACATTCGGTTTGTCGTACCGATTACTAAATTAATCGAACTTTTTGTGCCAGGCATCAAACTTAGCAACCTGAGAATCGCCATAGCGAGCAAGATCTTTGCGAATTTTTTCTACCGAGTGAGTCTGCGAAAGTTTCGATTTCGAAAAAAACTTATCGGCATAGCAAATCACTTGTTCTTCGAGCGATTCCGGTGTGAAATCCTGGTGCGGTAATGATAAATTACTATTCACTATCATTTCTTTGGTCAAACCCGTTCCCGTATGTCGCTCACAAACTCTTGCATGGCGTGGCAAACCCTCTGCCCGAAGCAATTGTGCGCCTAAATAACCATGCTCAATGTATTTGTGCCTACCTTTGCAATGAATACCCTGAGCATCGCATTTAAAAATACCGATGTCATGCAAAAGCGAAGCTTCCCTAACAAATTGAGTATCTAAGTTGAACTCTGGATGCTTTTTGGCTATTTCCAACGCTTTATCGCGCACTTGTTCGCTATGTGTTTTTAAAATAAAATAAATATCCGTATCTTTCGGATAGTATTTTTCAATAATTTTGTACGGGTCGAGCATGGGAGAAAGTTATAAATTAGAAATTAGAAATTACAAAAATACAAAGTTATAAAGTTATAAGTAATTGAAGATATTTAATGATATATTTTATTCTGACCCCCAACCCCCAAAGGGGGCTAAGACATATTCTCCACAAAAGATACGAGAAATTAAAGATACTGAGTCTTAAAGCCCCCTTTGGGGGTTGGGGGTCATATTACAAATAATTTAAGAAACATATCAATAATAAATCTCACTTACTTAATAAATAAATAGAAATATCAAAACTGAAACATTTTTTCAATCAATATTGTTTAAAAACAAAAAAAACATACATGAAACCGGAAAACACAAACGATTTTGTAAACAATCTATGCAAAAACACCCTAATGGAACACTTAGGGATGCAATTTATAGAAGTAGCAGCAGGAAAAGTGGTTGCAACCATGCCCGTTGATAATCGCACAGTTCAACCTATGGGGCGATTGCATGGCGGCGCTACGGTGGCTTTAGCTGAATCGATTGGTAGCATTGGATCTTCGTTTTTGGTCGACAACGAAAAATTTCATGTTCTTGGGGTCGAAATAAGCGCCAGCCACATTGGCACAACTTCCGAAAACGAAGTGATAGCAGTTGGTACATTAATTCATCATGGAAAATCGTCGCACGTTTGGGAAATCAAAGTGCAAGATAAAAATGATAAACTTATTTCGCTTTGCCGACTTACCTGTCGGATTATACCAAAAAGAATTTTAACCACATTAGTCACAATAGAAATCAAATAGTAAAAATATAAGAAAACAAATTAGGTAAAATAACTCATAGTATTTCGATGGGCAGATACGCATAACCAAAATCAAATTATCCCTATTGTTTCTATTGTGGTTCAAAAAACAAAAAAAATGAATAGTAAACCCGATTTTTTACCATCATTAGCCGCTTTGCAGTCTATCTGCCATCGTCGAAATATACCTTTTGTTTCGTACCGATTGCCACAACAATCAACCATAAACACATTGGTTCAATACCAATCGTGGCCAAAAGAGATTGATAATTTCGAAGAGCTAAATACAGCAAATGGTTTTGTCATCTCTCCATTTTTGCAAAAAACGGATGGCAAAACCTATTTGCTTCAACCCGATTTGACGTTTAGCAATAATGAAGTTACAGCTGCAACAATTGACAAATTGAGCAGAAATGAAACTTTCGCATCGGAATTACAGATAGATGAAACTAATTTTGATACAACCACTAAAGAGGCATTTGAAAATAATGTAAACATTGCCATTGAAGCCATCAACAAAGGGAAATTTCGAAAAGTAGTAGTTTCAAAAACCCACTTGATGGACAAGCCAGAAGATTTTTGGGCACCACTTTTTTTTCAAAAACTGTGTAAACTTTATCCCAATGCGTATATTTATTTTTTTCAAATGCCAAGAGCAGGTTGCTGGATAGGCGCTACACCTGAGCCATTACTTGTTACCGAAAACGACCTAATGCGCACCGTTTCGCTGGCTGGCACACAAGCTTTTACAGGTTTAGCTATCGAAGAGTATGGATGGTCGGAAAAAGAATTGGATGAACAAGCAATAGTAACCAATTTTATTGCTCAAACATTAACAGAATCAGGAATTAGCTCATTTACAAAATCAGAAGTCGAAAATTACAGAGCTGCTAATCTTGTTCACTTAAAATCTGGTTTTCAATTCAAAAAAACAGAGATTGAAAACGACCTATCAAAACTCATAACAGCCTTGCATCCAACGCCATCTGTGGGCGGTTTGCCAAGAACAAATGCCATTGATTTTATTTTGCAAAACGAAAATCACAAACGTAGCTATTATACCGGATTTTTGGGTACGCTCAGCACGGAAAATGGCTGTCAGCTTTTCGTCAATTTGCGGTGCATGCAACTTTTCGGCAATGAAATTTTGTTGTATAGCGGAGCCGGAATCACAGCCTCGTCGGTTGCCGAAAAAGAATGGACTGAAACGGAGAATAAACTGATGACGTTGAAAGAAGTAATTATCAACTAATAAATTAATATCCCAAAATCTTCAACATCGATTTGTAGCTTTGTTCTTTGGCAAAAAGCTTTGTAAAGTATTCGCCATCTTCGTCTTTGTCAATAATTACCAATTTAGGTGCAGGAATAAGGCAGTGCTGTATGCCACCAAAGCCGCTAAGCGATTCCTGATAAGCTCCGGTGTGGAAAAAACCTATATATTGCTCACGATCCTCTTGCATTTTTGGAAGAAAAATAGCATTCGAATGCACTTCGGCATTATAAAAATCTTCGCTATCGCAGGTCAAACCACCTAAGTTCACGCGTTCGTATTCCGATTCCCAATTATTAATTGCCAAAAACACATAGCGCTGATTGATAGCCCAAGTATCGGGCAATGTGGTCATAAACGAGCTATCAATCATATTCCAAAGCTCACGGTCGTTTTGTTTTTTCTGATTTACAATTGAATAAAGCATAGCACCACTTTCGCCAACAGTATACGAACCAAATTCGGTAAAGATATGTGGTTCGGGTACAGCATGTTGCTGACAAATTAGTTTTATTTGGGCTACAATTTCTTCGGCAATGTATTCGTAGTCGTAAGTCATATCCAAATGTGTTTGAATAGGAAATCCACCACCAATATTTAAACTATCCAACTCGGGGCACTTCTTCTTCAATTCGCAATACAAGTTTACTGCTTTATTCAATTCATTCCAATAGTAAGCAGTATCCTTTACACCTGTATTAATAAAAAAGTGTAACATTTTAAGATCAACCTGTGGGTTGTTGGCAATATTATTTAAGTAATATGGTATAATATCCATGTATCGGATACCGAGACGCGAAGTGTAAAAATCGAACTTGGGTTCTTCTTCAGCAGCAATACGAATACCCACTTTAAACTTCATGTCGAAATCTTTGAGTAATAAGTTCAACTCAAATTTGTTATCCAGAATTGGAACAACATTTGTAAAACCCGTTCGCATAAGGTTTTGAATGTTCTCAACGTATTGTGGACGCTTAAAACCATTACATATCACGTATGTATCTTGTTTCAGGAAACCTTGTTCGTAAAGCGATTCCATAATATTTATATCGAAAGCCGAAGATGTTTCGAGATGTACACCGTTTTTAAGCACCTCTTCCATAACAAACGAGAAATGAGAACTTTTGGTACAATAACAATAGTTGTAATCGCCATTGTAATCGACTTTAGCCATTGCCACATTAAACATACGGCGAGCTTTTTGAATATTCTGACCTATTTTGGGTAAATAAGCAATGCGCAATGGGGTTCCATATTGTTTAATAATATCCATCAACGGCACATCGTACCATTCCAAATCATTTTCAACTACATCAAACTCTTCGTTTGGAAATTCAAAAGTCTGTTCTATTAAGTCTTTATACTTGTTTTTCATAATGTATCGACTTTAAAAGTATGTTATTTAATTCTATTAGCTATATTAAATACAATCTAAGTTATTTGGATTGAATATTTTAGTTCCACTTAAATCAATTGGATTATTTAATTTCCATTAAATGGGGATACAAAAGTAATACTTATTTTTCGAAATGAGAATATAAGAAGCAAAATGAAACAAAAGCGAAGCACCGTTTTTTGAAAAAAACACAAAATGGTATGTTATTTGTTACATATCTGCGACAACATATAGATTTTTATTGTAAAAACGTTATAAATAAACAATTATTCAAGTATGAAAAAGCAATAAATCATTTTCGCATTCGCTATTATTAGCACATCATCCATTTTCGCACAAGCCGAGCGCGCCATTGGAGTTCGTTTTGGAGCAGGTGGTGAAATATCGTATCAACAACCCTTGGGAGAAAGCAACAGAATTGAACTCGACCTTGGGTTATCGCCCGAATCGTTTGGTTTAAATGGTATTTATCACTGGGTAAAAGATTTGTCCGACTGGACAGAAGGAATGGCGTGGTATTATGGACCAGGAGCTACCATCGGTTTTTCGAACACAAACCCCACATATCCAACAAGTAAACTGGCATTGGGTGTTGTTGGGCAAATTGGTTTGGAATATAAATTTGACTTTCCACTTCAATTATCTCTTGATTATCGACCAACTTTTTATTTAACAAGTAGTGCAGGTTCCGGAGGTTATTATAACGACATCTGCCTTTCGGCACGTTACCGTTTTTGAAATATAAATAGACATTGTTATAGAGTGGAATTTCTTTAAAATAGAAATTCCACTTTTTTATTTATAAAAATACCCTATATTTGCCATCAAAAACAAGAGCTAAATGAGTTATTTTTCGAATGTTGTAAAGATATTCTTTCTGTTTATAAAATTTTGGAAGCAGTTCAAAAAACAAAAAAAGTTTCTTTCGGAGTTTTCACAAACTTATGATAATAAACTTAATAAGTCTGATTTAGACCGAGTAAGAACGTACGGGTTGTATGTTCCAATTTTCATTGGCGAATCGTACAGCGTGCTTCGTGGCAGCAAACTCACCACAAATGAACGAACTGCCATAACTTGCCTCGGGAGCATGACGGCTTTGTTCGACGACTTATTTGACGAAAGTGATTATTCGGACGATTTTATTCGAAACGTGTTGGGAAATCCTGTTAAAAATGAATCATATTCGCCTCAACTGAATTTATTGGTAGAATTATATCTGCTGTTTTTGGAAAATTCAAATCATAAATCGAGTGCTAAAGTGCTAATGAATAACATTTTTCATGCTCAAGTAGCATCACGAAATCAAACACAGGCATCCCTTTCGCAAAAAGAACTCGAAACCATAACTTACAACAAAGGTGGCTACACCATGCAACTTTACCGCAGGGCTTTTGCAAATATTATTTCCGAAAATGAAGATGCCCTTTTTTACAAATTAGGCGCTATTGGTCAACTCGAAAATGATATTTTTGATATTTATAAAGATTATAATGCGGGGATAAAAACCTTGGCAACAACGGCAAGCGAAATTAAACATCTTGAACTAACATATCAAAATTTACATTCCGAAATCTTGAATAACATTGATAAAACGACCTATAAATTTGAAAATAAAGAACAATTCAAATTGATATGTTCGTTGATAATTTCGCGTGGATATGTTGCTTTATCGCAATTTAAAAAATTATCAAAAAAAACGAATCTTGTTTTTAAAATAACGAAATATTCCCGGAATGAACTAATTTGTGATATGGAAAAGCCATTAAATAGGGTTAAACTGCTCCATTATGCAGCAAGTTGCAGTAAAAAATAGTATTTTTGCATTCCAAATCAACTTTTTAAATTCCTCATGGCTAAACAGAAAAAACCACATCCGATATTTACCGATGTTACTATTACCGATATTGCTGCCGAAGGCAAGGCAATTGCTCGCATAAATGATGTGGTGGTTTTTGTGCCTTATGTGGTGCCCGGAGATATTGTAGACCTGCAGGTTACGCGCAAAAAGAGCAACTTTATGGAAGCGCGCCCTATTCATTTCCATTCCTATTCTGCCGAGCGCATCGAAGCTGTGTGTGAACATTTTGGCATTTGTGGCGGATGCAAATGGCAAACTCTCCCCTACTCGGCACAGTTGCGCTATAAACAAAAACAAATTGTTGATAACCTTACTCGTATCGGCAAAATTGATTTGCCCGAAATTACGCCTATTTTAGGGTCGGCTAAAACAGAATTTTACCGCAACAAATTGGAATTTACTTTCTCGAATAAGCGCTGGCGCACCAACGAAGAGATAGCCGAAGGGAAGGTTTTTGAAACGATGAATGCTGTTGGATTTCATATTCCGGGTGCTTTCGACAAAGTGCTGGATATAAATAAATGCTGGTTGCAGACACAAGATTCGAATGAAATTCGCAACGAAGTGCGTCGATACGCACTGGAAAAAGGCTTGACATTCTTTGATTTACGATTGCAGGAAGGGTTTTTGCGCACCATGATGGTACGAACAACCAGCACCGGCGAATTGATGGTGATTTTAATATTTTATTACGAAGATAAAGCCGAACAAGATGCTTTGCTTCAAAACCTTGCTAATAAATTTCCACAAATTACATCCTTATTATACGTTATCAATTCGAAAGCAAACGACACGATAACCGATCAGGAAATACATGTTTTCAGTGGAAATGAATGTATTTACGAAGCGATGGAAGAATTGAGATTCAAGATTGGACCAAAATCCTTTTATCAAACAAACTCCGAACAAGCCTACGAATTATACAAAATAGCACGAAATTTTGCAGGTCTCACTGGCAAAGAATTGGTGTACGACCTTTATACAGGTACGGGTACTATTGCCAACTTTGTAGCGCATCAAGCAAGCAAAGTAATTGGTATTGAATATGTTCCAGAAGCTATTGAAGATGCAAAGGTAAATTCGGCACTTAATAATATCAATAATACGCTATTTTTTGCCGGCGATATGAAAGATATTTTGAACGCCGCGTTTATCGAAACCCACGGCAAGCCCGATGTGATTATTACCGATCCGCCTCGTGCTGGCATGCACGACGATGTGATTGCTGCCATTAGGCTGGCCGCTCCCGAGCGCATTGTATATGTAAGCTGCAATCCTGCCACCCAAGCACGCGATTTGAGTTTGCTCGACGCTGATTATAAGGTAACTGCGGTGCAACCTGTGGATATGTTTCCACACACGCATCATGTAGAGAACGTGGTTTTACTCCAAAGAAAATAATTTGAAAATTAAATTCATTAACAACAGATGAACCAATCAACTGATGAACTAATTAACCAGTGAACTAATTAACCAGTGAACTAATTAACCAGTGAACTAATCAACAAATCAACTAAATATTATGTATAGCTTTTTATTATCGATTGTAGCACTGATAGTTGGCTACATTATTTATGGTAAAATAACCGAAAAGGTTTTTGGTATCGACGAAAATCGGAAAACGCCCGCCATTGCCAATCCCGATGGTGTGGATTATGTGCCACTGCCTTGGTGGAAAGTGTTTCTGATACAGTTTTTGAATATTGCAGGACTTGGACCAATTTTTGGTGCCATTATGGGCGTCATGTTTGGTTCTGCTTCGTTCCTTTGGATTGTATTAGGGACTATTTTTGCCGGAGGCGTTCACGATTATTTATCGGGCATGATGTCGGTTCGTGCCAACGGCGCAAGCCAGTCCGAATTAGTTGGTATGCACCTTGGCAATAGCGTTAAACAGTTTATGCGTGGATTTTCATTAGTATTGATGATATTAGTTGGGGCTGTTTTTGTTTCGGGACCAGCTGGTTTGCTAGCCAAAATGACACCCGATTCCATTAATGTTACTTGGTGGATAATTATCGTTTTTGCGTATTATATTTTGGCAACATTGCTTCCTATCGATAAAATTATTGGTAAAATATATCCTGTTTTTGGTTTTGCATTACTGTTTATGGCAGTAGGAATTATGGGTGCGATGATTTTTAACAATGCTCCCATTCCTGAATTTACCGAAGGTTTCTCCAATTTGCATCCCAAGCATCTACCTATTTTCCCTATAATGTTCGTTTCAATTGCCTGTGGAGCTATTTCGGGTTTTCATGCTACGCAATCGCCCCTGATGGCACGCTGTATCGAAAACGAAAAATTGGGTCGACGGGTATTTTATGGCAGTATGGTTGCCGAAGGCATTGTTGCTCTGATTTGGGCAGCAGCTGCTTCGAGTTTTTATGGCTCTATCCAAGGTTTGCAGGAACATGTAGCTTCGCTCGGAAATGTAAACGCACCGGCACAAATTGTAGATCAAATTTCTAAATCGTGGCTCGGACCAATTGGAGGCGCTTTGGCTTTGCTTGGTGTAATCGCAGCACCACTTACTTCGGGCGACACGGCTTTGCGTTCGGCACGATTGATAGCCGCTGATTTTTTGAAATTTGATCAAAAACCAATATCAAAACGTTTGATAATTTCGATACCAATTTTCGTAATTACATTTCTGATTTTGCAAATGGATTTCAATGTGCTTTGGCGCTATTTTGCATGGAGCAATCAAACTTTAGCAGTGTTTACACTCTGGGCTATAACTGTTTATCTATATAAAAAAGAAAAAATGTATATCATTTCGCTATTGCCGGCATTGTTTATGACTGCCGTTACAGTGAGTTATATTTTTATCGCTCCTGAGGGTTTTCATTTATCGCAACAAATTTCTATTATTGGCGGTTTGGTAACAGCATTTTTAGTGTTAGGATTATTTTTTTATAAAACCAAAAAACAGATTTAGGATTTAATACTTTCCATTTTGTAAGAAAAGTTGTTTCTTTGCAATTATTAATGGAAATTACGACACAAAAAACAAAATAATGGCAATTGAAATACAAGAAGTTAAGTCGAAAAGTGAATTGAAAAAATTTATTTGGTTTGGCATTAATTTATATAAAAATAATAAATTTGCTGCACCACCATTAATGATAGACGACCTTTTGAATTTGTCGAAAGATAGCAATCCGGCACACGAATTTTGCGAATCGGCTTATTATGTCGCCTTAAAAAATGGTAAAATTGTTGGTCGCATAGCAGCCATCATTAATCCTGTAGCAAACACAACCTGGAACGAAAAGAAGGCGCGTTTTGGCTGGGTCGATTTTATCGACGACAAAGAAGTCTCGAAAGCCCTTTTTGATACCGCTATTGCATGGGCCAAAGGCAAAGGAATGACCGAAATTTGCGGTCCACTTGGTTTTACGGACTTCGACCCCGAAGGATTATTAATTGAAGGGTATGATAAACCAAGCACTTTAGCCACTATTTACAACTACCCTTATTACGTGCAACATATTGAAGAATATGGGTTTAAAAAAGAAATTGATTGGAAAGAGTATTTAATAACAGTGCCTGAAGTCTTTCCTGAGAAATTTTTCAGAATTGCCGAAATTGTAAAGCAGAAATATAAATTACGCTCATTGCGTTTTAAATCGCGCAAAGAAGTAGTCGATAATTATGCCAACAAAATCTTCGGATTATTAAATATGTGTTATAAAGATTTGTATGGTTTTGCAAAATTAACCGAAAAACAAATCGCATTTTACATTAAATTGTATTTCAGTATTTTTCGTTTGGATACAATTTCGATAGTTGTTGACGAAAAAGATGAAGTGGTGGCTCTTGGCATTGCCATGCCCAGCTTTACGAAGGCCTTGCAAAAATCCAAAGGAAGTCTATTTCCTTTCGGTTGGTTTTACATGCTTCGGGCTTTATATAAAAACGATTTGATTGATTTATATTTGATGGCTGTACACCCCGATTATCAAAATAAGGGCGTCAATTCCATTATGTTTGCCGATATAATGCCCAATGCAGCCAAAAACGGTTATAAATTTGCCGAATCGAATCCCGAATTAGAAACGAATACCAAAATGTCGTCGCAGTGGGGAAGTTTCGAAAATGTAAACCACAAACGACGTAG
Organism: Porphyromonas cangingivalis; assembly: GCA_945902955.1. Taxonomy (GTDB): domain Bacteria; phylum Bacteroidota; class Bacteroidia; order Bacteroidales; family Paludibacteraceae; genus Paludibacter. The sequence continues at coordinate 55,520 of CAMDNO010000004.1, forward strand.
AGCGTACTCTAAAGAGATTTGATGTGGTGATGTGGTGATGTGGTGATGTGGTGATGTGCCCCGATAGCTATCGGGAGTGGTGATGTGGTGATTGAAAAAATTAGATTAAAAAAGAAAGATATTGTTTATTTGAAAAAGATTAAACAACACATTTATAGGAGATTAAATTAATATGAAGGTTGGTTCTTAATTAACACATCATCATATCAGCACATTAACTCATCAATCTTATGACACGTAAATTTGATTTTTTAGTAATAGGAAGTGGCTTGGCAGGCATTAGCTTTGCCATTAAAGCTTCGCAATATGGTAAAGTGGCGTTGATAAGTAAATCGACACTCGACGATACCAACACCAGTTATGCGCAAGGTGGAATTGCAGCTGTAACCTACGACCCCGACAATTTCGAGAAACACATTCAAGATACACTCATAGCGGGTGATGGGCATTGCAAAGAGGCTACAGTTCGCAAAGTAATAGAAGATGCACCGGCTCAAATAGAAGAATTGATAAACTGGGGCGTCGATTTTGATAAAGATGAGCTTGGAAAATTCGATTTACACAAAGAGGGCGGACATTCGGAATTTCGCATTTTACACCATAAAGACAATACAGGATTTGAAATTCAGAAAAGTTTAATTCAGAAAATTCGACAAAATAAAAATATTGAGATTTTCGAAAACTTTTTTGCTATCGAAATACTTACTCAGCATCATTTGGGCGAAGTAGTAACGTTGCATACTCCGAATATTGAATGCTATGGTGCTTATGTGCTCGATCAGGAAACAAATCATATCCATACTTTTTTGGCTAAAATTACGATGATGGCTACCGGAGGCATTGGTAGTGTATATGCTACAACCACTAACCCCGAAATTGCTACCGGCGATGGCATTGCTATGGTACACCGGGCACGAGGTGTGATTCAAGACATGGAATTTGTACAATTTCATCCTACCGGACTTTTCAATCCGGGCGAACGCCCAACGTTTTTGATAACCGAAGCTATTCGTGGCTATGGAGCTGTTTTGCGTTGTAAAGATGGACGCGAATTTATGCAAAAATACGACGAGAGAGGTTCGCTTGCTCCTCGCGACATTGTGGCGCGAGCAATAGATAATGAAATGAAAATTCGTGGTCACGAGTTTGTTTATTTGGATGTTACGCATAAAAATGCCGAACAAACAAAAGAGCATTTTCCCAATATCTATAAAAAATGCCTTTCGCTGGGGATAGACATTACCAAAGACATGCTTCCCGTATCGCCCACACAGCACTATTTATGTGGTGGCATAGTTGTTGATGAACATGCTAAGTCGTCGATAAAACATCTTTATGCTGCCGGCGAATGTACTTGCACGGGACTTCATGGTGCCAACCGACTGGCTTCCAACTCTTTGTTAGAAGCAATAGTGTATGCCGATGCCGCTGCAAAACATGCTGCAAAAGAATTAGACTCCATAAAGTGGAACGAATTTATTCCCGATTGGAACGACGAAGGCACTAAACTGCCCGAGGAAATGGTATTGATAACGCAAAGTTTTCGCGAAGTAGAGCAGATTATGAGCACTTACGTGGGCATTGTTCGCTCCAATTTACGTTTGAAAAGAGCCATGAGTCGCTTAGAAATTCTGTACCGAGAAGCCGAAGATTTGTTCGACCGATCGGTTGTTTCGCGCGAAATATGCGAATTACGCAATGTAATTAGCGTAGCTTATTTAATAATAAAACACGCATTGCGTCGCAAAGAAAGTCGTGGATTGCACTATACCATCGACTATCCAAAACGGATGAAAAGTGAACGATAAACTGATAGAATAAATAAAAATGAAGACGAATTTATTACTTGCCCTAATATTACTATTTGTTTTGAGCACACAAGCTCAAAACAAAAGTGCATCGGACCATAAACCCACAGTGGTAAAAACCGATGCAGGATGGAATAAATCCGAAAGTGATAATGCGCCAAGCGGCAATGCACAAACAATTGCCGAAGGAATTGTTTTCAGTACCAATTCGGATGGAATATTTATAACGTTGCCCAAGGCAGTAGGTAATGTGAAATTATTTTCGCTCACCGGAGAAGTAGTTTGGATGGGAAATCTCGTTCAAGGTCGCTTTTTTATTCCCACACGAGCTGGTATTTATTTTTTAAAAGTAAACAACAAAAGCTATAAAGTGGTTTGCAAATAGACTGCGGACAACGGACGACGGACAACAGATGAACTAATCAACTGATGAACCAATCAACTAATTAACTAAACAACAAATTAACCAAAAATGATTAAGCACATTGTATTTTTTAAATTGGCAGAAAATGCCGAAGGCAAAACAAAAGCAGAAAATGCTCTTTACATTAAATCAGAGCTCGAAAATTTGAAAAATGTAATTCCTCAAATTCGAATCATAGAAGTGGGCATAAACACGCCCGAAGCTCCTATCAGCAACTATGATATTGCTCTGGTTTCTGAATTCGACAGCATGACCGACCTCGACATCTATCAAGAACATCCCGAGCACAAACGAGTAGCGGCATTTATAGGGAAAGTGCGAACCGAACGTGCTTGCGTTGATTACGTAATGTAACTATGTGGAAGGATTTCTTCTATTTTTCGAAAGGACAACGGATAGCTATTATTGTACTAATTTGTTTGATAATTAGCATAATAGCTATTGATTTTTTGTTGCCTTACTTCACTCCGCAACAAGAACAATCTAAATCAAACTTTTTAGATGAAGCGCAACGTTTCGAAAAAACACTTGTTTCTCGCGACAGCCTGCGGAAAGCACAATGGGACCAGAAATACGATAGCATTTTTCAAAATAAAAAAGAGTTTGTAAAAAAGGAAGCAGAAAAATATTCGCTTTTTAATTTTGACCCCAATACCATTGATTCAGCCACATTTGTTCGGTTAGGATTAAAGCCATTTATTGCCTCTAACATTCTGAAGTTCAGAAGTAAAGGAGGCAAATTCAGAACCACCGAAAGTTTCTCGAAAGTATATGGCATTTACCCCGAAAAATTCAAAGAATTGGAGCCCTACATAACCATTGCCGAAATTAAACAAGCGGCAAAAGATAGTGTAAAATCGAATACGCCTACAAAAATTAAAAACCTAATCGTTGAATTAAATTCGGCCGATACCACCGAATTGATGAAAGTATACGGATTAGGTAGAGGTTTTGCCAAAGCAATTGTGCGGTTTCGACAGCAAACAGGCGGTTTTGTAAGTGTAGAACAATTGCGCGAACTCTATGGAATGAACGAAGAAAGCTACACAAAAATAAGCCCAAGTTGTAAACTGAATTTGGCACTCGTTAAGAAAATAAATATAAATACCGCTACTGTTGATCGCCTAAATGCGCATCCTTATCTTAATTTTTACGAGTCGAAAGCCATTTATGAATTTCGTCGCCGCAAAGGAAAACTCAAAAACGCTAACGAATTAGCTGCCATTTCGGAATTAAAGCCCGAAACCATTCGTAAAATTCAACCCTATTTCAATTTCGAATAATTACTACTTTCGTTTTCGAAGACTTTTCTTTTATTTTGAAGAGTGCAAAATGCCTAAAAACTATACAAACAACTGATTATCAATACCTATTAATTTTTGGTACACTAATTGTTTCTATCACAAGCAAAATAGAAATAATATGAAAACTATTCAGAATTTCACAACGCTTGTAGCAATTTTTACGATAGCACTTTTAGCAGTTAGTTGCGATAATAGCGCTGACGGTATTAATGGATTAGCTAAAGATCAGGAAAGTCAAAGTGCTAAAATAGTAAACCTTACCGTTTTGGTAAATGACACTTTCGAAGGCAAATTTTTGTATAAAATCGAAATTTTTGATTCAAATCCAGCCGAAAGCACAGCAGTACTTTTAAAATCGGGCGTAGGTTCACGTGATTTGTTTTTCACTTCAAACGTATCGGTATCTGAATTTCAAAAAACTATTTTTGTTCGTCAAACCGACCCTGTTAAAAATCAATTAGTTAAATCAATTGATGTTTCTACACTTACAGGAAATATTAAGGTTGATTTTAGTAAATAATATAAGTATTTATTACTTCTCTCAACCTGACTTGCAAAACATTGCAAAGTCAGGGAAAAAAAATAAACAAGCCGAATGGAATTAACCCATTCGGCTTGTTTATTTTATACTAAGTAAGTGAATTTCAGTAAAAAAACTATTTTTGAACTACTAAATACTTCGACACACTCCAGAATTTATCAATATCTTTTATAGTTATTGTTACGGTTTTGTCTGCATTCAAATCAATGGAATAACTATCAACAGGGTGACTCGACACGATTTTAACTTTTTTAGCAGCGATAGGTAATGAATTTAATTCGCGTTTATCCACTGAAGTAAATACCGATTTATTAAAGTTACCAGCCATAACCGATTTTGATTGAAATAAACCATTGCTAGCAACAATTCCTGCTTCTTTGAGTGCTTTGGACGATGCTACCGTATAATGCACCATATTTAAGGCTGCATCTTGTTCTTTAATAGTACCTTTCTGCTTGTTGGCTTCCTCGCTCAAATTTTTAACATCGGTACTTAATGCATTTACAGTGGTATTAAGTTCCTTTATTTGTACATCCTTTTTCTCCAATTCGATTTGAAGCTCCGATAAAGAGGCTGTTTTTTCGACCAACTCGGCTTCCAAACGCTTAATCGTTTCGGCTAATTTCGAATTTTTATTTCCCGAAGCCGCCAATAATGCTTGAAGCTTGCTTACTTTCGATTTGTTTTCGTCTAAAACGGTTTTTAGTTGTTCAAAACGAGCAGCCATCTCCTGTTTTTTAGCAGCATTGTTTCCTTCTAAACCAAGTTCTAACTTTAAACTTTTTTCCGTTTCGCTAATAGCTGCAAAACCCGAATCGACTGCACCAAGCAAATCGATAGTTTGATTGTAAGACTCCTGAACCACTTTCATGTTTAGCTGAATAGAATCCCGTTCGGCAAGTAAAGCGATGTACTTTTTCGAACTTTCGACACATGAAGTCGATAATAAAATTATTAAAGCTGTTAAAAATGCAAATTTAATTGTTTTCATGCTTAAATTTTTTAGAGTAATAAATATATTAATTTTGAAATTTTAAAGGAGTTACACACATTAATCGGGTCAAAAGTAATTCATTTATTGAGAAAATATTTCATAAGTATGAAATATTTTTCGAAATAACGAAAAAAAGTATCATATTCCACAATATTAAATCTGAAATATTTATGTTTATAACTTCAAAAACCTCCAAATTAGCTTTTACTTTATACTTGCTAAAGCAATATTGCCATAAAAGGTAATTTGTATTAATTTGATAGTTTTGGCAATTCAAAATTTTCAAAAAACAAATTATTTGACTATTTTTGTGCCAAATTCAAATAAATTGATAGAAATATGTTACTTCAGCCCTCTCTTTTGCCTGTCGAATGCAAGAATAAGGAAGAAATCCGCAATCAAATAGATTTAATCGACAAAGAAATACTATCGCTTTTTGCTTTACGTTTCAACTATGTTAGCGAAATTGTAAAGTATAAAACCGATGTTGAAAGTGTTGTTGCTCAGGATCGGAAAAAGGAAGTGATACACCTGCGAGGCAAATGGGCAGAAGAATTAGGATTGGATAAGGCCACTTTTGAGTGTATTTACGAATGTCTTATCAATCATAATATTAACAAGGAACTCGAAATTCTGGAAAAAAGAAAATAAACTAAAATCATCATATCATCACATCAACACATCAACACTCCCGATAGCTATCGGGGCACATCATCAAATCAACACATCAACACATCAAAATAATGTACAAACAAGAAATTAAAGTAATGGATTGCACCGTTCGCGACGGTGGGTTAATGAACAAATGGCAATTTTCGGACGAATTTGTTCGTGGAGTTTACAACGCTTGTGTAGAAGCGGGAATCGATTATATGGAAATTGGCTACCTGAGCAGCGAAAAAGCATTTAGCCGCGAAGAAATGGGCCCCTGGAAGTTTTGCCATCAAAAAGATTTGGAACGCATTGTGGGTAAAAACGAAACCAACCTGAAACTTTCGGCAATGGCCGATATTGGTCGTATTGATTTGGACGATATACCAATGGCTTCGGATAGCCTGCTCGATATGATTCGTGTGGCGTGTTACGTGCATCAGGTGGACAAAGCCATTGCCTTAGCACATCACTGCATGGACAAAGGGTACGAAGTGTGTATCAATCTGATGGCTGTTTCGACTGTAAACGAACATGAGCTCGACGAAGCTTTGAAAGATATTGCTGCTTCGCGCGTAAAAGTGTTTTATGCGGTGGATAGTTTTGGAAGTATGTATGTAGAATCAATTCAGCATTTGGTTCGTAAATACATGGCTGCGCTTCCGGGTAAAGAAATTGGTATTCATGCACACAATAATATGCAAATGGCCATGTCGAACACTTACACAGCCGTTATGGAAGGTTGTACTATGCTCGATGCTACTTTGATGGGATTAGGACGCGGTGCCGGAAACTGTCCGATTGAAATATTGATTGCATTCCTCAAAAATCCAAAATACCGATTGTTGCCACTGTTGCAAGTAATTCAGGACTTTGTACACCCAATGCAACAACATATCGACTGGGGTTATCATATTCCATATTTAATTTCGGGAGCGCTCAACGCACATCCACGTAAGAGTTTGGAGTGGATGGATTCCGACCGTAAAAACGATTTTGTTACGTTTATGAAAGAAATGCACGACAACGAGGTGCTGGAATAATAAATTTTAAATCTGAGAAAATTTCGACTATAACTTGCACATAACTATCAGTTATACAGCACTTAAATGGTTGACAGTTGACAGTTGATAATTGTCAACTGTCAACTTTTTTTATGCTTACTTGATTTCCTACCTTTTGGGCAATTACAACCCCTTTTCCTACCTAAATGTAAGTTTTCGATAAACTTATAAGCTTACAATTTGTGCTACGCCGAAGCATTGTATTTATTTAAAACAAACTATTTGTTTGATATCCTTACATTTACACAATTTCCCGTCCAAAAATATGTTATAAAACACATAATGGCACGGTAAATGAATTATGTAAGACACCCCCAGAAACCCCTAACCCCTAAAGGGGGAAAAGGAAATATTAGTATTGATTATTTTAACAAAGAATGATATGATAGAAGGGAATACACCAGACAAAGCTAACTTCAACTCCCCTTTAGGGGCTGGGGGTATACTATTACACGAAAGACAAAATCAGGTATCGGTTGCCGGAGCTAACGAACGGACGATAGATTGCAACAAAGCCAGCTTGGCGGGAAGTGTGAGCCAACGTGCCTGTGTGTTTTGCGGGTCGCGGGTGGTACTTTATCCCATTTCGGATGCGCTACACCTTATTCACGGGCCAATTGGTTGCGCAGCTTATACCTGGGATATTCGTGGTTCGCTGTCGTCGGGGCCGGAACTTCACCGACTTAGTTTTAGTACCGATTTGCAAGAGCGTGATGTGATTTTTGGAGGTGAAAAAAAACTGTATCAGGCTGCACTCGAACTTATTAATGCACACAAACCCAAAGCAGCATTTATTTATTCCACTTGTATAGTGGGTGTTATTGGCGATGATGTGGAACGTGCTTGTCGAATGTTAGAAGAAGAAACAGGGATTCCCGTTATTGCCGTAGAAGCTCCCGGATTTCAGGGCTCAAAAAAAGATGGCTACAAAGTGGCTTGCGAATCCATTTTCAAATTAGTGGGTCGCGTAAACAATCCCATTCCGGCAAAAAGCATCAATATTCTGGGCGATTTTAACTTGGCAGGTGAGTTGTGGATTTTATTGGAGTATTACAAAAAAATGGGCGTTCACGTAAATGCAACTATTACCGGCGACGGACGGGTGGAGGCTATCAGCAATGCACACAATGCAGCACTCAATGTGGTACAATGCTCGGGTTCCATGAATTATTTGGCAAAATTGATGAAAGATGAATACAACATACCTTCGATGCGGGTGTCGTATTTTGGAAT